>CAUCBQ010000041.1 GCA_958441075.1 uncultured Clostridiaceae bacterium | reverse complement strand
GGATCTTCGGTCTGCGGAGAACATCAGGGAATTATCTGCGCCGAGATAAGCGATTTTTTGATGGCCCAGCCGGTAAAGGTATTCTGTGGCTTCCTGGCCGGCCAACAGGTTATCATTGTCAATATAGATAGTCTGGTTGGCAAACTGATAGGCTTTTCCTATGAGCACATAGAGAAGGCCTTCGTTGTAGAGGTAATCAATTACAGGATCTTTTTGTTTGGAATACAGTACAATAAAGCCGTCGGCCTGCCCGCTGCGTGTCATGGAGCGGACAGCCTGCAAAACTTCTTCTTCATCCTGACCCGTTACTACAGTGTTGATGTACTGGCGCTGGTTGCAGAACTGGCTGATTCCGCGGATAGCCTCCAGATAGAAAGAATTTTCATAAACCTCTCTGGCAGATACAGGGAGAATGATGCCGATGGTCCGGGTATTCTGGGAAGCCAGGTTGCTGGCCTGAAAATTGGGTTCGTATCCCAGCTGGGCCATGGCCTTGCGTACTTTGTTTTTTGTTTCATCACTGATGGATGGATTGTTTTTGCAGGTTCTGGAAACGGTGGATGGAGATACGCCTGCCAGCGCGGCCACATCCTTGATAGTTACAGCCATGGAAAAACCCCCGTGTTTTTTAATTGTATAATACCATTAGGGAGCGGGTAAAGTCAATGCAAATGATATGCAATTTGATGCAAAACAATGCAAATAAAAGAAAGACAGGATCAGAAGGAATGCTTATGGGGATTTTGCATAAAAACAGAGCTGTGTCTTTGTAACAAACGTAGAAAAAATAAAAACGGTAAAAATATCCTTGCAAATCAGCTCCGATGGGACTATATTTAATGCAAGCGGTTGCATAAAATAATGCAAAATACACATGCGAGCATGAAAGGGTTATACATAAAATTTGTAAAAAACGGGAGAATACAAAAGGTGTGACCGGAGGGAGTTGCGCAAATGTAATGCAAATAAATTTGGTGCAGGCGCGGTGTGAATTCAGATAAAAGAAAACAAGGGGGAATTACACAATGGAATGTAAGAACAGGAAGCTTACGGGTAAGATTAATTTTGATTTTCTCCAGAAGCTGGGAAAGGTTCTAATGACCGTCATTGCAGTTATGCCGGCTGCAGGCCTTATGATCAGTCTGGGAAAGCTGGTGCAGATGGCCGGCGGCGGGCTGGGCATTGTGATGACCATAGGAAGCACCATGGAAAACATCGGCTGGGCTGTCATCAATAACCTGCATATTTTATTTGCGGCAGCCATCGGAGGCTCGTGGGCCAAGGACAGGGCAGGAGGGGCATTTGCAGCACTGATCTCATTTATTCTGATTAATCAGATTACAGGCTCCATTTTCGGCGTCACTTCGGCAATGCTGAATGACCCGGAGGCAGTGGCACATACACTGTTTGGACAGGAAATTCTTGTAAAAGGATATTTCACCTCTGTTCTTGGAGCGCCTGCTTTAAATATGGGGGTATTTGTAGGAATTATTTCCGGTTTTGCAGGCGGTATTATTTACAACAAGTATTATAATTACAGGAAGCTTCCGGATGCACTGGCATTTTTTAATGGAAAGCGTTTTGTTCCCATGGTATGCATTGCATGGTCGGTGATTATTTCTCTGGCACTTGCTTTTGTATGGCCGGTAGTTCAGTCAGGAATTAACGCTTTTGGAGTATGGATTGCCAATTCCTCTTCTGCTTCTCCGGTGCTGGCTCCCTTTATCTATGGAACACTGGAACGTCTGCTGCTGCCCTTTGGCCTGCATCATATGCTGACGATTCCCATGAATTACACTTCTTTTGGCGGAACTTATACCATTGCGACAGGTGTAAATGCAGGAATGCAGGTGTTCGGACAAGATCCTCTCTGGCTTGCATGGGTAACGGATCTGATTAATTTTAAAGATGCGGGAGATATGGCTTCCTATGCTGGTCTTTTGAATACAGTGACTCCGGCCCGGTTTAAGGTAGGGCAGATGATTGGCGCTACAGGGCTTTTGCTGGGAATCGCCCTTGCTATGTACCGCAGGGTAGAACCTGACAGGAAGCGAAATTACCGCTCTATGTTTTATTCTACGGTACTGGCCGTATTCCTTACAGGCGTTACAGAGCCTCTGGAATTTATGTTCATGTTCTGCGCCCTGCCGTTATATGTGGTTTACGCAGTTCTTCAGGGCTGCGCCTTCGCAATGGCAGGCATCATTGACCTGCGGCTCCATTCCTTTGGAAATCTGGAGTTTATCACACGGATTCCCATGTCTTTAAAAGCCGGTCTCAGCGGGGATCTGATCCATTTTGTAATCTGCGTCATTGTATTTTTTGCAGTTGGCTATATTACTGCTTATTATATGATTGGGCGGCTTCGTTTTGCAACCCCGGGACGTCTGGGAAATTATACGGATGAGGGGGGTGAGGAAGAGAATCCTCCTTTCAAAACAGAGAAGGGTGCGGCTTGCAGTACAGGCGCAGATTCACAGGCAGAGCGTATTATTTCCCTTTTGGGAGGGCGGGAAAATATTATTCTGGTAGATGCCTGTATGACAAGGCTGAGGGTGACTGTAAAGGATCTGTCTCTGGTGGCAGAGCTTCCGGCATGGAAGGCAGAGGGGGCTTTGGGGCTGATCCGCAGGGATAATGGCATTCAGGCGGTTTATGGACCAAGGGCAGATGTGCTTAAATCAGATATTAATGACATATTGTAATAGGAAAGAGGTGGGGCGGGATGAAATTGCTGACGCTCAATACACATAGTCTGCTTGAGCCGGATCAAGAGAAAAAAACAGAAGAATTTGCCGGACTGATTGCCGCAGAAAGGCCGGAGATCTTTGCCCTTCAGGAGGTGAACCAGCTGACAGAAGAGGAGGCGCTTCCAGATCAGGGCCTAAAAGGTTTTGTTCGATGCAAGGATTTTTCCGGGGCAGTCCGCAAAGGAAATTATGCGGCTGCACTGGCAGTCTGCCTGAACCGGCTGGGCCTGTCGTATAACTGGACCTGGATTGGCGTGAAGCTGGGCTACGGCCGGTATGATGAAGGGCTGGCCCTTTTTAGCCTCAGTCCTGTTTTGGAAACGGACTCCTTTTTTATCAGCCGGACACGGGAATATGCCAACTGGAAGACAAGAAAGATTTTGGGAATCCGCACGGAGGCTCATGGTGACAGCTGGTTTTACACGGTGCATATGGGCTGGTGGGATGATAAAGAGGAGCCGTTTCAGGCGCAGATGGACCGCCTGAATCATGTACTGAAAAAAACGGGAAAAGCAGACAGGCAGGTATGGCTGCTGGGAGATTTTAACAGTCCGGCAGATCGGTTGGACCAGGGCTACGGATATATATGCCGAAATGGCTGGCAGGACAGCTATTGTATGGCAAAGGAGAGAGATGACGGTATTACGGCAGGCTGTTTTATCGACGGTTGGAGAAACAGGGAAGAGGCTGCTGCCGGAATACAGGATATTCAGGGAATGCGTCTGGACTATCTGTTTTCCAGACAACAGGTTCCGGTGGCTTACAGCCGGGTTGTCTGTAATGGACTCAATGGCCCTGTGGTATCAGATCACCGGGGCGTGATGATAGAAACGGAGGAAGATAAAGGATGAAACGATCAGCAGGAATATTGCTGCCAGTGACCAGTCTGCCGTCTGAGTACGGCATAGGCTGTTTTTCAAAGAGCGCATATGAGTTTGTGGACTGGCTGAAGGCTGCGGGACAGAGCTTTTGGCAGATTCTTCCTCTGGGACCTACCAGTTATGGAGATTCCCCCTATCAGTCCTTTTCTACCTTTGCGGGAAATCCATATTTTATCAGTCTGGAGGATCTGGTTGAGGAAGGCGTGCTGACGGAAAAGGAGTGCGGCAGGGCAGATTTTGGAACTGATCCATCCGGTGTAGATTATGATAAAATATATAAAGGCCGTTACAGCCTGCTGAGAAAAGCCTATGAACGCAGCCGTATCGGTGAAAATGAAGCCTACAGGCGTTTTGTGGAGGAAAACAGCTGGTGGCTTTCCGATTACAGCCTCTTTATGGCTGTAAAGGACCGCTTTGGAGGGATTCCGTGGACAGAGTGGGCAGAGGATATCCGCCTCCGTTGGAGCAATGCCATGGACTATTATCGCAGAGAGCTGTATTTTGATATTGAATTTCAGCAGTATATGCAGTATAAGTTTTATGAACAGTGGATGAAGCTGAAGGCTTATGCGAATAAAAACGGGATTCGCCTGATCGGAGATATTCCGATCTATGTTGCCATGGACAGTGCTGATACCTGGGCGCATCCGGAACTTTTTCAGCTGGATCGGGAGAACCGGCTCACGGCAGTGGCAGGATGTCCACCGGATGGTTTTTCTGCCTCAGGACAGCTCTGGGGCAATCCTCTGTATCGTTGGGAATACCATAAGAATACAGGCTATGAATGGTGGATTTCCCGGCTGAGTTACGTTTTCCGCCTGTATGATGTGGTTCGGATCGACCATTTCAGAGGCTTTGACGAATATTTTTCTATTCCGGCCAACGCTGAAACAGCCGTATCCGGACACTGGGAAAAGGGCCCGGGAATTGAACTTTTTCAGAAGGTGAAGGAACGTCTTGGAGAAAAAGAGGTAATAGCGGAGGATCTGGGATATGTGACAGATTCCGTACGGCAGCTGGTAAAGGAAAGCGGATTTCCGGGTATGAAGGTTCTGGAATTTGCCTTTGATTCCAGAGATTCCGGCTGTGCCAATGACTATCTGCCGCACAACTATACGGAAAATTCCGTAGCATATACGGGAACCCACGACAACGAAACGCTGGCTGGATGGTGGAGAAGCATTACGCGTGAGGAACAGCAGCTTGCCAGAGCTTACCTCTGCGATCAGGCAACGCCTGAGAAATATCTGGGCCAGTCCTTTATCAGTCTGATTATGCGGAGCAGGGCGAAACTGTGCATCGTTCCGATTCAGGATTATATGGGGCTTGGAAATGAGGCAAGGATCAACCGGCCTTCTACAGTGGGCATTAACTGGAGATGGCGTTTGATGCCGGAGGATCTGACAAAAGAACTTTCCGGGCAGATTCGGGAGATGACACTGCGGTATGGAAGGATGAATTGGGAATAAAAGACAGGACGCATAAAAACGCTGCTTTGTAATGAGGCGGCGTTTTTTTCTATTGTATTTTCCTGTCTGAAGTGATAAAATAAAAACAAATTATAAAAAATGTTTTTATTTTCCGGGGGGATATGATATGCCAAGGGTGGCCTATTCGGAGGAAGAGAAGGAGCGTATCAGGAGGGAGCTTGTTGAAGCAGGACTTGAACTGATGGCAAAGCAGGGGATACAGCATACAACTGTAGAACAAATATATAAAAGAGTCGGGATATCGCGTACGTTTTTCTATTCCTTTTTCGCAGCCAAAGAAGATTTGATTGTGGAAATATTATATTTACAGCAGCCTAAAATCATTGCGTATGTGAAAAAGCTGATGGCAGACCCGGCGCTGAGCTGGCGCAGTGCGGTCAGATATTTTTTATATACCTGCTGCTATGGAGAAAAAAACGGCATCGCTGTTTTAACAATTGAAGAACAGCAGCTTATTTTCAGGCATCTGTCAAAGGAAAGCTATCAGGTGTTCCGCCACAGGCAGCGCTGCCTTTTCGGGCAAATACTGGAAAATTTTGGGATAAAGGCAAGCGTGGAAAGGATCAATCTGTTTACAAATCTGTGCCTGGCCGTGATGGTTGTACGCAGAGCAATTCCGGATACGCTCCCTTTGTTTGTTCCGGAGGCCGCCGATGAAACCGTTGATTTTCAGCTTGATGCCATAGTGGACGCTCTGGAGAAGCTGAAAAAGGAGCATAATATATAAAAGATTCAGGAGGAAAAAGATTATGGGGTTTTTTGGGAAATTATTTAAGGGACCTGAAATTGACATGGAAAAGAGCAATGCAAATGCTAAGAAAATGCGTATGCTGTTTAATCAGGCCGTAGAGGGAGGAGAGGATTACAGGCTGATTTTTGGATATACTGAGGATGTAAGCCGTTTCAATTATGGTTTTGTTCATGGAAGCAAAACAAAAATCGGAAATTTAATTGTGGGCTGGAACGAAGCAAGCCAGACAATCGTGGTTGTTCCAACTGTCCCTGATCTTTCCGGCTGCGGCGATCCTACATACTATCGCCGCGCTGAGATCCTGAAGGCATATCGGAATAAATACCCTACAGACGCCTTTATCATCTACCCGGACAAAAAAGGCTATATTGGCATCAATGCCTATGACTGGCTGGAAGATGAAAAACTGTATGTTTATGTGTCACAGGCCGATGAATTAGCTGCCTTTACTGATTTCTTTATGAACCGTTTTGCAAAAAAGTAAAATAAGCCCTTCTGGTGGCGGTTTTTTACATGAGTGAGCCCATGTTTCAGGTATGATGCCTGCAGCATGGGCTGATTTTATATCTTGGCCCATCTGGAAGAATAAGTGCGACAGCTCTCCTAAACTGATTGACGTTTTCCGGCGGAAAAGGTATAATTGAATAAGATTTGGAAAATTTAGACATTATAAACAGGCCCACAGGAGAGAGAGTATGATTGCATTAAAGGCTGAGGATGTAAAGTCCTTTACTTCCCGACTCTTTGTAAAGGAGGATTTTGATTCCTTCTGGGTACGGGAGGTAAATATTGTTACATATAACAGCTTTACCATGGATGGGCATATCCGGTCCGGGTATTATACGGAGGAAGAGAGGGAGGAGCAGAAAATCGGGGAGTTTTCTTCCTGGAAGCAGCTGCGCCCCTTTTGTTTTTCTCTGATTAAGGGGAAAAAGCTGCCGGAGCGTTTTAAGATTGTACTGCAGCTTCCGGCAGAAAATGCGGAACGTTTTGCAGCTAAAAGCGGAACCGGCATAAATGGAGAACAGATCCAGGGACTGTATCTGAATATCCGGTATGAAGAAGGGGAATTATACTGTATTACGGGAACCTCATTGAAGTTTTTTACTATGGATAAAACGCTGGAAGCCCAGTGGGATGAGTCTGTGCGGGAGTTTTTTCGTACCCGGCAGATTCCCTGTACGCAGACAGGCGTAAGCTAGGAAAAGAAGGAAGATTGAGGGACAGGCTCTTTAAAAACAGGGAGGGGAGCAAATATGGATAAGACAAAGCTGATGATGAAACTGGATGAACTGACGGCTCTGGCACAGGCCCATGACAAGCGTCTGGAGATGACTCAGGTGTTGGATTGTCTGGCAGATGAAACAGTAACACCGGAGGAAATGGAAACCGTATATGCCAAGCTGGAAAAACGGGGGATACAGATTCAGGCCGGAGAAGAAGCAGACGAACCGGGAGATGAAGGTCTTCTTTTAGAGGAAGAGGATGATTCCGGCGATACAGTTTCCGAGCTGATTCACAGCAAATACCGCTGGAGCAGGGAAGAATCAGAGGATGAGGATTTTTCTCCGCATGGAGATGACAGCGAGGACGATGAGGAAAAATCTCACGAACAGCTTCTGGAGGGTGTGGCCAGTACAGACCCTATCCGGGAGTATTTAAAGGAAATCGGGTCAATTCCTCTTCTGACTCAGGAGCAGGAGCAGGACCTGGCCAAACGCAAGGCTTCCGGTGATGTTCTGGCAGGTCAGAAGCTGGTGGAGGCAAATCTGCGTCTGGTGGTCAGCATTGCGAAACGGTATACAGGCCGTGGAATGAGCTTTCTGGATCTGGTTCAGGAGGGGAATATCGGCCTGATGAAGGCAGTGGAAAAATTTGATTATACAAAGGGATACCGCCTCAGCACCTATGCGACCTGGTGGGTGAAGCAGTCTGTGACCAGAGCGCTGGCAGATCAGTCCAGAACCATTCGTCTTCCGGTGCATATGGTGGAGGCGGTAAACCGGGTACGCAGGGCTCAGAGAGCACTTGCGGTACGTCTGGGAAGAGAGCCTTCCAATGAAGAAATTGGAAAAGAAGTGGGGATGTCGGAAAAGCGGGTGACAGAGCTGATGCAGTCTTCCGGTGATACGGTATCTCTGGAAACACCGGTAGGTGATGAGGATGGCTCCAATCTGGGGGATTTTGTGGCTGACGATGCCAATGCATCTACAGAGGAAAAGGCAGAAAGCGTATTTTTAAGAGAAGAGATTGACCAGATGCTTCAGGGGTTAAATCCCAGGGAGCGCGAGGTGATCATTCTGCGTTTTGGACTGGAGACAGGCCATCCCATGACCCTTGAGGAAGTGGGGAAACGTTTTAAGGTTACAAGGGAACGGATTCGCCAGATTGAGACAGCTGCTTTAAGAAAGCTGAGAAATCCATCCAGAAGCAGAAAAATACGGGATTTTCTTCCCTGATACAGAAAACAGACGACAGCCGTCACATTTGCAGAAGTGGCGGCTGTTTTTGATTAGCTCCCAGTTTTGCTAGCACTCATTTAAAATGAGTGCTAATTTTTATTGACATTTCTGCAAAGAGGTACTACAATGTAGTTTGTGAGCAGATAAAATAGAGGGATCTGCCAAAGAAAATCCGGCAGTCCCAGACCATATGAATTTCGGAAAAGAAAAATTATAAGAAAGAGGCGCATATTATGGCAAAGAAAGGCAGTTTATCCATTACCAGCGAGAACATTTTCCCTGTGATCAAAAAGTGGCTTTATTCCGACCACGATATCTTTTACCGCGAGTTAATCAGCAACGGCTGCGACGCGATTACCAAGCTTAAAAAGCTGGAGCTGATGGGAGAGTACGAGAAGCCTGAGGAGGTGGAGTATAAAATCCAGGTCAGCGTAAATCCCAATGAAAAGACCATTACGATCCGAGACAACGGTCTTGGTATGACTGAGGAAGAGATTGACAAATATATCAATCAGATTGCATTTTCCGGCGTTCAGGATTTTATGGAGAAGTACAAGGATAAGGCGAATGAGGATCAGATTATCGGACATTTCGGTTTGGGCTTCTATTCTGCATTTATGGTGGCAGATAAGGTTACGATCGATTCTTTATCCTATCAGAAGGATGCGAAGCCGGTACACTGGGAGTCCGAGGGCGGTATTGAATTTGAGATGGCAGAAGGTGAGAAGGCAGAGGTCGGCACCACCATCGTTTTATATCTTAACGAGGACAGCACCGAATTTTCCAACGAATACCGGGCAAGAGAGGTAATCGAAAAATACTGTGCGTTTATGCCTGTGAGCATTTTCCTTGAAAATGAAACTGCGGAGCCTCAGTATGACACCATTGAGAAGGACGAGCTGACCGATAAGGATACAGTAGTTGAGACGGTGATCGAGCCTGCAAAGACCGAGGAAAAGGAAAATGAGGACGGCACCAAGGAAACGGTAGAGGTTGAGCCATCCAGAGAAAAATATAAGATTTTAAGACGCCCTATGGCATTAAATGATACCAATCCCCTGTGGAATAAGCATCCGAATGAGTGCACAGAGGAGCAGTATAAGGATTTCTACCGCAAGGTATTCAGGGATTACAAGGAGCCCTTATTCTGGATTCACCTGAATATGGATTACCCCTTTAATTTAAAGGGTATCCTGTACTTCCCCAAGATTAACATGGAGTATGAGAGCATCGAGGGAACGATTAAGCTGTACAACAATCAGGTATTTATCGCAGATAATATTAAGGAAGTAATTCCTGAGTTTTTGATGCTTTTAAAGGGTGTAATCGACTGCCCGGACCTTCCGTTAAATGTATCCAGAAGTGCTTTGCAGAATGACGGTTTTGTAAAGAAGATTTCGGATTATATCACAAAGAAGGTAGCTGACAAGCTTTCCGGTATGTGCAAAACAGACCGGGAAACCTATGAAAAATACTGGGATGATATTGCTCCGTTTATCAAATTTGGTTATATTAAGGATGAGAAGTTTGCCGATAAGATGGGCGACTATATCCTGTATAAGAATCTGGAAGGCAAGTATCTGACCTTACAGGACTGCCTGGATGAGAATAAGGAAAAGCATGAAAATACGATTTTCTATGTAACGGACGAAAAGGAGCAGAGCCAGTATATCAACCTTTTTAAAGAGGAAGGAATCGATGCAGTGATTATGCCGGCCGCTATTGATAATCCGTTTATCAGCCATGTGGAGCAGAAGAAAGAGGGCGTTAAGTTCCTGCGTATTGATACAGATCTGAATGCTGCCTTTAAGGAAGAGGTAAAGGAGGATGACGAAGAGTTTAAGAAGTCCTCTGAAGAGCTGACAGAGGTATTTAAGAAAGCCCTGAACAACGATAAGCTGGATATCAAGGTTGAGAAGATGAAGAGCGCAGGCATTGCCTCCATGATTACCGTATCCGAAGAGACAAGAAGAATGCAGGATATGATGAAAATGTACAACATGGGCGGAATGGACATGAGTATGTTCGGCGGAGCCGGAGAAACTCTGGTGCTCAATGCAAATCATCCTCTGGTGAAGTATGTGCTTGAAAATAAGGAAGGCGAAAATACGTCCACAATCTGTGAGCAGCTTTACGATCTTGCAAGCCTGTCCCACGGAGCCCTTTCTCCGGAGAGAATGACAAAGTTTGTCAGCCGCAGCAATGAGATTATGATGATTATGGCTGGACAGAAGACAGAATAAAGAGTAAAATGAGACTACGGCAGAGGGTGTAAGAAGCTCTGCAGGGGAAGCCGGTGCAGTGGGTCTGCATCGGCTTTTCTGAATTTACAGAGAATACAGGAGGACAAATCATTGATAAAAAGACGGTTTTTAAAAGCAGTACAGGGAATCTGTATGGGAGCGGCGCTGTCATTTATAGGAGCTTTTGGGGTGTTTGCAGAGCCTTTGGGACTCAGTACCATTGATGGACAGACCATTACCAGCCGTATGGGCGGTTTTCAGGTTCAGGTTCCTGCTTCCTATCAGGTGGACCGCATGGGAGGAAGCTGGGAGATCTCCAGACAGCTGGTAGCACAGATGAAAAAATCTGATCAGATTCAGGTGGATTTTGCAGCTTCCATGGTAAACGAGGCAGATAAAACCTATATTGTAAATATGGGCTTTGTGATGCCGGCAGATGACGGAACAGGGATTCCCTTCAGTGTGGAAACACTAAAGGCAGAGCTGGTTCAGTCTGGTTTAGATGAGGCTGCGGCTCAGAGCGGAGCCATTACTCTGGGAACAAAGGAATATGAGTATCTGAAAGTGAATTACGGAAAGCTGATGGCAGATTCCATGAGGGATTATATGAATACCGCCGAATTTACGGATGGACAGAGGACGGCAGTACAGAAATACATTGACCAGATGGAGAAAATGCTGGTAAATGATTTCTATATCCGCCGGGAAGGAGACAGGATTTATGTGCTGTGCCAGACCTACTGTGCAGATCAGGCAGCAGAGGCGGCGGCATTTCTTGGCTGTCTTAATCCCTACAGCGGAATTGAGGGCTGGGAGCATACGGAGGAAGGAGGATGGAAATACCGGCTGGCAGACGGCAGTTTTGCAAAGGACTGCTGGAAACAGGATGAGCTGGGATTGACGTACCGTCTGGACGGGGAAGGTAAGATTTTGTACAGCAGCTGGATTCAGGAGGCAGATGGCTGGAAATATACGGATGAGTACGGTCATATGATTACTTCTGTCACAAGGAGCATTGACGGGGTGGAATATACCTTTGGACCGGACGGCTATATGAAGGAAGGAAGTGAACGGACAGCAGCAGAATTTACGCTTGGAACTCTGGAGGGCAACCATTACCGGAATGAATGGGCAGATCTGGAGCTGACTTTCCCTGAGGCAGCCAAGGTTCTCAAGGGCGATGGCAGCAGCAGAACCTACACTCTGGTAGGGGGAGAGCATGTGGATGTGGATGATCCGGAATTGAGCTACAGGGTGACTCTTGATTTTACAGAGGCTCAGATAGAGCTTGACCGCTATATGGAGGTGTTAAAGGAATACGGAAGCACGGGAGGATATCAGGTGGACAGCTTTACAACGGTGGAGCTGGGAGGGCATACCTGGCGTTCCTGCCTGACCTCTACCCGGTTTTCTGACGGGACCTCCCATCATTCGGACTGGTATGTGCGCCAGATTGAGGGGAAGTTTGTGATTCTTCATTTTGATTATTATGAGGAGCTGAAAAGCCAGGCAGATCAGGTATATCAGAGCATCCGGGCTGCGGGCCGTTAAAGCGCACCAATCCACACATACGCCTGTGAGCGTCCGGGTCTTGCATTTTACATAGGATGCTGTTATAATAAGTAGTAATCAAAACTATGTGTTGAGGAAATGATATGTATTTTCGGAGGATAGGATTATGACTTATAAGATCATTGGAGACAGCTGCCTGGATCTGACACAGGAATTAAAAAAGGATACGGTATTTCAGATGATTCCCCTGACCCTTCAGGTAGGGAGTGCTCAGGTGACAGATGACGAAACCTTTGATCAGACTGCATTCATAGATATGGTAAAAGCCTGCCCGGAGTGCCCCAAGACTGCCTGCCCATCGCCCGAGAGCTTTAAAAAGGCATATGAAGAGGCAGAGGCGGATGCTGTGTTTGTGGTTACGCTTTCCTCCCATTTAAGCGGATCTTATAATTCTGCCGTGCTGGCAAAGGAGCTGTATGAGGAGGAAAAGAAGGAAGCCGGGGAGCCGGTGACAAAGAAGATTGCTGTCATTGATTCACTGTCGGCTTCCTCAGGAGAATTAAATCAGGCGCTTTATATCAGGGATCTCTGTGAGCAGGGCCTTGATTTTGAGGAGATAGCAGAGAGGGCAGAAGCCTACAGCCACAAAATGAAGACCTACTTTGTACTGGAAACGCTGGATACGCTGCGTAAAAACGGCCGCCTGTCCGGGCTTCAGGCTTTTTTTGCTACAGCTCTTAATATTAAGCCAGTGATGGGGGCAGAGGAAGGCGTGATTATCAAACTGGACCAGGCAAGAGGAATCAATAAGGCTTTGCAGCGCATGTGTGATATTGCAGTAAAGGAAGCAGAAGATACGGCCGGGAAACGGATCGTAATCTGCCATGTAAATCACCCGGAACGTGCCCTGTATGTAAAGGAAGAGCTGGAAAAACGTGCCTCCTTTAAGGAAGTGGTGATTACTGAGGCTGCCGGGGTAGCTACAGTTTATGCAAATGACGGCGGTATCATACTGGCTATGTAGAACAGGAAAAACGGATGAATAAAAAGAGATGGATCGGGGCTGCTGCGGTATTCTTTGGACTGCTGTTAGCAGCCCTTGGAGTATTTGTTTTGGGCTTTACGGGAAGAATGGATTACGAGAGGGAAGCTGAGGTAAGACAGACAGAAAAGACGGCGGAAGGGGAAATTTATATTGAACATGACTCTCAGATGGAAGAACCGGAGACTGGTATGAAGGATGAAGGGGAGGAGACCTTCGTTCAGGAGGAAAGGATTCGAATGGTATTTGCAGGAGATATCCTTCTTTCCGACCATGTGTTAAATGCCTATGAGAAATCGGGAGGGCTGGCAGGCGTATTGGATTCCGGCTTTCAGTCAGTGATTTGTGAAAGCGATATTTTTATGGCAAATCAGGAATTTCCATTCAGCAGCCGTGGAACAGCGGCAGAGGACAAGCAGTTTACTTTCCGGCTGCCTCCGGAGAGAGTATCGATTTTTCAGGAACTTGGGATTGATCTTGTAACCCTGGCAAATAATCACGCACTGGATTTTGGAACGGATGCGCTGGTGGACACCTGCGATATTCTGGATCAGGCCGGGATTTATCATGTGGGAGCCGGAAGAAATCTTGAGGATGCCTGTGAGCCGGTAATTATCACGAAAAATGGAAAAAACATCGGCTTTTTAGGCGCTTCCCGCGTGATCCCTGTTGGCTCCTGGAATGTTTCCGCTTCTAAACCGGGAATGCTCACCACCTATGATCCGGCCCTTCTTCTGGAGCAGATTGGTCGTTTGAAGGAAAGCTGCGATTATGTGGTTGTCTACGTCCACTGGGGAATTGAGAAAAAAGACCATCCGGAGGAGTACCAGCGTTCTCTGGGAAAGCAGTATATTGACGCGGGAGCGGATCTGGTGATCGGAAGCCATCCCCATGTGCTTCAGGGTATTGAGTATTATAAGGGAAAGCCGATTGTATACAGTCTGGGGAATTTCATCTTTGGGAGCAGTATTCCCAAAACAGCCCTCCTTTCGGCAGAGTGGGATGGGGAAACTGCAAAGCTTTCCCTGATTCCCGGAACTTCCTCGGCGGGATATACACGGATGCTTACGGATGATAAGGAAAAGGCGGCTTTTTATGATTATATGACAGGGCTGTCTTTTGGTGTGACAGTGGACAGTGAGGGACAGGTGAAAGAAGTGCAGTAGAAGGACATTTACCGTCTTTTTCCCTGCCAGGTTTCCCGTTCTTTAAAACGGCGGGAAAGGGTATTTAAAACCCGTTTTTTATCTGTGCTCCATAAAGGTGC
>CAUCBQ010000040.1 GCA_958441075.1 uncultured Clostridiaceae bacterium | reverse complement strand
TATAATCCTTCAGGCACTGGGGGCGCAGCGTAGTTTCAATACGCACATCCTCCTCTGTTGCCTCTGTTGTTATGATCCTGCGTTCCATAAATCCCTCTGCATTTTCCAATTATTTTCTCTGAACCTTTTCCCTACAAAAAGGTCAGAAATTTAAGGGAAGCCTTAAGCACATCCTCTGAAGTCATTCCCTCGGTGATTTCCACACGTTTTACAGCCCTGGACGCCTCTGCTCCCGTATAGCCAAGGGCCGTAAGAGCCTCTACCGCCTCTCTGGCGGCAGACGCCAGTCCGGAAAGCTCTGCCGTCTGTCCTGTACCGCCCTTTCCGCCGCCTCCAAAGCCGGAAATCACTTCTTCCAGATCTACCTTGTCCTTTAAATCCAGAATCAGTCTCTGGGCAGTTTTTGGCCCGATACCGGGCGCTCTGGATATGGCTTTGGCATCGCCGCTTACAATGGCAGTCCTTAAGTCATCGGGCCGCATGACGGACAATATCCCCAAAGCCCCTCTGGGGCCGATCCCGTTTACACTGATAAGCTGCTTAAACATTTCCCTGTCCTGACGGTAAAGGAAGCCGTAAAGAGTCATGGCATCCTCTCTGACCTGAAAATATGTATGCACTGTCACCTGATCCCCCAGGGCCGGAAGCTCTTCCAGAAGAGATAACGGTACACGGATTCCGTAGCCAATACCTCCTGTTTCCACGACGATCATGTCCTCTTCAACGGCTTCAAGCGTTCCTTTTATATATGATATCATTGATCCTGTTCCTTTTCTCTGTGCGTCCTGCCTGTTTCTGACCTTCATCATAACATACCGCCCCACGCAATGCAAGTGCCGTACCGAACATATTTTCTGTTTTTAAAATGCCGGCTTGCACATTTCTTTGTTTTCCGCTAAACTACTCTCAGTAAATGCAGCCATCCCCGGATATGCGGATGGTATCACCTGTAAAAGAAAGGAACTCCATGATTACCATTAAACATCCTGTTGACTTTCCGGAAGCCTATCCCCTTGACCGTATCGGTCCAAAGGAAGAACTGCTTTTTTTTGATATTGAAACAACCGGATTCTCCGGCGATACCTCCCAGCTCTACCTGATCGGCTGCGTGTACCATGATGGCTTTGGCTGGAAGCTGATCCAGTGGTTTGCAGATACCAGACAGGCGGAGGCAGAGCTTTTAGACGCCTTCTTTGCCTTTATAAAACGTTTTAAAACCCTGATCCACTTTAACGGCGACCGCTTTGACATCCCCTACCTGGAAAAATGCTGCCGCAGGCTGGGCCTGCCCCACAGCTTTGAAGGCATGGAAAGCCTGGATATCTACCGGAAAATACGGCCCTTCCAAAAGCTGTTGGGCTTAGAACGTATGAAACAGAAGGCTATTGAGCAGTTTTTAGGTATTTCCCGTGAGGATAAATACACAGGCGGACAGCTCATTGAGGTCTACCGTGATTACCTCCGTACACATGAAAAATCCCTCTATGACCTGCTGATCCTTCACAACGAGGATGACTTAAAGGGAATGCCCGCCATTCTCCCCATTTTAAGCTACGCTGATTTCTTTTCATCCCCTGTTTCTGCCCAGACCTGCGAATTATGGGATGATGACAGTAAAGGGGCTTTGGACACACCTCTGCTGCACCTTGACGGTACCGGCTCTGTGTCTCTCCCCGTTCCTCTGGAATATTCCTCCGGCCCGGTGAGCCTGGAACTGTATAAAGAAAAAGCGGTCTGTAATATCCGCCTCTGCCGGGGCTGCCTTAAGTATTTTTACCCCAATTATAAGGATTACTACTATCTCCCCTTTGAAGATACTGCAGTCCATAAAAGTGTGGGCGAATATGTAGACCGTTCTGCCCGCAAAAAGGCCACGGCCCGAACCTGCTACACCAAAAAAGAGGGTCTGTTCCTCCCTCAGTTCGGCCCCTTTAAGGAACCCTCCTTCAGGGAGGATTACAGATCCTCTCTCACCTATGTTCTCTATGATGGTTCGCTGTTTTCACAGCCTAAAGCAGCAGATACCTATCTCTGCCAGCTCTTTAACTGGCTCAGGAAGCAGTGAGCCTTTCTCAGCCCGGAAACTGGCAATAAACCGCATACATCTGGGCTGTAGTGGAATCCGCATGGCCCAGCATAGCCTGAACAGCCCGGATATCGGCTCCGCCCCGGATCAGATGGGCTGCAAAGGAGTGACGCAGGGTATGAGGGGTAATATCCCCTCTGATCCCGGCCTTTTCTCCATAATGCTTTACAAGCTTCCAGAATCCCTGACGGCTCATGGAACCGCCGCTGCAGTTGGTAAACAGCCAGTCTGATGCTCTGCCCTTTAAAAGCTCCTGTCTGGCGCTGTCCAGATACCGGTTCAGTATTCTGGCAGTGCTCTTTCCAAATGGGATTATCCTCTCTCTTTTCCCATCCCGGCAGGTAATATAGCCAATCTGCATATTCAGATCCCCCAGCCTAAGGCCGATAAGCTCTGATACACGGATTCCGGTGGCATATAAAAGCTCCAGCATGGCCTTATCCCGAATGGCTTTGGGTGAGCATTCTCCCGGCTGGGATAAAAGGGCGCGGATCTCCTCTGCACTTAAAATCACCGGCACCCTCTTCTCTACCCTGGGAGCTCTTAAATATCGGGCCGGATTCTCCTTTATGTGCCCTTTCTGCAATTCATAATGAAAAAATGCCTTGATGGCAGCAAGCTGCCTGGAAATGGTAGAAGCTGCCCTTCCCTCCTTTTCCAGATACAGGATGTAGGAATTAAGACTGGTTTCCGTCACCGCTTCTACCTGCCGGATGCCTTCGAACTCTAAAAATGCTGCCAGCTGCAGCAGGTCTCTCTGATACGAAATCTCCGTATTCCTTGATTTTCTTTCAAATTCCCGTAAATATTCTGCAAATTCTCTGATCTCTGATGTCATACCCCTTCTTACTCCTGTGTCACTATCAAGATGTCTTTAAATACTTTAAATGTAAATTATTGTAAAATTCAACAAACAAAGCCCGTTCACTGTCATTATAAAGACATTTTTTCATAAAATCAAACACATTTTTATACTTTTGTCCTTATTTTTTACAGAATAATGGAAATTGATGGATTTTTCATAATCTCATCCGTGAAAAACTGCTTCCAGCAATGCTCCGGTCACGGTAAAAAGAAGCAGCAGAGAAAAGGCTGCCGGACGAAGGCGGCGCTCCTTTCCGCCTGCCCAGCCTGCAAGAATCCCCCATATGATCCCGTAAACCACTCCCTGAGGAAACATAAGCCAGAGAAACACAGGAAGCCCCCATACCCCCTTTTCCAGCGTAAGAAAGGCCAGTGCTCCGGAAAGGCACATCCCGCCCCAACAGGTAAGACAGCCAAAAAAGAACGCACTGCAAATTGTAAGACCCGCTATCCAGCCTGCCGTAATCTGAAACAGACGCTTCGCCAAAAGAACCACAAAACCGTCCTTCTGAATCATCCGGCTCAGCCCTTCAGGCTGAAATATCTCTGTAACATACGAAATTACTCCCCAAGCCCGGCTCTTTTCTCCGGCTTCTTTCACCAGCACCCCTCCTGCTAACGCCCCTTCCCCAAATAACAGGACAATTGCTGTTCCCCCTATGATCCCAGCGCCAAAACAGCACATAAGCCAGTCTCCATAGGAAAAACGCCGCTGTTTCAGGGCCATCATATTCCGTGCTGCCGCAGCCAGTCTTTTTCCCCTGGTTTTCATCCCTGCTTCTCCCTATTTGTCCTTAAAACAGGTGTATGCAACCAAAGGGCTCTGTATGTATCAGGGAGTCTCCCAGTACAGAATGCCGCCGCGGCTGTCCCTCAGGGCAAAATCCTCATCATAGAGATATTCCAGACAGGAAAATGTCTTTGTCATAACCATTTTTAATTTGATAAATTCATCCTCGTCTGCCGGAATCTCCCCCATTCCGTAGGCCAGACAGGCCAGTTCACGAACAGTCATAGGACGGCGGCTGTGCTTTAGCAGATTCTCAAGCATCCCTGCCTTATCCAGATAGGAAAAAAGAATCCGGTTCACAGTAAAGTCCATACGGGTCAGCTCTTCCCTGTGGGCCGGAAAAATCCGGCAATTTCCAAATGTATGTTTAAAATGTTCCAGAGAGGCAAAATACTCCTTTAACAAATGCTCATCCGGATAGCTGGTAGCTACAATAGGCACAATTCCGTCAATCACCTGATCTGCTGAAAAAAGTATGCCGTTTTCCCTGTCATACAGCCCCATCTGTCCATAGGTATGGCCTCTTAACGGAATCGCCTCAAAGGTATATGATCCGTAGCAAAAGATCTGCCCCGGCTTTACCGGCTCATAGGCAAAATCCCGGATTTCAAAATACCAGCCGCGTTCCTCAGCTACCTTCCGATTTGCCTCCATAAACATTTCCCAGATTTCCGGCGTCAGATCCGGCGTCACTCCCACAGCCTTTAAGACCTCTGTCTGACTCCTTAAATATCCTCCGCTTTTATTCATATGGAGACAGTCATAGCTGTGGCGGTCCTCCTCAGGATTCATAAAAAGCCGCGCTCCCTGTCTGGCAAATTCACTGGCAAGGCCGCAGTGATCCATATGCTTATGGGTAAGAAAAATATCCAGCTTCTCATGTTTTATCCCAAGGCCGTTCAGCGCCTCCTCCAGTATGGAAAGGCACTGGGGTGTGGCAAATCCCGTATCCACCATCAGACTGCGTTCTCCCTGCTTTCCCGGAATAAGAAAAATACGGATCTCATCCACTCCCGTTCCCGCACTGTACAGCTTCACCTCATAAATCCCCGGTACACGTTCTGTCATACTGTTCACTCCCCTCCCGTTTCTCCCTTTAATTATACGCTTCTCCAAAGAAGATTGCAATTTAAAAGCCCTGGAGCTGGCTCACAGGGCTGACTATCATTTTTACACAAACTCATCCTTCTTATCCACGCTCCGGTACTTCCGGCCATAAGCCATAATGGCGGCAATGGTTTTTCCGTCCGTGATTTTTCCTGTAAAAATCAGTTCTTCCAGATCCTTAAGCTCCCATGCCTCTACCTCAATCACCTCATCCTCATCCAGATGCTGATGGCTGGGTACCAGATTGTGGGCTACAAAGATGTCAATGGCCTCATCACAGAAAGCCACTGTGGTATTGACGCTGATCAGGTATTCCAGCTTTTCCGTCTTAAAGCCGGTCTCCTCCTCCAGCTCCCGGTAAGCGCACTCGATCTTGGGTTCCTCTGGATCGTCCAGCTTTCCTGCCGGAATCTCCAGCGTAAAGCGGTCCAGTGCGTTTCTGTACTGGCGCACCATGAGAATCTTTCCCTCATCTGTTACCGGGAGCACTGCCGCTGCTCCGTCATGGTGGATATAATCCCAATGGGCCTCATGTCCGTTGGCAAGAACTGTATCCTCATAAATCTTTAAAATATTTCCCTGGTATTTTAACTGCCGGTCCAGACGAACCACCGGCATTCCTTCATTTTCCGGTTTCTGTGCCATGTTTTTCCTCCCCTATTTCATTTTCTGGCTTTTTTCGCAGCAGGCGTCTGCCGCCTTAATCACCGCACTGCGAAATCCAAATTCTTCCAGAGCCGATACTCCCGCAATGGTAGTTCCGCCGGGAGAGCAGACCTCGTCCTTTAACTGGCCCGGATGCTTTCCCGTTTCCAACACCATTTTCGCACTTCCCAAAACCGTCTGGGCTGCCATTTCATAAGCAGTTTTGCGCGGAAGGCCGTATTTAACGCCGCCGTCTGCCAGTGCCTCAATAAACATATATACAAAGGCCGGGGAACAGCCGCTGACGCAGCCCACAGCCTCCATCTGGCGCTCCTCTACCAGCTCCACACCGCCGCAGCTTTTAAAAATCCCACAGACCCGCTCCTTTTCCTCCGGCGTAAATGAATCCGTACCAAATGCAATTCCCGTCATTCCCGCTCCCAGCATAGCCGGGGTATTGGGCATGGCCCGCACCACCCGGATTTCATCTCCAAGGCGCTCCTTCAGACCGGAAATAGTCTGGCCCGGAGCCAGGGAAATCACTATCTGGTCCTCCCTTAAAACCTCGCGGATCTCATCAAATACCACGTCAAAATACTGAGGCTTTACCGCAAGGATCAGATATTTGCAGCTTTCTGCACAGGCGGCGTTGGACCCGGCGTGTACCACGCCGGTGGCCTCTGTAACTGCATTCATCTTTTCTTCATGGGCCGCTGTAAAAATAAGCGTTCCCGGCTCACAGGTCTTTAAAAGACCGTGCAGGATTGCCAGTCCCATGTTTCCCATTCCTATAAAACCAATCTCAGCCATTTTAAGACCTCCTTATTCCACACCCTTTAGTATATCACAAAAGTCAAAGGTAGCAAAATAATCCTTTGCCGTTTCCGCCCTGCGGATCATTTCCACCGATCCGTCTGTCTTTAAAAGCAGCTCTGCTGATTTTAATTTTCCATTATAATTATATCCCATAGCAAAGCCGTGGGCTCCGGTATCGTGAATCACCAGCAGGTCGCCCTTGTTAATCTCAGGCAGCATCCGGTCAATGGCAAATTTATCATTATTTTCGCACAGAGAACCCACTACGTCATACATATGGTCCCAGGGCGCGTTTTCCTTTCCCATAACCGTAATATGATGGTAAGCGCCGTACATGGCGGGACGCATCAGGTTCACTGCACAGGCGTCTACGCCCACATATTCCTTGTGGGTGTGCTTTTCATGAATGGCCTCCGTAACCAGGCAGCCGTAAGGCCCAAGCATAAAGCGGCCCAGCTCTGTACACAGCGCTACATCGCCCATACCTGCAGGCGTCAGCACTTCCTCATAAACCTGACGCACCCCTTCACCGATTGCCCGGATATCATTGGGCTCCTGATCGGGGCGGTAGGGGATGCCGATTCCGCCTGAAAGATTGATAAAGGAAATATGGGCTCCTGTTTCCTCGTGAAGACGCACTGCCAGTTCAAAAAGGATTTTTGCCAGCATAGGGTAATACTCATTTGTCACAGTATTGCTTGCCAGAAAAGCATGGATGCCAAAATTCTTTGCCCCCTTGGCCTTTAAAATCTTAAAAGCCTCAAAAATCTGCTCCGTCGTCATTCCGTACTTGGAATCGCCGGGATTGTCCATAATATCATTGCTGATTCTGAAAACACCGCCCGGATTAAAGCGGCAGCTGATGGTTTCAGGAATATATCCCAGCGTCTGCTCCACACACTCAATATGGGTGATATCATCCAGATTAATAATTGCACCCAGCTTTGCAGCGTAGGCAAATTCCTCTAAAGGCGTATCATTGGAAGAAAACATGATATCACTGCCTGAAAAACCGCAGGCTTCTGACATCATAAGCTCTGTCATGGAGGAGCAGTCCGTGCCGCAGCCAAACTCCTTTAAAATATTTAAAATAAAGGGATTGGGCGTAGCCTTGACTGCAAAGTATTCCTTATACCCCTTATTCCATGAAAACGCCTCCTTTAACCGTCTGGCATTTTCACGGATTCCCTTTTCATCATACAGGTAAAATGGGGTCGGATGCGTCTTTATAATCTCCTCTAACTGCTCCTTTGTAACAAATGGTTTCTTCTCCACAGTAAATCTTCTCCTTTATTATCTTTATTCCGAAAACATAAAAAGCCTGTCGGAAAGCACAATGTCCTTGCCAGACATTGTACTCCCAGGCAGACTTCTTTGTCCAGTTCTATTTTATTGAAATCTCTGTTTAGTTAATCTCTACCACACGCATGATATTGGTCTGAGCAGCCTCCTCATGGCGTCTTGCATAGCTTACCACACCGGCAGTCAGTACAGCCAGCTTTCCGCTTTCCACGCAGTTTCTGCCCTTAAGCTCCTCAATGGAGTTTTCAATCAGCTCATCTGTAGAATCTGCACGGCGGGACCATACGGGAGTTACACCCCACTGCAGCTGCATCTGACGCACAGTAGACATGCTTGGGGACATTCCCAGAATACGGGCAGCCGGTCTCCACTTGGACAGCATCATAGAGGTAAAGCCTGTAATACTTGGAACGATGATATAATCAGCGCCGATATCATGGGCGGTGGAAACAGACGCACAGCATACGGCATTGGAAACGTTCTTCATATTCTCAGCGCTTACCTTACGCTGACGGTATGCGGTATAATCCAGGCAGCTCTCTGTCTCCTCCACAATAGAGCTCATCATCTTTAATGCCTCAACCGGATACTTGCCCATGGCGGTCTCGCCGGAAAGCATCACTGCATCTGTACCGTCATACACTGCATTTGCAACGTCAGTTACCTCTGCACGGGTAGGTCTTGGATTGCGGATCATGGAATCCAGCATCTGTGTTGCCGTGATAACAGTCTTGCAGGCTACATTGCACTTGCGGATAATCATCTTCTGGATATTTGGAACCTTCTGGGCAGGGATCTCAACGCCCATATCGCCGCGGGCAACCATGATACCGTCAGCCTCAGCAATAATAGCATCCAGATTCTCAATGCCCTCTGCATTCTCAATCTTTGCAATTACCTTCATGGAAGATCCGGCCTCATCTAACATAGCCTTGATCTCCTTAATACAGTCAGCCGTGCGGACAAAAGAGGCTGCGATAAAATCAAAGCCCTGCTTGATGCCGAAACGGATATCTTCCTTATCCTTCTCCGTCAGGGCCGGAAGCTTGATGCTTACGTTAGGAACATTTACGCCCTTTCTCTCCCCCAGCTCGCCGCCGTTTACAACTGTACATACGATATCCGTATCATTTACCTCATTTACCTTTAACTCGATCAGTCCGTCATCGATCAGAATGGTATTTCCTGCGCAGACGTCCTCGTTTAAGCCGCTGTAATTAATATGGCCGATGGTATCATCACCTACAATCTCCCTGGTAGTCAGGGTGTAGATCTGTCCCTCTTTTAAAGAAACCTTCTTGCCATCCTTTAAAAGGCCGGTACGGATCTCAGGCCCCTTTGTATCCAGAAGAGCCGCTACAGGAATATCCAGCTCCTTGCGCACTTCCTTTAAGATCTCCAGACGTCCCAGATGCTCTGCATAATCACCGTGAGAAAAGTTAAAACGGGCAACGTCCATACCGTTCTTTGCCAGTTCCAGCATAACATTCTTGTCGTTGGTATTGGGACCCATGGTACAAATGATCTTTGTTTTTTTCATTTTAATCCTCCATTGTTGAATGTAAGTTGTGTAAATCGGTCCGGTACAGGCTCATGATGTGGGGAAGCCCCTTCCGGAATTTATGGAAAGGAGCACAGCCCGGGCTATTCTTCCGGCTTTTCTCCTTTTTTCACATGTTTATGGGTATATAAATGATCCATACAGTATTCATAGCTGCCCTCGCACTTGGAGCAGTAGCGGAACTCCATCCCCGGACTGTCCTCCGACGTCCGTCCGCAGACAGCACAGCGGTGGATATTTTTCACCACCCGGATCTTTTCAGTCTTTTTCTGGAACTCTCTGGAACGCTTTTTCTGATAAACCGGCCCCTTTTTTCCAAAGGTCAGCCAGCCGAAGAACACGCCCATAAGGGCAAGGCTCAAAAGGATCTCTATTTTATCGATCATGCTGCCTCGCACAAAGGAATAAATATACATGAATCCCTCAAACACAGCAATCCAGCTTGCCTTCAATGGGATAATCATCATGAAAAGCACCTGCATATCCGGGAACATCAGCGCAAACACGAAGAAAAAGGAATACACCAGATAGTTAGGGAACAGCGGAAGAGGCATACCTGTAATCAGGTAAATCAGCACTGAAACCCCTGCGTGAAGCAGCACACCCGATATGATATAGCAGTTAAACTTAAACCGACCCCAGACCTGCTCTACCAGAAGGCCAAACAGTCTGACACAGTAAATGCCAATCGCATTAAAAATAACAAAGCTGATGGCATCACCGCCCGTAACTGCCGGAGGGTATGCCAGAAAGGTAACGATTCTCCAGATCTGTCCCCGAAGGATCAGGGCAGGATTCAGGATCAGGTAGCCAAAAAACTCCGGGAAGAGCAGATAGGTAACAACTCCCAGAACCTGCAGGCCGCATACAATATCAATAATGCTGCCGCCCATCAGGCGTCTCAGGCTGCGCTTTGCTTTATTTACAAAATTATTCATTTAAATTTCCCTCATTTCAAAACAGATCCTTCTTATTAAAGATATACGCCACAATCAGGGACAGGGCCACTGCAAATCCCAAAACAATCCAGAAGCCATAGGGGCTGTCTGCAAAGGGCATTCCCTTGGGCATCACATTCATGCCGTAAAAACTGGCTACCATAGTCGGGATAGACAAAACGATTGTCACTGTGGCCAGAAACTTCATAACAATATTCAGGTTGTTGGAAATAACGGAAGCAAAGGTATCCATGGTACCGCTTAAGATTCCATTATAGATACTGGTCATCTCCATAGCCTGTTTATTCTCGATAATAACATCCTCCAGAAGATCCGTATCCTCAGGATATTTCTTAATCTTGTCAATTTTCAGCAGACGCTCCAGCACCACTTCGTTGGAACGAAGAGATGTGGTAAAGTATACCAGTGATTTCTGAAGCTCCAGAAGCTCAATAAGCTCCTCATTTTTCTGAGCCTGATGAAGCTTGTTCTCGATCACTTCACTCTTCTTGTCAATGATCCTCAGATACTGCAAATACTGCGTGGCATTTTTATAAAGAATCTGCAGGATAAACCGGGTTTTCATAAACGTATGAAAATCTCTCACTCTTCCATCCATAAAGGCGCTTAAAATCGGTGTTTCCTCCAGACAGACCGTAATGAGCACATCCTTGGTAGTAATAATAGCCATAGGAATCGTAACGAACCAGTCTTTGCCGTTTCTTTCCTCTATAGATGGTATATCCACCAGGATCAGCGTGTATTCATCCTCTGCCTCAATACGGGAACGCTCCTCTTCATCCAGAGGGGCCTTTAAATGATCCGGATCAATGCGGCAGGCATCGGCTACATCCATGATTTCAGAAGCTGTAGGGTTCGTGAGAGCAATCCAGCTTCCAGGCTGCATCTCTTGCTTTTCATGAATCGTACCATCTTCGGTTTTAAAAATCCGTATCATGCGAACTCTCCCCCATTCTGAAATTTTACTCCCTAATTATAGTGACTGCCTACGGTTTTGTCAAATGGATTAGAACTCCAATTGACATAAAGCGCAATTTTTACAAACATCCTGCTATTTATTAACGTTTTTTTAACGTTCTCCCCTGATTGTATTTGCTTTTGATTTGTGCTACACTTTAGTGTAACAATTTTGATCTGTTGCTTTTATCACAGTTTTTACACAGAAATTATTATAGAATGCATAACTGACGTGTGCAGCCTGAAGGTTTTCAGGCTGCCTCTTTCATGCAGAACCGTCTTATGCCAGACTACAAAGGAGGTCAGGGGCAAAACCCGTATTATGAATCAGAACAGTACAACTTACCGTTTAGGTATTGATATCGGCTCCACCACCGTAAAGGTGGCTGTGCTGGATCAGGAATGCCATATCATTTTTTCTGACTATGAACGCCATTACGCCAATATCCAGGAAACCCTGGCAAAGCTTTTGAAAAAAGCTGCTGATCAGACCGGGGATCTTTCCGTTACCCCTGTAATCACCGGCTCAGGCGGCCTTACTCTCTCCTCCCATCTTCATGTACCCTTTGTACAGGAGGTAGTTGCAGTTGCCTCCTCCCTTCAGGATTATGCGCCCCAGACCGATGTAGCCATTGAGCTGGGCGGCGAGGACGCAAAAATTATCTATTTTACCGGAGGCGTCGACCAGCGCATGAACGGCATCTGCGCCGGGGGTACCGGCTCCTTTATCGACCAGATGGCCTCCCTGCTTCAGACAGACGCCTCCGGCTTAAATGAATATGCCAAAAATTATAAGGCCATCTACCCCATTGCGGCCCGGTGCGGGGTATTTGCCAAATCTGATATACAGCCTTTAATCAATGACGGCGCCACCCATGAGGATCTGGCTGCCTCCATCTTCCAGGCAGTGGTAAACCAGACCATCAGCGGACTGGCCTGCGGAAAGCCCATCCGGGGAAATGTGGCATTTTTAGGAGGCCCCCTTCACTTTCTCCCGGAGCTGAGAAAAGCCTTTATCCGCACCCTTCACCTGACTCCTGAGCAGATCATCGCGCCGGAGCATTCCCATCTCTTTGCCGCCGCAGGCGCTGCCATGAATCCCAAAGAGGATCAGACGCCCGTTTCCGTCACAGCTCTGATTGAAACTCTTTCCCACGGCGTACAGATGGACTTTGAGGTAAAGCGCATGGAGCCTCTTTTTGAAGACCAGAAGGACTATGAGGCCTTTCTGGCAGACCACGCCCACAACCATGTAAAATCTGCAGATCTTTCCGCCTATGAGGGGCTCTGCTATCTGGGCATCGACGCCGGCTCCACCACTACCAAGGTGGCTCTGGTAGGCGAGGATGGCTCCCTTTTATACCGCTACTATGAAAATAACAACGGAAGCCCCCTTGCAGCTGCCATTCAGGCTGTCAGAGAAATCAAAGAACAGATGACAGACAGGGCCAGAATTGCCTGGTCCTGCTCCACCGGCTACGGAGAGGCCCTGTTAAAGGCTGCCTTTATGCTGGATGAGGGAGAGGTGGAAACCATCTCTCACTATTATGCAGCCGCTTTCTTTGATCCTGAGGTAGACTGTATCCTGGATATCGGCGGTCAGGACATGAAATGTATCCGTATCAAGGACGGCACCGTAGACAGCGTACAGTTAAATGAAGCCTGCTCCTCCGGCTGCGGCTCTTTTATCGAAACCTTTGCGAAAAGCCTGAATTACAGCGTAACCGATTTTGCAAAGGAAGCACTCTTTGCAAAAAATCCCATTGATCTTGGCACACGCTGTACGGTTTTTATGAACTCCAATGTAAAGCAGGCGCAGAAGGAAGGAGCCACCGTAGCGGATATCTCAGCCGGACTGGCTTACTCCGTGATTAAAAACGCTTTGTTTAAGGTAATTAAAATCACAAATGCCGCTGATCTGGGAAAGCATGTGGTGGTTCAGGGAGGTACCTTCTACAACGACGCCGTTCTGCGCAGCTTTGAGCGTATCTCCGGCTGCCGGGCCGTTCGTCCCGATATCGCCGGCATCATGGGCGCCTTCGGAGCCGCCCTGATTGCCAGAGAACGCTATCATATGGGCGGTGAAAAAGAAACCTCCACCATGCCTTTAGACAGGATCATTTCCTTAAAATATACCACTTCCATGGCACGGTGCAAGGGCTGCAATAACCACTGCGTACTCACCGTAAACCAGTTCGGAAGCAGCCGCCGGTATATTTCCGGAAACCGCTGCGAACGGGGCCTTGGAATGGAAAAGGCCAAAAAGGAGATTCCAAACCTTTTTGACTACAAGTACCGCCGGATGTTTGACTATGAGCCTCTTCCCATGGACGAGGCAGACCGTGGCTGCGTAGGGATTCCCAGAGTCTTAAATATGTACGAAAACTTCCCCTTCTGGGCTGTTTTCTTCCGCAGGCTGCGCTACCGTGTGATTCTCTCTCCCCAGTCCACCAGACAGATCTATGAGCTGGGCATTGAATCCATCCCCAGCGAATCGGAATGCTATCCTGCCAAACTGGTTCACGGTCATGTATCATGGCTCATCCGTCAGGGTGTGAAGTTTATCTTCTATCCCTGTATTCCCTATGAGCGCAACGAAAGCCCGGAGGCCGGAAATCATTACAACTGCCCTATGGTTACATCCTATGCGGAAAATATTAAAAATAATGTAGAGGCGCTGGAAGAGGAACAGGTCCGCTTTATGAACCCCTTTATGGCGTTTACGAATGAAGCGGTTCTCACAGAGGCACTGGTAAAGGAATTTTCCAGATCTTTCCAGATTCCCCCGGCTGAAATCCGTATGGCGGCCCATGGGGCCTGGCAGGAATTAACTGCCTCCAGAGAAGATATCAAGAGAAAAGGCGAAGAAACCCTGAAATGGATGAAAGAAAACGGCAAACGGGGTATTGTGCTGGCAGGACGTCCCTATCATGTGGACCCGGAAATCCACCACGGAATCCCGGATGTGATCACCTCCTACGGCTTTGCGGTACTTACAGAGGATTCTGTTTCCCATCTTGGAAAGGTAGAACGGCCTTTAGTGGTAACAGACCAGTGGATGTACCATTCCCGTCTTTATGCTGCAGCCAGCTTTGTAAAAACCCAGGATAATCTGGATCTGATCCAGCTCAATTCCTTTGGCTGCGGTCTGGACGCTGTGACTACAGATCAGGTTTCTGATATTCTCACACGTTCAGGAAAGCTTTACACTGTACTTAAAATCGACGAGGTAAACAATCTTGGCTCTGCCCGCATCCGAATCCGCTCTCTGATTGCGGCCATTCGCGTAAGGGACCAACGCCGCTATGAACGGAAAATCATTACCAGCGCCTATAACCGGGTAGTATTTACCAAAGAAATGAAGAAGAGCTACACCC
>CAUCBQ010000039.1 GCA_958441075.1 uncultured Clostridiaceae bacterium | reverse complement strand
GCGACCGCATTATCATCGGCTTTATGCTGCCAAAGCAGATGAATTTTGGCGCCTCAGGCTACAAGGAGATCCTCTCCGTGTTTAACAGCTCTGTGCCTGTTTTCCGTTTCCACAGAGAAGAACAGAACCGTCTCTATCAAAAGCTCAACGAAATCGTAAGCATTGCTCAGGATACGCCAAATGTCAATATCCGCAATCTGCTGATTCATACCAAGTTTACGGAATTTCTCTTTCTCCTGTATGAAATGCAGGGTTTAAACCATTATGTCCCCAATGTGGAAAACGGAGTTAAGGAAAAAATTTATACCATCACCAACTATATACACACCCACTATACCGAGGATATCTCCCTTGCAGCTTTGGCAGATACATTTTATATCAGTCCCTACTATCTGTCTCACCAGTTTAAAAATGTCACCGGATATACGGTTGTACAGTACATACAGCTGACCAGGATTAAAAATGCACAGTATCTGCTGCTCAATTCACCGCTGCGCATTACACAGGTAGCGGAATCCACAGGGTTTTCCAGTTTTTCACAGATTAACCGGGTATTCCGGAAATTCTGCGGTATGTCTCCTTCGGACTACAAGCTGACTTCCCATCATTCTTCTTACCGCCCAACAGCGCCGGATGAACAGCAGTAATTTTACCACAGCTTTACAAAAACGCACAAAATGCACAATACACCTTTCAAAACAGGCAAAATACGAGTAGTTTTTGCCTGTTTTTCTTTGCTATGATAATTTTATGAATCATTCAGAGGAGGAGTTTTCTATGAAATGTGCAAAATTTATCAAACAGGCAGGCGCTCTGGGAGCAGCTCTGGCAATGACTGCCACACCAGTTATGGCTGCTTCAAATCCGTCTGCTATTGAACCAGTACCAGGTCCTCATGGCTTCTTTGTAGATAATTACAAGACCAATGCCATGGAAAACCAGTCCCCAAAATCCAATGCAGTAGTTGGAGTTCTTTCCCCTTTCTTAAACATCTGGGAACCAGGGTCCAGCTGGGATAACGGTACCAGGCTTGGTGAAGACGGCAGGCGCCTTCTGGAGCAGAATATCTTTACCTGTATCACCATGACCCAGAACCGTACCCCGGAGCAGGGGGTTCAGGCTTATCTTACAGACCGCCAGAACCAGAACTGGTCTGCCCTGGACGGACTTGGAGCCTATGAGACTGCCTTCAAGGATCTGGCAAATGCAGCAACCTCTCTGCCCGATGCCATTCCCGCTGACGCAGAGACGAAAAAATACAGCGATAAAGGAAACGAAAACGGAGCCTGGGCAGATGAAACTTCTTCTCTCGGCAGCATGGTAGAGCTTGTAAATACTGTCCGCGGCCCTCATGCCAGCGGCAATCCTGCCAAGGTTTATTTCCAGTATATGCGTCCCTTCCGCTGGAGCAGCGACGTATCCATCCTGCCCGCTTTAAAGCCCTGTGTATCAGGCGATCCCATGAAGGACGGCGGCTTCCCAAGCGGACATACAAACGCCGGATATCTGGCATCCCTTTCTCTGGCCTATGCGCTTCCGGAACAGTTCCAGGAATGCCTCACCAATGCTTCTGAGATCGGAAATTACCGCATTATCGCCGGAATGCACTCTCCCATGGATGTAATGGGCGGACGTACCATGGCAATGGCTCTGGCCGCCGCAGCCTTAAATGACCCGGAAAACACCCAGTTAAAAGCAGATGCACGCAAAGAGGCCAAGGAAATTCTTCTTAAAAATCCCTCTGCTAAGGAAGTAACCTACTATGACAGTGAGGAATTAAATTCCATCCGCTACAATGAGCGCATGACCTACAATATGCCTCAGACCGGTGATACCACACAGCCAATGCGAGTTCCAAAGGGAGCCGAGGTTCTTCTGGAAACAAGATTCCCCTATCTGGATGCCAACCAGCGCAGATGGGTTCTGTATTCCACCGGACTTCCCTCCGGCTATGTATTTCTGGATGACGCCGAGGGCTGGGGGCGGTTGAATCTCTATGAGGCCGGAGACGGATACGGCTCCTTTGATACAGACGTAACCGTAACTATGGACGGATCAAAGGGCGGCTTTAATGCCTTTGACCAGTGGAAAAATGACATTGACGGAGAAGGAAGCCTTACGAAAAACGGCTCCGGCACTCTGGAGCTGTGGGGCAGTAACAGCTATACCGGCGGCGTTCATGTAAACGGAGGAACTCTCACTGCAGCCTCTCCCTATGCCTTCGGTTTCAGTTCTGTAGACAACAATGCGGCTATCACAGAAAAGGTAAACGGGGCCCTTACTATTTCCGGAGACTTTTCACAGAGCGCTGAGGGCGACCTGACCTTAAACATCAGCAGCGCTGAGGATGTGCTTACCGTAGGCGGGACCGTATATGCAGGCGGTGATCTGATTCTTGATTTTACAAATTATTCCAATCCAGCTTCCGGCACGACTGTGCTGACTGCAGATAAGATAAGCGGCAGCTTTTCCTCTGTAAAGACCATCGGACTGGCAGAAGGCTTAACTGCAGAAGTAACCGATCAGGCAGTTGTGATAAAATAACAACCCCTGTACCTACGGGTACACACATAGAAAATGCGGCAGATCATTTAAGCGTGTCTGCCGCATTTTTAAATGATACACTTTAAAATTCTTACCTGATCCAGGAGCCGTCTGCTCCCACCCGGTATCCGTCCGGAGTTGTGGTATTTATCATCATCGCACCGTCTGCTCCCAGATAATACCAGGCTCCATCCTGGCCTTCTTCCCAGTAATTTTTCGCCATGGCTCCGTTGGAACGCAGATAGTACCATTTCCCATCAATCTGCCGCCAGCCTTTTGCCATACAGGTGTTTTCATCTATCCAATAGGTTCCTTCTTCATCAGAAACCCATTCACCCGAAGCTTTTGCCCCATTATCCTTGATAAAATTCCATCCCATTTCCGTCTTTACCCAGCCGCGCTGAGAAGAAACACCCGGTCCGCCCTCTGTACCTGTAACCGGAACACCTGTGTTTCCCGGTGCACTGGTGCTTACCTCTGTGCTGCCCGGACTCTGAGGCGCGCTGACTGTTCCAGACGGCCCTGCATTTCCCGGCCCACTGTTTATCCCTGATGAGCCTGTCCCTCCGGGAGCACTGCTGCCTGATCCCGGACGTGCGGAATTTGTACTCTGTTCCCCTGTTTGACTGTTTTCTAATGCGCCTGCCTCTGCCAGCTTAAATCCATAATCCAGCATAGCCTTTGTATCTACATAATGGGTAGACCGGCTTTTCATCACCACTGCAATCATGCGGGCTCCATTTTTCTCTGCCGCAGTCACCAGCGTATTTCCTGCCTTGGAGGTGTAGCCCGTCTTTCCGCCGATGATCCCTTCATAATAGCGGGAATCACCAGGGTTTAACATCTTGTGTCCCATTGTGACTGTAAGGCGGGAGGGATTCTTTTTTGTAGCCGGAAGGCTATAGGTTCTGGTAGAAGCCACGGTTTTTACCACCTCATTCTGAAAGGCAGCTCTGGCAATCAGAGCCATATCCTTTGGCGTAGTATAATGCTCCGGATCATTCAGCCCATGAGGGTTGGTAAAATGAGTATTGGTACATCCAAGCTGAACGGCTTTTGCATTCATCCGGTCTGCAAACGCCTGAACACTGCCCTCAGTATGTTCAGCCAAAGCGTTTCCCACTTCATTGGCAGACTTTAAAAGCAGGGCATACAGGCACTGGCGGACCGTCAGGGTATCTCCCTCCACCATTCCGATGGAAACAGCTCCTGATTCCAGATTGGTAGTAGCTGAGGCTGAAAATTTCACTGTATCATCCAGACTGCAGCTTTCTGCCACTAACAAAGCGGTCATCAGCTTGGTAATGCTGGCCGGATAATAACGGGTATCTCCATTTTTGGAAAACAGCACCTTCCCGGTGTTTCCATCCATCAGCACCGCTCCCTCGGAGGACACGGCAGGTTTTGAAATATCCCGGCTGTCCGTACTGCCCGAAGGCACAGATATTTCTGCCCCGGAGGTCTCTCCTGCAGAAGGCCCCGAGGACGTACCGGGAGCATTCTGTCCCGTTCCCGGATTCAAGGGAGTAATCGTTACTGCGTAAACCGGAAGAGACAGCCCCAGAACAGCTGCTGTACATATGCCAAGAAAATGCTTCCATCTGTATGGTTTCATATATTAAATACCTCGTTTTCTATCCAGTGTATTTTTCCAGTATATCACAGTTTTCTTTTGCAAAAAAGCTCAGAAGTATTACATTTTCATTAAGCCTGTATCCATTCCTTCTCTGGAAACCCCTTATTTCCGCAAAAAATTTCCCCTGGCTCTGAAAATGATCCCAGAACCAGGGGAAATCTGCATTTTTATATTTTATCAGTTTTCTGCAAGGGAAATTAGTACATTCCGCCCATATCAGGTGCTGCTGGAACTGCCGGAGCTGGCTCCTTGATTGCAGCTACAACAGACTCGGTTGTAAGCAGTGTAGATGCAACGCTGGTAGCATTCTGCAGAGCGCTTCTTGTAACCTTTACAGGATCAAGAATGCCAGCCTCGATCATATCTACAAACTTCTCATTGTATGCATCAAAGCCATAGCCAACCTCAGACTCTTTTACCTTATTTACAACAACAGCGCCTTCCAGACCTGCGTTGGATACGATGTGGAACAGAGGAGCCTCCAGAGCCTTTAAGATGATCTTAGCGCCTGTCTTCTCATCGCCTTCCAGACCGTCTACTACCTTCTGAACATCTGCAGTAGCATGTGCATATGCAGAACCGCCGCCTGCAATGATGCCTTCCTCAACTGCTGCACGGGTTGCATTTAATGCATCCTCCATACGCAGCTTGGCTTCCTTCATCTCTGTTTCGGTAGCAGCGCCTACACGGATAACAGCTACGCCGCCTGCCAGCTTAGCCAGACGCTCCTGCAGCTTCTCCTTATCGAACTCAGAGGTAGTCTCACCAATCTGCTTGCGGATCTGAGCCACTCTTGCTGCGATAGCTTCCTTGTCACCCTCGCCGTCAACAATGATGGTGTTCTCCTTCTGTACCTTAACAGATTTTGCACGGCCTAACTGATCTAAGGTAGCATCCTTCAGATCCAGACCAACCTCTTCGGAAATAACGGTACCGCCGGTCAGGATTGCGATATCCTGAAGCATCTCTTTTCTTCTGTCGCCGTAGCCCGGAGCCTTAACAGCAACTACATTGAAGGTACCTCTTAACTTATTTACAATCAGAGTTGTTAAAGCTTCGCCTTCAACATCCTCAGCGATGATCAGCAGTCTTGCGCCCATCTTTACGATCTGCTCTAACAGAGGCAGCAGATCCTGAATATTGGAGATCTTCTTATCAGTAATTAAAACGTAAGGATCGTCCAGATTTGCTTCCATCTTATCCATATCGGTGCACATATATGCGGACAGGTAGCCTCTGTCAAACTGCATACCTTCTACCAGATCCAGCTCTGTCTTCATGGTCTTGGATTCCTCGATGGTGATAACGCCGTCCTTGGAAACCTTCTCCATAGCATCAGCTACCATTGTACCTACCTCATCATCAGATGCAGAGATAGCTGCTACTCTTGCAATCTGAGCCTTGCCGCCTACCGGCTTGCTCATAGCCTTGATTGCCTCAACAGCTGCGTCTGTAGCCTTCTTCATACCCTTTCTTAAAATGATTGGGTTAGCGCCTGCTGCCAGGTTCTTCATGCCTTCATTTACCATAGCCTGAGCCAGTACAGTTGCTGTGGTAGTACCGTCGCCTGCCACATCGTTTGTCTTGGAAGCAACTTCCTTGATCAGCTGTGCGCCCATGTTCTCAAATGGATCTGCCAGCTCGATCTCCTTTGCAATGGTAACACCGTCATTTGTGATTAATGGTGCGCCAAAGGACTTGTCAAGAACTACGTTGCGTCCCTTAGGGCCTAAGGTTACGCGAACGGTATCTGCTAACTGATTTACGCCTGCTTCCAGTGCCTTGCGGGCATCTACGCCATATTTAATCTGCTTTGCCATGTCAATCAACCTCCAAATTTATAAATAAGTCCGTATTTTTAATGATTACTGTACTACTGCCAGAATATCGCTCTGCTTAACGATCACATATTTCTCGTCATCCAGCTCTACCTCTGTTCCTGAATACTTGGAATAGATTACAGTGTCGCCGGCCTTTACCTGCATAACTACTTCCTTGCCGTCAACCACACCGCCTGGTCCAACTGCGATTACCTCTGCCTGCTGTGGCTTTTCCTTTGCTGCTCCCGGAAGAACAATGCCGGACTTGGTAGTCTCCTCTGCAACTAACTGCTTTAATACGACCTTGTCAAATAATGGTACTAACTTCATATCTGGATTCCTCCTTGTGATCATTCATTATTTTCTCTCAGCTTTTGCTGTTTCCTGCTTCTTTTGCTCACAATGTAAGTTATACCACTGCTTATTAGCACTGTCAAGAGTTGAGTGCTAATATTTTCTTAAAAATTTGTAAAACAGGCGCTGTATTTTCATACAAGTCTGTACCATCAGGATATTATACCGCTTATATAAATATGACTGAAATATTACATTTTACGAAATATCACAGAACACTTTATAGGAAGGCTTCTCATTTCCATACAGATCCGTTGACCCGTGAATCCTCTGCTTCATTTTCCCCTCTCCGTATTCGCCGTAATGAGTTCTGTAATCGTTCAGGGAAAACCAGACATATCCTGCCATATGATCCAGGCTTTTGTATACAGGAATCCGCTCCCTTAAAATCTGAGCCCTTCTCTCATCGCCACCCTCAAAGGCAGGCTCGCAAAGTCCGAACTCCGTAACCACAGACGGCATATTTCCAAATTTCTCATAGGTTCTCCGGATCACCCCTTCCACATCCTCACAGGGCTGCCAAAGGCCCAGATATTCATTCCACATGGCAATATCGCCGTACATAGCCGCATCATCCAGCTTTACATTGGCATCTCTGGAAACAGTATTTGAAACATAGTTTACCAGCCTGCTTCCATCCATCTCTTTAAAATACCGGTACATCTTCTTTACATAGTCAATGGTTTCCGGAAGCTCTCCGCCAAGCTCATTTCCAACCCCCCAGCAGATAATGGACGGATGGTTGCCGTGAAAATGCACCATTTCCTCCGCCTGCTGCTTTGCCAGTATAAGCTGTTCCTCTCCGGCTCTCTTTGGCTGGCCCCAGAAGGGAATCTCCTCCTGAACCATAAGGCCATTTTCATCACACCAGTCCAGAATTTTCCGGTCCTGCTGCCAGTGGAAGCGGGTAAATATACAGCCTGCCTGCTTTAGCTGGGTCAGGCATTTCACACTGTGCTCAAAGGGCTCTGCCATGCCGTAATCCGGGTGGGAACCGGGCATCCACTCACAGCCCTTCATAAAGAGCCTCTTTCCATTCAGATATACTCCTGCTCCCTTTACCTCGATGGTCCGAAAACCGATTCTTTCTTCGATCTCACCCTGCCCGGTACGCACCTGAACCACATAGAGGTTTGGATGCTCCGGCTCCCACAGCTTAAATCCCTCAAAGTGAATCTCCGCCCATTCCCCTGTACGGATGCTCCGGGACAGCACAGTATATCCCGTTTTATACTCAATTACCTGTACCTGAGCCTTTATGGGCGTGCCTTTTATATGAAGCCGCAAACAGCCGCTGCAGGTCTGCTCTCTTATAGATTCAATGGAATACCCTGTCTCCATTTGTAAAATATCATCTTTCTCTGTCAGAGTCAGCCATACGTCCCGGAGCAGCCCCCCGTCATCAGCCCAGTCATAATCCAGGCCATGAGGAAGCATCTCCTCTTTTCTGCTGTTGTCTGCAATTACACGAATCTGATTTTTTCCCTGTGTCACAAAGGCTGTTATATCCAGCTCAAAGGGTGTATATCCGGAACCCGTATGGCCTCCTGCCGGTATACCGTTGACAAAAACCCGGGCCGTATGAAATACACAGCCAAAATACAGCACTGCTCTGGCATATGTCTTTTCATCCAGTTCCACCTCTGTGGTATATTCCGCCTGCCCCCTGTAAAGCTGTATCTGCATCTCATCTTCCACATTCCATGTATAGGGAAGACTGACTCTTTTTTCAAATCCAATCTCCGGGATTTGAAAGTTCCATTCCTTTAATTCCATTGTACGTTTCATCCTTGCCGCCTCTGTTATATAAACTCAAATATTCACAGACCGGGTCATTGACCCCTGTTCTGTTTTAGTATACAATGAAGCAGCGGAAATTTCTTTTGAAATACCGCCGAATAATTTCGAAATCCTGCTGTATGGCAGAATGGGAGGACTATGCAAAACGGTATACTGCAGCCATCTGAGCTTTTTTTCTATTCCGGCGCTTTCAATCCAAGGCTCTTTTTTTACCCCTTAAGCGCAGGCCATTTTTACTGTATACGTGGATACCGGGTGGAACGCAGCTCCTTTGACAGCATTTTAATCGCTTATATTGCTGACGGCACCTTTTCCTTTTTATACCGCGGCCGTGAGCTGACAGCAAAAGCCGGGGAAATCGCACTGGTGGACTGCTTTGGCCCTCATATGTACGGTACCAGCGACCGGCTGGAAACATACTGGCTCCACATAGCCGGCAGCAACACAAAAGAGCTTTTTGAAGAGCTTACTGCCAAAAGAGGCTGTGTCATTTCCCCCTCTCCCCAAATTCCTTCCCGGATCTGTGAGCTTTTTGAGCTTATAAAAATGAAAGAAGCCATAAGCGCCAGCCATTTATCCTTTAAGATATATGATCTGATCACAGGCCTGTTTGAGGAAAGCAGATATCCCAAAGGTGAAAACTGCCTGTCCTTTACAGCGGTCCGCTATATGAATGCTCATTATTCTGAAAAAATAACGGTCGGGGATGTAGCAGAGGCCGTCAGCCTGAGCCCCTCTCAATTTTCCCGGCAGTTTAAGCGGCAGACCGGTATTCCGCCCTATGAATACCTGCTGTCCCTTCGTCTTTCCAAGGCCAAGGAGCTTTTAAAAACCACAGATCTTCCCATACAGGAAATCGCCTGCCAGTGCGGTTTTGGAGAAGAGTCCAATTTTATCAGTTTTTTTAAAAAACAGGAGGGCATTCCGCCTCTGAAATTCAGAAATGTTTTATTCTGATAATTTTTTCTCCCACCATAGGGACATTTTCCTGTAATTTAATAATTTTTTTATGATTTTATGTTTATTTTTTTCTCCATTCGTATTACAATAATAGCAAACAGTCATAATCAGACAACTTATCAATGAAAGGGGAATTTATATGGCAAAAAAAGGTTGGGGAAAACTGGTCGCTTTAGCCGCTGTATCCGGAGCTGTAGCCGCCGGTGTTTCCTATGTACTCCAGTATAAAACCTATCATAAAGAACTGGAAAAGGATTTCAGGGAATTTGAAGAGGATGAGGACAGCGAAGCAAACGAAGCTTCAGCAGAAGACAGCTCCTTTGAAGCTGCGAAAGTAAACCGCAATTATATTTCCCTTACCTCCAGCAAGGACGAATTTAAGGTTGCTGCCAAAGACATGGCCCAGGCTACTAAAAACGTACTCCGGGATGCGGGAAGCCTGTTTTCCGACACTGCCCATGAGGCTGTATCTGCGGCTGTGGACACTGCCCACATTGCACTGAACTCCATGAAAGCCAAAAAGGAAGAATGGAAAGAAGACCATGAAAAGGATGAAGAGCCTGCCGAAGAACTTATGGAGGACGAAGGTTTTCTGGACGATGATTATGTAGATGATGATGACCTCTATGACTATGAACGTCTGGATTCCGAACCGGTCTATGCGGAAAAAGAAGCCTCCAGGGCTGATGAAGAGCCTTCTCTGGAGGAAGATGCAGATGAAACAGATGATGTGATCTCAGTGGAAATCACAGCCGATGAAGATGAAGAAGGAACCATTCTGGCAGAGGATGAGAAGCCGTTAGTTTAAGATTTTCAGGGGACAAAGCTATTTACGGGCTTTGTCCCTTTGTCTTTCTTCTATGCCTCCCATCCCAACAGATTCGTCCACATCACCTGGCTGAGCTGTTCCTCGCTGATAAGGTAGCCGTGGCTTTGGGTGTCTGCAGACATGAGCTGGTATTCCTTCTGTTCCTCCAGCCAGGTCCAGCGGGTATCTATTACCGTAACACCCTGAGATACTGCCATATACCAATGGGATACGGTCCCGTCCGCACCAGTGGTTTCATAGGAAATTTCTCCCTCTAATAAATCATTTTTAAAATTACCCTGTTTTACCGTCCTGGCAGTCTCTCCCTGAGGAATATTTTCATAATAGCAGTATCCCGTACTTCCATAGCCGGTCATCCTTCCATCTCTCCAGATTCCGTAGGAATAGTTGTACCGCGGGCTGTCTACATTAATAAACTGAAGAGCCAGACATTCTCCTCTGGGCTTTCCGTCTTTAAAATAACCGTAAAATACAGTTCCAGGCATGGTAAATACCATCCCCTCTCCCTCAATCTGACTGGTAAATCCAGACGGCGTATACAAATACCTCTTTCCTTCCATTATCCCGTAAAACAGATCTGCCAGAAGCTCCTGTTCCCTGTCCATAATCCGGGCAGCCTGTTCCATATCCAGACTGCCAAGAGCAGAGAAAATCTGTTCTGCCACGTCAAGCTGCTCTTTTGCAGGCTTCAGTTCTCCTGAGGCTGTTTCAGAACCCTCTGTATTCTGCTCATCTGCCGGGTTCAGCTCCCAAACGATTTCACTCCGTATCTGTGCTTTCTGACGTTTTTCTTCTGCTGTTCCCATTAAACCGCTTACCGGAAGCACCACTGCATAAAGCCCGGCCAGTGCAATCCACAATCTATGTTTTTCTTTTATTTTCATCCCCTGCTCCCTTCTCTGTTATCTGCCATCTTTTTTGCCCTGTGTCCCGTTTTGTCTCCAGGCTTTTGCCAACCGTGCACAGCCCTCCTGTATTTCCTTTTCCTTCAGATTGGCATATCCCAAAATCACCGTAGCGGGTACCAGATCCTTATTTTCCCCAATTACGGATTCTGACATACCATAAACCCTTACTCCTTCCCCTGCGGCCCGATCTATCAGCTCTCTTTCCGTCATCTTACCCTTATGAGTGAGAAGCACATGGATTCCTGCATATTCTCCCCGGACCTGAAAGATATCCTCCAGTTCCTTAAGTCCGCTTAACAGGGCGTCATGCTTCCCCTTATACACAGCCCGCATCCGGTTTAAATGGCGTTCATAATATCCCCCTGTAATAAAATGATACAGCACCTTCTGATCAATCCTCGAAACTGTACAGGCGTAAAAACCGGCCTGACTGCGATATCTGTCCAGAAGTTCTCCCGGAAGCACCATAAAGCCCACACGGATCGCAGGCGCTATGGATCTGGAAAAGGTTCCCATATAAATGACCCTTCCGCCCTGATCCATACCCTGAAGCGCCGGAATCGGACGCCCCTTATAGCGGAATTCACTGTCATAATCATCCTCAATTACATACCTGTTTTCCCCTCTGTAGGCCCAGCTTAAAAGCTCCTGTCTTCGCTTTACAGGCATGACAATCCCTGTGGGATACTGATGAGAGGGCATCACATAGGCAGCCATGGCTTTGCTGCGCTCCAAATCCTGAACCTCCATCCCATACCGATCCATTTTTACAGGAAATACAGGATGTCCCAGACTCTTCAATACCCGGTAAGCCTGACGGTAGGTTGGATTTTCCAGAGCAATTCCCGTCTCTCTCCCCAAAAGCTGCGACAGCAGCATGAGAAGGTACTCGCTTCCCGCTCCAATAAGGATCTGTTCCGGACGGCAGCTGACCCCTCTGGCAGAATGAAGATAATCGCGGATTGCCGCTCTAAGCCCATATTCTCCCTGAGGATCTCCCACTGCAAACATCTCCTTATTATCGTCTACCAGAGTATTGCGGCTCAGCTTGCGCCAGGTATTGAACGGAAAACTGTCCAGATCAATACCTCTTGTGGAAAAATCCACTGCATAGGACATTTCCTTTTGTATCTGCTTTTCTGAAAATTCCTCGTCTGCGTTTTTTTCTACCTGAAGCAGTTCTTCAATTCTGCATACAAAATATCCCTTACAGGGAAGCGCTTCAATATAGCCCTCGGAAAGAAGCTGTTCGTAGGCCATTTGAGTGGTGCTGCGGCTGACCTTCAGATTTCCGGCCAGAATCCGTGTGGACGGAATCCTGCTTCCTGCCCCTATACGTCCGCTCTGTATTTCTTCCTTCATATACTGGTAGATCTGTTCATACAGCGGAATTTTGCTCTGATTATCAATGGGTACCATCAGCTCCATGGTTCTCTCTCCTTCCACCGGGAATATACGGAAAAAGGCTCCCTGTTTCCAGAGAACCTCCTCCTGTTTTTTCCGGCAAAGCCGGCCTTTTATTCTTTTCCTGAAATATTACATTTTCTTACACAGCTGCCGTATTATTTGGGAAGCTTAAAGGAGCTCTTTAATGAAACAATCCTGTTAAACACAGGTTTTTCCTTTGTGCTGTCCTTACAGTCCACGCAGAAATAGCCGTTGCGCACAAACTGGAAGCTGTCATAGCTTTCTGCCTCTGCCAGTGCAGGCTCTGCATAGCATTCCGGCAGTACAGTCAGGGAGTTGGGATTTAAGTTCAGGCTTCCGTCTTCATTTAACTTGCCCTTTTCCTCATCTACAATATTTTCATACAGACGGCATTCCACCTTCTTTGCAGTGGGAACTGCTACCCAGTGGATGGTTCCCTTTACCTTTCTGCCCTCAAAGCCGGAACCGCTCTTTGTCTCAGGATCATAGGTTCCATGTACAACCGTCACATTTCCGTCTGCATCCTTCTCACAGCCTGTACATTTTACAAAATAGGCGCCCATCAGGCGGACTTCATTTCCCGGGAACATACGGAAATATTTTTTCGGAGGCTCTTCCATAAAGTCCTCTCTCTCAATATACAGCTCACGTCCAAAGGGAACCTTTCGGCTGCCAAGCTCCGGATTTTCCAGATTATTAGGCACATCCAGTTCTTCCATCTGACCCTCCGGATAATTGTCAATTACAAGCTTTACAGGGTCAAGCACAGCCATCATGCGGGCCTTTTTAAGCTTTAAGTCCTCACGGATACAGTATTCCAGCATTGCGTAATCCACAGAGCTGTTCGCCTTGGAAACGCCTACCAGCTCTACAAAACGGCGGATAGACTCCGGAGTATATCCTCTTCTTCTAAGTGCGGCAATGGATACCAGACGGGGGTCATCCCAGCCGTCCACAATATGATCCTCAACCAGTTTCTTAATATAGCGCTTGCCTGTAACCACATTGGTGAGATACAGCTTGGCAAATTCGATCTGGCGGGGCGGATTTTCAAATTCACACTCCTTTACCACCCAGTCATAAAGAGGCCTGTGATCCTCAAATTCCAGTGTACAGATAGAATGGGTGATATGCTCAATGGCATCCTCAATAGGATGGGCAAAATCATACATAGGGTAAATACACCACTTATCCCCTGTATTGTGATGCTCCATATGAGCCACACGGTAGATAACCGGGTCTCTCATATTGATATTGGCTGAAGCCATATCGATCTTGGCACGGAGCACCTTTTCACCGTCCTTGTACTTTCCTTCCTTCATCTCTTCAAAGAGGCGCAGGTTTTCCTCAACGGAACGGTTTCTGTAGGGACTTTCCTTGCCGGGATTATTAAAGTCGCCGCGGTACTCTCTGATTTCCTCTGCGGAAAGATCGCAGACAAAGGCTTTACCCTTCTTAATTAAAAAGACGGCGCACTCATACATCTTCTCAAAATAATCTGATGCAAAAAACAGACGGTCTTCAAAATCGGCGCCCAGCCATTTTACATCCGCCTTGATAGACTCTACAAACTCTACCTTTTCCTTGGTAGGATTAGTATCGTCAAAACGGAGATTAAAGGTGCCGCCATACTTCTGGGCCAGTCCGTAATTTAAAAGAATGGATTTGGCGTGTCCGATATGAAGATAGCCGTTTGGCTCCGGCGGAAAACGGGTGTGGACATTATTATAAACACCCTCTGCCAGATCCTTATCAATCTCCTGTTCTATAAAATTCTTGGAAACAGCCTCGTTCTCCTCTGTTTCCAATACCATGTCTTTTTCTGCCATGATTGCTCCTCCGTACATTTCTCTTCCAGCATGGAACCCAAATGATTCCCGTGTATTGAATAATCATATCACATTTTTAACAGGGAGAAAAGAGGAAACCTGAAAGAAATCAGAATCTCCGTTTTAAGGCTGGAATTTTCCTCATTCGTCCGCTATACTGAAGCAACACGAAAAAGTGTTGGGGATTAAATTCTGGTCCTTTACCGTTTAAAAGGCATCATTCCCCTCCCCCGGTCTCATGGACTGCCTGAACTGATTTCATCTGCTGTAGTCGTTATTGCACACCTCTGGAAAAAGAACACTTTAATCAGCATTTTTACAGGTACCTTATGCTATATGTTTCTGATACAAAATTTTTTTTAATTTTTTTAAAAAAACTATTGCAAAATCCAAAAACATATGATATTATATCCAAGTCGCGTGAGACAAGAGCTCTTGCGGGACAGAAAAGAAAGTTGCTACTGTGGCTCAGTCGGTAGAGCGTCGCATTGGTAGTGCGGAGGTCACGGGTCCGAT
>CAUCBQ010000038.1 GCA_958441075.1 uncultured Clostridiaceae bacterium | reverse complement strand
TTTGCTGTTTCCCTTACAATATACACCGGCCTGTCCTTCAGTTCTGTAAAAAGGATGGCGATATACTCTCCGATAATGCCGATGAGCAAAAACATCATGGCAAACATAAAGCAGATCAGCACCACAATGGTGGCATAGCCGCTTGGAGCGCTCTGACGGGTGAGCAGCGTGTAAACCAGCACTGCCATCCCGGCTGCCCCCGATAAAATCCCGGCATAAATTCCCAGTTTTAACGGCATATTGGAAAAACAGAGGATCGTATTGACCGAAAAGATAAACAGCTTTTTCAGGCTGTACTTACTCTCTCCCGCCACTCTCACACCGGCCTCATATTCCAGAGTTGTTTTCTGAAATCCTACATTCTGGACATAGCCCCGCAGAAAACGCACCTTTTCCCGGTAGCTTTCCTTTAATACCTCTGCCACAGAACGGCTGACCGCAAAAAAGTCAGAGGCATTGGGTTCAAAATGCACATCCGAAATATGGTTAATCAGCCAGTAAAAACCGGAACTGGTAATATTTTTTATGAGTCCGGCGCTCTGATTGCGGGTGCGCACCATGCTGATTACCTCATTTCCTTCCTCCAAAGCCTGAAGAATCCGGGGCAGGCATTCCGGAGGATGCTGCAAATCCGCATCCATACAGACCACTCCGTCTCCTGTACTGTAATCCAGCCCCGCAATCATGGCTGCTTCATGGCCGAAATTTCTGGAAAAGCTGATAAGCTTTACCTTCTGATCCTCTGATGCCAGGACTTTAAGCACCTTCAGACTTCCGTCTGAGCTTCCGTCATTTACAAAAATCAGCTCATAATCCCAGGAAAGGGTATCCAGTACCCGCTTCATCTCTGTATAGCAGTCCTTCAGCGCCTTTTCCTCATTGTAAACAGACACTACCACGGAAAGGATCTTTTGTTTCAGATTGGTTCTATCTTCACTCAAAGGATGGTTCTCCTTTATCATATTCAGTCAAATACCCGGATCTGCTGGCTGGAATGGGTCGGCACCCGCTTATCCTCAGGAGGAAGCTGCATATAGTCGCCGTAAACCTCTGTAAGTACCTGATGATACCCTTTTGGAATCATCAGAACCGTATCCTCAAAAGGCGCGTCCTCCGTCCTGGTGCACCAGTCATCCTCCAGAGTTACATAGAGATAATCCGGTTGGTAATTGCTGTAATACCACCTGTTTCCTTTGCTCTTCCGGTCTTTCAGAGCAGCCCATTTCTGCATGGAAATGATCCATTTTAAAGGAATCAGCTTTCCGGCTGTGGCAAGTCCTCCCACAAAAACCTTATGGAGCAGGCTGTATTTGCTGTAATCCAGATCATGGCGGTGTCCCATAGCCAGACCGTAAATGGCCTTGTGGATGAAACGCGTAAGCTCAGAGGCGGCCTTTCCCTCAGGAAGCTTATCCAGAATAAACAGGTCGACCCACAGATGATTCAGCTTACCCTCATAATAATCCATCCTGTCGCTGTCCGGATGAACCTGGCTGTTTTTGTAGATAATACGGGGAGTAAAATCATAAAATGCCCGTCCGCCCCGGTAGCTGTCCGGCTCTAAAAGCTCCATTGTATCAGGAAGCTCTCTTTTTATAACCTTTTTTAATGCCTCATATTGACTTCGGACCAGCACCACATCCGCATCATCATCCCAGGGAATAAAACCCTTATGGCGCACTGCGCCGATTAAGGTTCCCGCATCCAGAGCATACCGGATCTTATATTTTCTGCAGATCCGGTCCAGCTCCTTTAATATCTTTAAATTGGCCTTGTGGACCTTTGTCATATCGTATGCCTGTGCCATACTGTGACTGACCTCCGTTCCTATCAGACAATGGCTTCACGGATGGTCTTTGCCATATAGTCGATCATCTCGTCCGTCATACCGGGATATACGCCTACCCAGAATGTATCTTTAAGTATCCTGTCCGTATTTTCCAGATCTCCCACAATCCGGTAGCCTTCTCCTGACCTTCTCATCTCGTCAAAGCAGGGGTGCTTTACCAGGTTTCCTGCAAAAAGCATCCGGGTCTGAACACCCATTTTCTCAATATACTGAACCACACGGTTGCGGTCTGTGCCCTCCTTACAGGTAATCAGGAATCCAAACCAGCTGGGTCTTGCGTGCTCGCAGGCTTCCGGAAGAATCAGCTTGTCCTCTGTGCCTGCCAGAGCAGCCTTTAAGCGGTCAAAATTATGGCGGCGGCGCTCCACAAAGGATGGAAACTTGTCAAGCTGCGCACAGCCGATGGCAGCCTGCATATCCGTAGCCTTTAAATTATAGCCTAAATGGGAATATACGTATTTATGATCATATCCCAGAGGCAGTTCACCGTACTGACGGTCAAAGCGGTGTCCGCACATATTGTCGCGGCCGGAAGGACATACGCAGTCACGGCCCCAGTCACGGAAGGAACGCATAATACGGTTTAAAAGACCGTTGTCCGTATACACGGCTCCGCCCTCACCCATAGTCATATGATGAGGCGGGTAAAAGCTGGAAGTGCCGATATCTCCGATGGTTCCGGTAAATCTTGTAACCTCGCTTCCCTCTTCCTCCATGGTGTACTGGGTTCCCAGGGCATCACAGTTATCCTCTACCAGCCACAGGCCGTACCTGTCACAGAATGCCTTTACCGCCCGCAGGTCAAAGGGATTTCCAAGGGTGTGGGCAATCATCACAGCTTTTGTCTTTTCGGACCGGGCTGCTTCCAGCATGGTTACGTCAATATTATACTGCGGGATCGTCACATCCACAAACACCGGAACTGCCCCGTACTGGATAGCCGGAGCTACTGTAGTAGGAAAGCCGCAGGCTACAGTGATAATCTCGTCACCTCTTTTAATGCGGCGGTCTCCCAGCAGCGGAGACGTCAGGGTCATAAAAGCAAGAAGATTTGCAGAGGAGCCGGAATTTACCAGAGAGCAGTATTTTACTCCCAGATAGCCTGCCAGCTTTTTCTCAAATTCATCCGTATACCGTCCGGAGGTCAGCCAGAATTCCAGAGCGCTGTCCACCAGATTTACCATTTCCTCATGATCGTACACACGGGATGCATAGGGAATCCTGTCGCCTTCCCTGTATGGAGCCTTTTTATGAAAGGTATCGCAGTATCCGGCTACCTGCTCTAAAATCTGCGCTCTTGCCTGTTCTTCGGTCATATGTTCAAACATGATTATGTTTCCTCCTCGATTTGATTTCATGAAAATATCCCATGATTATATAAAGAATTCACGGATCTGGAGATCCATCACCTCTGTCATATCCGCTCCCTCCAGATATGCCTTTGACCACTCCACGGTTTTTTCCACTGCTTCCCTTACATCGTATCTTGGAAACCAGCCAAAGGTATGCTTAATTTTTGAGCAGTCCAGTTTCAGGAAATTCGCTTCATGAGGGCCGCCTGCCCAGCGATTCTCCCAGGTCTGTCCCTGTCCCCAGGCTGCACAGAACAGATCTGCCAGCGCCCCTGTTGTCACGCAGTCCTTATCATCCGGACCCACATTGTAACAGCCCTCAAACCTTCTGTCCTCATACTGTTTCATGGCAATGGTCAGGTAGACTGCCAGAGGCTCCATCACGTGCTGATAGGGCCGGGTGGAATAGGGATTGCGGACAATAATGGTCTTTCCTGCCGCAGCCGCTCTCACGCAGTCGGGAATAATCCGGTCCACGGCAAAATCACCGCCTCCGATCACATTCCCCGCACGGGCTGTGGAAATGGCACAGCGTCCATCCTCAAAAAAGGATTTTTTATAGCTGTGGGTCACAAGCTCAGAGCAGGATTTACTGTTGGAGTAGGGATCATATCCGTCCAGATTATCGCTCTCTCTGTAGCCGTACTCCCACTCCCGGTTCTCATAAACCTTATCCGTAGTCACGTTTAAAAAGGAGCGCACGCTTTCTGTCCGGCGGACGCACTCTAATACGTTTACCGTACCCATTACATTTGTCTCATAGGTATAAACCGGCTCCTTATAGGATTCACGCACAATGGGCTGGGCTGCCAGATGAAATACAATTTCCGGCTGTACTTCCTCAAATACGCGGCTTAAATGTTCCAGATCGCGGATATCGCCTATGACGCTTTTCATGGTATCCTTAAGACCGGCAATCCCGAACAGGCTGGGATCTGTAGGAGGAGTCAGGGAATAGCCTGTAACCTGCGCCCCTGCAAGGGTTAAAATGCGGGTAAGCCAGGAACCCTTAAAGCCGGTATGTCCGGTAACCAGAACCCTTTTATCTCCATAAAATCCCTTTAATTCCTCTATCGTCATGGTTTAAGATCCTTTCTCTCATCCTTCCATATTTTCCAGGGAGCATTTCCCGACTGCCACAGAGCCTCCAGCTTCTTCATCTCTCTCTGGGTATCCATACACTGCCAGAATCCGCTGTGATAGAAGGATTTCATCTGTCCCTCTGCCGCCAGCCGTTCCATAGGCTCTCTCTCAAAAACAGTGGTATCGTCCTTTAAATAGTCGAAAACCTGCGGATTTAACACCATAAAGCCGCCGTTAATCAACGCGCCGTCGTTATCGTCCTTTTCCCGGAAGGAAAGCACGCTGTCATTTTCATCAATATTTAAAACTCCCTTTGACTGGCCCAGATTCACTGTAGTAATAGTGGCAATCTTTCCGTGGGATTTGTGGAAATCCACCAGAGCCTTTAAATCCACATTCGAAACTCCATCCCCATATGTAAGCATAAAGGGCTCATTTCCGATATAAGGCTGAATCCGTTTCACACGGCCTCCGGTCATGGTGTTAAGACCCGTATCCACCAGCGTTACCTTCCATGGCTCAGAATAATTGTTGTGAACCTCCATCCGGTTATTAGCCAGATCAAATGTCACATCTGAGGTATGAAGGAAGTAATCGGCAAAAAACTCCTTTACCACATACTGCTTATATCCCAGACAGATCACAAAATCATGGTATCCGAATTCGGAATAATACTTCATAATGTGCCACATAATCGGCTTTCCGCCGATCTCAATCATGGGCTTTGGTTTTAAATGGCTTTCCTCACTGATCCGGGTGCCGAAGCCCCCTGCTAATATTACAACTTTCATCAAATCTCCTCCATTAGCGGAATACGTTTAAATGATTCTCTTCCAATATCTCAAATGCCTTTCGCAGCCTGTCCGTTCCCTTTCGATATTCATAAAGGTCCGGGGCTGAAGGTTCCATTTCCATCATCTCCTCATCGGTCAGATGGGGCATAAGGGGTGCAAGCTCCCTCATAGCTTCAAACCGGGCTTCCCGATAAGGCGCTTTTTCTATCTCACGATATGTAGTATAACCATTTCCCAGAAGGATTGCAATACAGAATACGGCCCCAAAGATCCGGCTGGCTGTACAAATCCCCCTTTTCATCTGTACTGTCAGAGCAAAGGTCAGAATAATCCCCAAAATCCCCACCTGAAACTGGAGAGCATACCGGGAGCTTAAAGCATAGTTTTCCTTCTCAAAAATATATCTGGAAAGAAAAATCAGAACGTGGTTTAAGGCTCCTCCCGTAAGAAGCATCATGGGAAACAGAGTTCGCTCATAGATCCTGTGACGCAGATTAAGCCACAGGGCCCACAGATAACCCGCTGCCACAAAAAAACCCAGCAGATAGCAGAAGAAATCCGTGATTTTTCCCTCTGAAATCCACAAAAGCAGCTCTTCTCCCCCCACCAGCATTCCTGCCAGGGATTTTAAAAGAAAACGCACCGGAAATGAAGGCGCATCCGCCAAAAGGGCTCCCAGAGAACGGCCCGTAGCTCCGGCGTGCTCCTCCACAGCAAAGGAATTGCTGAGAATGTACAGCAGAAGAGGGATCAAAACAGCCAGAAGAAAAACCAGATACCTGAATGACTCTCTGCCGAACGCTTTTGTTCTCTCCTGTCCTTTTATGCCCCTGTGCGCCCGGTCCGGCTTTTTTCTGCACAGATCTCTCACAATTCCCGCTCCGGAAGCCAGAATCATTACCACACTATAAATCGCGCAGTAGGGACCGGCAGTTCCCAGAATAATAAAAACAGGCAGCAGGATCAGACGAAGGGGATCGCCTTTTTTCTCCTGTCCCGTCCACACCCGGTCAAAGACCAGTTCATGATAATAGAAGCAGGCAAAGGCGAAAAAGTGGGACCAGCCGCTTCCATTTGTAAGCATCTCCCATTTATTCAGACTGAACATCACAGCCATTGCAAGGCAAAACCATATGATCCCCAGCTTCCGGCGTATGAAATACAGGCTGAATACCCAGGCTGCAAGCGCCAGGCTTACTGCTCCAAGAACACGGTCAAAGGTAATTGAAAAACCAAACAGCTCCACATTGATGATCCGGCCCAGATAGTTGATGGGAATTCTGGTAAGGACATCGGGTACAAAAAAGCGGTCCGGATTATAAATATCCGGAAGATAGCTGTTTACCAGACGGATATAATCCGAATAAATCACATCACAGGTAGAATTTTTAATATACCATAAAAGAAATATCAGCCCCGCTGCGGGAATCAGAAGGCAGAGCGCCTTTCTGTATAAGTCTCTTCTGTTTGTTTCTGCCTTCATGATCTCTTTCCTCCAAAACTCCCTGCTTTTCTTCTGTCCCTATTCCGCCGAGATATGGACAATGGCCGCCAGACGGTCTTCTCCTCTCTGCTCCTGTGCATTCTGCATATGGAAATTATAATCAAAGGTTAAGTGCACCAGCTGCCAGGGACTGGCTGTAAGACGGGCGTCCACCACACTGGAATGAACGGGAAGCTTCAGGGGTTCCTCCTGATCCTTTGTAATGGTAATCATCTCCCCGCCGCTCATAATGCCTGGATACATGATCTCCAGATCAATAATTCCTTCTTCTCCTGCCATCACAGTCAGGGAAGCGTGTTCATCCATCCAGCCGTCCTCATAATAACCGTAATCTGCCTTAAGCTTTAAGGATCTTACAAACTCTGTAATATCCTGAAAACCATTATGCTCCGGGTCCTCCCGCAGCACCAGCATACTGTCATCCACCAGTCCAATATCGCGGATGCTTTCAATCTTCTTTACCTGAGTTCCCTCAGCCAGTCTCTTTTTGTCATATACCTTGAAAAAGGTTCTGGCTGTAAAATCACTCATTTCATAGCTGTCTCCCATGATATAGATGGTTTTTCCAAAAATATCGTCCCCATACTTCTCATACGTTTCCTCAGCCAGAGAATTATAACGCAGCTGATCCGGCCAGAGATACAGTCTGGGATAGCAGCTTCTGTAAAAGAGCTCTGCCGGAAGCATAAGAAGAACGTAGGCTCCAAAGAGCACCCCCCAGGGCCAGAGACGCTTCAGGTAAAGCTCCTTTTTCACTCCCTTTGTCAGCTGTCCGTACATCCAGGACAGGAACAAAAGAGCGCCTGCTAAGGATACATAGATCCAGCGCAGCTCTACCCGTATGGTAACGCTGGAGGAAGCTACGTTTAATGCAATAAATCCCACAAATAAAAGCACATTAGCCCAGAGAACGGCCCGCTTTTCTTTCCTTTTTCTTCCAAATAGCATGACGAAAAAGCCCAGAACAACAGCAAGCACCGCCATATCTGCCAGAAGCACCAGAAGCTTTACCCAAAGGGGACTCTGCCCCCAGGGACAGCCGTTTAAGTGCTCCGGCCCCGCGTTAACTCCGAAAATATACGCTGCCTGACTGAAGGCAAATCGGATTGCCTGGGAAATATTCAGGGTATCTGCCACCTGAGTCCCCCCCGTTCCTGCCGGAAGGACTGTACCGATGGTAAAAGCCCGTATCAGCTGAACCAGACCAAAGCTCCCAACAGCTCCCATGATGCAGACAGGCCGTTTGCATCGAACTGAAATCAGAGCCAGAAGCAGCAGCGGAAAAAGAACCATATACCGCTCATGGACAAAGCAGACTCCAAAATACAGCAGACAGGCTTTTAAAAACAGACTGTCCCGGCTGTCCTCGTTGATATACCGGTACAGACACCACAAAATTTCCACTGCCATCCACAGGGCCATTGTCTCCATAAGTCCCAGCACCTGTCCGATCTGGTAATATGCCATACGGCTGGATAAAAACATGACGCCTGCCAAAAATCCAATAGCCTTTGCTCCGGAAAGCTTATAGGCAATCCAGTACAGATAGCAGGCCAAAGCCCCATTTAAAAGGATATTAATGGGAACGAACCATGACACATGATTTCCTACCACAGCCATTTCCAGCCAGGCTGCCAGATAATAAAGAAAGCGAAAGCGGGTGCTTCCCATGGGAAATACATACTGCAGAAAGCTTTGCTCTCCATAGCAGGACCAAAAATACAGATCATCCATATAAAGGCCCTTAATCTGGATTCCACGGTTGACCCACACAGCCAGCCCCAAAAGCAGACCCATAAAGATCAGATGATCCTTCCACTCATATTTCTTCTCCATTCTGGAAAATCCGATCCTGAATTTTATTCTGTCTTTTGCCTCCAATGCTTCTGCCTCCTTTATTCAGGTGTGTTTACCAGATTCCTAATGGAATCCGTTCTCTCTCATACAGTAATTTCTGCGGAACATCTCCGCCTCTTTTGTCTGAAGCTCCTCTGTCTTTTCATCCAGAGCCACACGGGCCTTCATATTTCCCCACTCAAAGGTAAGATCCCGCAGGGTTCCCTCCTCGATCATATCCTCAATGATCTCAAAGGCTCTTGGCTGATCTGCCAGATATCCGGCCTGAACAAAGAAATAGTCAATTTCTGCATATTCCAGAAATTCTTCAAAATAGGCCAACTTTTTTACCAGATATACATCTCCCCCGCTGCCTGTTACATCATAGTAGCTCTGAACACAGCAGTTTAAATCCAACACCTCAGGATGATATCCAAAGGCCAGTACCCGGTCTCTGGGTAAAAAGCCGGTAGCCAGCTCTTCATATCCCCTGCGTATTTTCCGGTCTCTCCTCTCTGCCCTGTGGTTATAGCAGCCTGTCCCCGCCCATTTCACAGGAGTAAAGCCCGGTGCTCCGGCCCAGCTGGTGGTGCAGGATACCAGTGTATTAAAGAGGAAAAAAGGAACCGCCAGAAGGCAGAGGCTTCTTTGAATCTCTTTACTCCCTTCCCTTTTCCGAGCTTCCATCCAGCTGCCCGTCATTCGTACTGCGCTGACGGCCAGAACCGCATATACCAGCATAAAATAATTTCCGTCCACCTGGGACAATGTATAAATGCTCAGAGCCGATCCTGCCAGAAGAATTCCTGTGAGAACTCCGTCAAACCGGTCCTGACTGCTCATAAAAAGCTCTGACTGCTTTCCTGCCCGAAGCCGAATCCACAGGTTTACGCACCACAGAACCAGAAGGAGTGTCACAAGGCCCGTTCCCCAGGCAATAATCACATGATCCATATCCTCTCCCACAGGAGCAAAGAAAATCCCTTTCAGACGCTCCATGAGCCTTCTTAATTTCTCGCCGGCAGACAGAGCCCAGGGATCTCCGATTACACGGGAAAAAGTAAAAGGATATTTCACCTCAAAACCGATCTTTTCGCACATCCCGGCAAAAATAGACGTCACGGGAACTCCTGTGATCCGCCAGGTCCGATACCACAGTCCTGCCACAGCCATAAGAGGAAGGGTCCAGAAGAAAAATCCCCTTTTGCTTCCGATCTTTAACTTTTTGTCAAGAAGCAGGCACAGCAGTCCTGCTGCGCCCAGTCCCGTAGAAAACACAAGTGCTGTGGGCTTGAAAACAAGTGTCACAATGTAAGCCCCAACTGCAAAGAGCAGCCAGGGAACCGGCGTTTTACCTTCCTCCTTCCGGTCGACAGCCAGACAAAGGAAATCATAAATGATCAGCTGATACAAAAGCGTAATGCTGTCGCTCTTTGCAGACACTGCCATATTCATGATGCCGGGAATGGCAGAGCACACAGCCGCAGTCCACAAAGCCATGTTCTTTCCACCGCTTCTTCCTCCTATATGACCGGCCAGAATCACTGTTCCCACTGTGGTCCAGAAGGAAAATGCCAGAACAAAGCCATAGGTATGTGTACCTGACAGAGGAAGATTTAAAACCTCTAATCCCTTACTGTAGCTGTATACCAGATTATTCATCCCCAGGTCCTCATAGATACCCTTTCCATTGTCCAGCACAAAGGCTGACCGCAGTCCGTAATGGAGGGAATCATAATCCAGCTCAATATTCAGCCGTCCTGCCTGCAAAAGAACCATAGTAAGGATAAAGGCACAGAGAAGAGACTGTACAAAGGTGTCCGGAAGCACAGCCTGACAGAAATCCGCTCCCGACAGAATCGCTTTTCTTCCCTTCTGTCCCTCTCTCATATTCCTTTTTCTTCTGATCCAGACCGCCGCACATACCGCTGATACCGCTGCAATAAGAATCAGAGCCAGTACCCGCCAGAAGGGCACTCCCCCCCGTCCGGTAAGGGAGATTCCGCAGACAACTGTCATCCAGAAGGCGCTTCCCGTTACAAGGCCCAGCGACAGCGTTTCTGCCGGAGGAAGCATTTCCCTCTCGTTTTCGCTCTGTTCTCCCTGTTTCTTCCAGCCTCCCATCAGCAATTCATTCAGCCATCTGCCCAGACAGATTAAGACCCCAATCCATATTCCCGAAACAAGTGCCGGAACAAGCATCTGGTGACACCAGGCAAATAAAAGGCTTCCCGCTCCCGTTCCAATGATCTGGGCTTTTCGGCTCTTTACTCTGGAAAGCCACAGGAGGTTCCATAAAAATACTGCCAGCACCTGCACCAGCATAATCTTCGTTTCCTCTTTTTTCAGTATCTCCCCCAGGGAACCGGTCAAAAAAAGTTCAAATCCTCCGATCCCCAGCACAATGGCCCCGACCGCCCAAAACAGGGCCAGAACCATTTTCATATTTCTCTGTCTGATGGCGCACATCCTGAAACATTTCCTTTACTCGTATTCCTTATATGCAGAGGAATATCCCCGCATCAAAAACCGGACCACAGGCTCCGGCCAGAAACGGGCAAACATCTCCCGCTCCTCTTTCACTCTTCTGTTATCTTCCATACATGCCTTTGTAGCCGCTCCGTCATGAACCCGGTAATACATAAGAGGTTTTTCCCGGCAGATAAAACGGCCCGGACGCTCTGCCAGCTGCACCAGATTATCCCAGTCCAGGGCATAGCTGTACTCAGAACACACAAGGGGTTCACCCAAAAGGGACTTGTGGTAGGTGGTTGCGGGACAGCAGATAGAATTTCCAAACATAAGGGGGAGCCGTTTCACCCAGGTAAATCCATTAAACATCGGACACCTGAGGGGCAGGCGCAGGATACGCTTCACCCACAGAAGCTTATCTCCCGTAATGGTTTTCCCCCCCTTTGCAATCACATAATCCGTAGTAAAAACCGTCATGTCCGGCCATTTCCCTGCTGCTTTTAAAAGCTCTGCTGCGTACTCCCTATGATACACATCATCCTGATGGGCAATGGTTACATACTCCCCATCCGCCATTTCATAGGCGTAATTCCAGTCATCCCGGATATTGCTCTCTCCCTGGCGCACAAAAAGCGGGAGCTCATACTTTGCAGCCAGCTTCTCCAAAAAGGCGCTGGGAGAAGAGGTACAGAGTATGATCGGAGACGGCTGGCTCTGAGCCTTTAAGGAGCGGATACAGGTCTCCAGCCAGGGCGACTGTCCATAGGACGGGATGGCAAAAACATGCTTATATCTCATAAAAATACTCCTCCAGCATCAGGCACAGCGCATGATATACCGGCAGATGAAGCTCCTGAATCTTAAAGGTTTCCTGCTCCGGAACCACAATGCAGACATCCGCCATTTCTTTTAAGCGGCCTCCATCCCTTCCCGTAAGGCCAACCACCTTTAAGCCTGCTGCCTTTGCCACAGCTGCTCCATACAGGATATTCTTTGAATTTCCGGAGGTAGTAATTCCCAAAAATACATCTCCCTTTCTTCCATATCCATAAACCTGCTGGGCAAAGCCCACGCTCCCGTCCACATCATTTAAAAAAGCTGTGGTGAGGGCCGGATGACCGGTAAGTGCAATGGCAGGAAGTGCCCCCTGAAGACTCTCTGCAAGCCTCTCTCCCAGATCGGGAGCCGCCTCCTTCAGCTTCTGTTCAAAATCGGGAGCTACCGGGCGCCGTTTCACAAAACCCTTCATCAATTCCCCTACAATATGTTCGCTGTCTGCACAGCTTCCGCCGTTTCCGGCAGCCAGAAGCTTTCCATCCTGTAAAAAGGAATCTCTGAGAACCTCATATGTCCTGAAAATATCCTCTTTTACAGGCTTCAGGGCCGGATAGCGCCCAATCAGCTCTTCCAGAATCAAATCTATCTTCGTGCCCTTCATCCCTGTTACCTCTCTTTTCTTCTAAAATCATGTGATACAGCCCCAATTTACTGACGGCTTAAAATCCAGTCCGCTGCCTGAGATAAATCCTCTGCATAATAATCATAGGACGGTTCTTCATCCGTTCCTGCCCGACCGGCCTCATAAAGTTCCTTCCCGTATCCCGTTCCCACCAGAATCGATGTTACTCCGTAATTTTTTCCGGCCTGTGTATCCAAAAGCTTATCTCCGATCATATAGGAATGCGCCTTATCTACCGCAAACTGCTTTTCTGCCTGCAAAAACATACCGATCCCCGGCTTACGGCAGCTGCAGTCCTTTTTATAGCATCCGATCCCGTGAACCGGATGATGGGGGCAGTAATAAAAGCCGTCTATTCTGGCCCCCTCTGCAGACAGTATTTCATTCATGTACCCGTGAAGAAGCTTTACATCCTCTTCCGTATAATATCCTCTTGCCACTCCCGCCTGATTGGTGATTACCACAAGCTTAAAGCCGGCCTCCTTAAGTCTTCTTAAAGCCTGCTGCACCCCTTCTAACAGATGCATATCCTCCGGACGGTGAAGGTAATTTACCTCTTCATTGAGTGTGCCGTCCCTGTCTAAAAATACAATTTTTTCCATATCTGATTCCTGATTACAGATCAAAGGTGTATATTTTATTTGGCATATGAACCTTTACCTGATCGTACTTCCAGCGTTCCTCATCTGCTACCCAGCTCTGTGCTCCCCGCAGTTCAAAATTCCAGTCAGCCAGCTGGCCTCCTGCCTGCTCCATACGGGCCGCTACCTTGTGGCGCACATTGTAGGGGCAGTACATGAGAAGATAACCGCCTCCTCCTGCTCCAAGGAGCTTTCCGCCCAGTGCTCCTGCCTTGATTGCCTCATCGTAGAGCATATCAATCTGAGGATTGGTAATCTTGCTGCTCATGCGCTTTTTGCTTCTCCATCCATAGTCTAAAAGCTTTCCAAAGCTGTGGAGATTTCCCTTTAACAGCTCGTCTTTCATGGCATAAGCCAGAGCCTTTACCTCGCACATGGCCTCAAATGCATCCTTTTTCTCATAATTCTGCACCTGATCCCTGATAATATTGGCAGATACATGGATATTTCCCGTATAGCACAGCAGCAGGTTATACTGCAGCTCATGGATAATGTCCTTTTTAATCCGCAAAGGATTTACAACCACATTATTTCTGCCATGAAACTCAATAAAATTGAAGCCGCCGAAGGCCGCCGCATACTGATCCTGATAACCTCCGTCAATCTTTAGATCCAGCCGCTCTACCTGATAGGCCAGATCTGCCATGGCATAAGCGTCCATCATGATTCCCTTCCACCGGGCCATGGCTGTAAGCATGGCCACCATCACCGTGGATGAGGTTCCAAGGCCGGAGCCGGGAGGCGCATCACACTGTAAATATACCTCGCAGCCCTGGCTGATTTCCATCGCTTTAAGAGCCGCTGTTACCAGATCCAGACGGCCGTCATAGACATAATTTTCCTTTGTATTATATTTTACTGTCATATCGAAATCCAGAGAATGGACAATAATCTGATCATCCTCTCTGGGTACAATGGAGCAATAGGCGTATTTGTTGATGGTACTGCCAATGATTGCACCGCCCTGCTCCTCGCAGAAGGGGGCCACATCCGTGCCGCCTCCGCCAAAGCTGACCCGCAGGGGCGCTCTGCCTCTAATTACCATGGAATTTTCCTCCCGTTTCTGATCTTACTGCTACCGGACAACGCCCGTTTCTACATCCTTCTGAAACTGGAAATAGGCTTCCGGAATACCGATGTCAATGAAATAACCGTCATTTACAAAGCCGCCCAGACGTTTCCCTTCTGACAGCCAGCAGGGAATCCTGTCATTTTCCAGAGATACCTTTCCCTCCGGTATCTCGTCCAAAAGGCTTTTTTTCATCAGGTAAATGCCTCCGTTTATAGTTCCGGGCTGTGCTTCCTGAATCTTTTCATTAAATCCTGTAAGGATACCCTTTTCGTCTAAAACAGCCTGACCGTAGCGGGATACGTCCGGCACTCTGCGCAGCACCAGAGCCATATCCAGCTGCTGCTCGTCCTGCTGTCTTACCAGCCTTGTATAGTCGATCTGGTAAAAGGTGTCTGCATTGAGAACGAAAAAACGGTCCTCTGTAATAAATTTTCCTGCGTTTTTAATGGCCCCTGCAGTGCCTAAAAGAGTTTCCTCATAGGCGTAGGATGCATGAAAGCCAAAGGAACTGCCGTCTTTAAAATATTCTTCTACCATGGAGCCCTTGTAGCCTACGGCAAAAATAATATCCGTGACACCGTTTCGCACCAGTTCCCTGGTAACGTACTCCATAAATGGTTTTTCCTGTATGAGAGCCATTGGCTTGGGCCGGTCGCTTACGACGCTGCGTAAGCGGGTACCCAGACCGCCGGCGAGAAGTATTGCCTGCATGGTTTTCTCCTGAGTTGTTTGATGATGTTATGAAAAGACTGCGGGCGTTCGCCCTATAGCCATACTGCCTTCCCCTGCGAAAAGTAAGCGAGCTT
>CAUCBQ010000037.1 GCA_958441075.1 uncultured Clostridiaceae bacterium | reverse complement strand
GGGGGGGGGGGGGAGGATAATCCCTCTCAAAACCAGATAACAGAGGAAGGTCAGGAACAGGAAAAAGACGACGGGTCTGAGGATCAGCAGGACGATACCGAAGAATCAACGGAAGAATCGACAGAAGAATCAACGGAAGAATCAACGGAAGAATCCACCGAGGAATCGACGGAAGAATCAACCGAGGAATCCACGGAGGAATCGACGGAAGGATTAACGGAGGAATCCACGGAGGAATCAACCGAGGAAGAGAGCAGCACGCCCGCGCCATCCGGGGAGGAGAGCACAGCCCCCGCGCCGTCTGATCCCTCTCAGTCTGTTCCTCAGGTTTCTACCCCGTCTCAGGTGAAGCCCATAGTGCCCCAGATTCCGGCTGCTACTAATTCACAGGCGGATTCCCAGCAGAAGCCCGTAGAAATGAAACGGGGAGACATTGTGGGAATCGGCGATGGAATGACCGGAAAAGCTTACATGACCACAGTCAAAGCATTAAACGTTCTGGAAGACGGGGCGATTGCAGGATACCCTGAATTTGTATATGAAGAGACCACGGGCGGCGGAGAGACGATCTCCTTGTCTGCCGGGGCAGGTATTCTTCCGGAAGGAACAGGGGTCACGGTAAGCGTACTGGAAGAGGAGGAAACTGCCCCTATAAAGGAGCAGCTGACAGAGGAACTGTCGAAAAAGGGACAGGCAGTTTCCAGCGCCGCAGTATATGATATTACATTCTCCTTAGAAGACGGGACGGATCTCACAGAGGAAAAATTAAATGGACAGGTGTCCGCAGTATTCTCCGGATTTTCTGATTCCATGTGGGGCGATGCAGATCAGGCAGAGGTAGTAAAAATTGAAGACGGAATTGTCCGCGCCGTAAAAGCGGGGGAGGATGAAGACTCTCAGGAAGAGAATATGGAAGGCCGAAAGATCCGTGGACTGCTGACCGGATCAGGAAGATATGCGGTGGTATTCTTTAATAAGGATGAGACACTGCCGCGTACATTTGAGATCGGGGATCTTCTTGATGAGGGGATGCCAACCCTTACGGTTCAGGATAAAAATGGAGTTGAAATTTCTGTAGTAGAGGTAGAAGAAGAGGGAGTTATCAAGATCTATCAGGAAAATCCAAATGGAGCTCCCCTTCCTCTTCCGAGAGATATTCAGACCTATTTTAGCCTTACTTATGCAATCGAAAATGATCCCTCTCTGGAGGAGTATCAGGTAAAGGAAGGAGACCGGTTTACCTACCGCCTTCCTGAGAATATCATTTATAAAGAATTTACGGATTTTCCAGTTTCTGACGATCAGGGAAATACCGTGGGAAAAATGAACATTACTGCAGACGGAGAAGTAACCATTGAGATCACAGCCAATATGGGAGCCAAATACCGCGGAAACCTGGGAGTGATGGGAAAAGTGGATTTCACCGGGGAGAACGAAGGGAAAAATGAAATCCCGGTTCAGGTGGGAGAGATTGAGAAGACATTGGTATTCCCGGAGATTCCCCAAGAGGAGCACAAGGGAATTTCTGTGGAAAAGGCAAAACTTGATTTCGGAAGAGATGTGTATGTATCTGAGACAACCGGCCTTCCCGACAGAGCGACGTATCATCTGACCATAAAGGCAGATCCAAAGAACACAGTGACTCTGGATAATATTCTGATCAGAGACTGGCTGACATTCCCGGCCAATGAAGTGAACCAGAAACATGTCAATTATGTTGAGGATTCGATCCATTTGGAAGTAGTGATTCCGGGAAATCCTGATAAACCCAGTAATATCGAAAGGGTTTCTTTTGAGGAACCAAATGAAGGAGAATTTCCTCCTGACAAAAAAGGAAAGCATATTAAGCTGGTCGGAGAAAACGGTGAGCCTGCCTTTATGAACCCGGGAGACACGGTTAAGCTGAGTTATTCAGTAGAGATGAAACCGGAAGGCTGGGTAGCGGTAAAGGGAACTGCGGACAACGGAGCAAAGACGGTGGGCTCCCTGTTGATGAAGTTTTATAACCGGGCTGACGTAAGATCGGATGAGGCAAAGGCTGAAAGCAAAGAGGTTTGGTTCTCTTACAAAAGTGATATAGTCTCCAAAAACGGAACTCCCCGTTTTGACGTGGAGGATGAAAACGGCAGCGTAAAGGATTACGCTATCGAATATAAGGTAATTGTAAATAAAGATTGCCAGGTTAATATGAAGGGCTGGACCGTTAAGGACACCTTAACAAAAGAAGTCACACAGCCTAATAAACAAGATGGCCAGCAGTCTTATGTGGGAAATGTTGTCGTTGAATGGTTTGATAAGGGGGGCAATAAGCAGGGAAGTGAAGAAATCTCTGTTAATAAAGAAGATGCTTCCTGGGAATATCGCATTGAAAATGAAGGAAGATTCTCCTATAAGTTTACCTATTTCACCAATATAAGCGGTACAGTGGAGGATGGAAATGCCAGCAATAAAATTGACTTAATCCCACCGGAAGGAAGCGGATTTCCGGGAATTGACGGCGGTTCCACCAGTATTGTGTGCCGGTATGACACCTATCAGACGACAAAAAAGAGCATGGGCTGGGGAGAAAAACTGGGAACCATCAAGTGGAAGACAACCCTGACCAACTATGCAAACGGCAATACAATGGTAGATGAGGCCGTGATACCAAAGGGCGCATGGTATGAGGATGAACTGTCTGCTGGAAGCAATGGCAGGTATGATCTGTATCATACGTTTAAGGATGAGGAAACTCTCAGAGAGAGTCTTACAATAAAAGACAGGAATGGAACTGAATTTACGGCCTATGATCTGAAACTGCAGTCCGGAACGGAAAAAGTGAATCCGATCACAGGGGAATCTGTTTTGCCGAATAGAGGATTTATTGTTAAATTTAAGGAGGATGTGCAAAGCCCCATAACAATTGAGTACGAATCCTATGTCCGGGATGGATTCTTTGGATGGTTTGGGAACAGCGAAGGCCCGGATAACGAAAGCGTTGAGTTTAAGAACTGGGGAAGATTGTATATCGATAAGGATACCTTTTATACATCCACAGCTTCCCAGTGGACTCCTACCAGAAACGGCCTTCTTGTTAAATCCGTAGCTTCATCGGATGCAGCTTCCGGAATCATTAAGTGGCAGTTATCCGGCAATTCCGAAAGCAACAGACTTCCTTTCAGTAAAGCGGATAAGGCTGAAATCATAGAGAAGATCCCGGAAGGTCTGGAATTTGTAAAATTGTATCTGAAAGCACATTCCGAGGTTGAGCTTCGCCCCGGCCACGAGTACGAGGTTGAGGAAAAGGATGGAAATCAGACAGTGACCATTGACCTGAAAGCGCTGAACCGGCGCCTTGCAGAGGCAGGAAAAGGAAAGGATTTTAACGTAGACCGGGGCTTCAATCTGATCGTTGAAACAAAGGTAAAAGATCCTTCTAAAACAAAGTTTGTCAATCATGCGTCCTTGATCTTGGATGGGGAGAATTTCCGGGAGGCTTCTGCAGAATGTGATCTTGATGCGAAGTTCCTGACCAAGAACATGAAATACGGTATGGAGACAGCGCCTTTCGCGAGGTACACGCTGACGGTCAATCAGCCGGAAGCGGATCTCTGCGAGGGAGATGGAACTCTTACCGTAAAGGATACACTGAGACATGAAAATATGGGCTTTAAGCCCCAGACCGTAAAGGTGACAGACAAAGAAGGAAATCCGATTGCGCAGGCTAAGATCCAGATTCAGGGAGATACCTGTACCATAACGAACCTGCCTGATGCGACAGCGATTATCATTACATACGAGGTTATGTTCAATGGAGCCATCGGTTCCACGTTCCAGGCAGAAAATAAAGCTGTCTTATATTACGGAGGCGGACAGTCCGTTGAAGTTGAACATAATGAAAAGGTAGCAATCGTGAAGCCTATGGCAGGGGCAAGCGGAGAGTATTACGTAGTGATCTCCAAGACAGATCAGTGGGGAGAGCCCCTGGAGGGAGCGGCGTTTTCACTTTTTGCCCTGAATCAGAATGGAACTGTAAAAGATCCCCAGAACCCTATGGGGGTATACGAGCCGGTCGTGGAAGCTGGCGGCTGGGGAGCAGTGGTTAAGGTGTCCGGATTAAAGAAGGGAAATGCATACCGCCTGATCGAGACAAGGGTTCCGGACGGATATGAGAAAGCGGAGGATATTGATTTTTATATTCCTGAAAATGGCGAAAATATCCCCGAGGGCATGAAGCCAATCTATAATGCAGGCTATACCTTTACCATTGAAAACGAGAAGATTACAGGAAGCCTGAAGCTGACAAAGAAGGTAGAAAGCGCAGACCCGGCCAAGATTACAGAGACAGATTTCTATTTTACAGTCAGCGATGGAAGCCGTACCTTTGATGAAAATGGAACGGCAGCTCTGGCGGGAGAGGATATGAAGGTGATTACCCTTCATTATGATCCGGAGGGAAGCAACAGCCTTCTTATTGAGAACCTTCCCGTGGGAGATTATACTGTGACGGAGACGGCGGATGCAGAAGGAACCCCTGTTGACAGCGAAATCTTTGAATATAAGGTTCAGGTAAATGGAAAGGACGGCGCAGAGACTGTAATCACAGTGACAGCCGGAGAGACAGAAGAGGCTTCCTTTACCAATACCGTAAAGGGAGATCCCGGTGAGTCGGAAGGGCCCACAGACCCTGAACCGCCTGTAGATCCTGAACCGCCTGTAGATCCTGAGCAGCCTGCAGAACCGGCTGCGCCGGGCGGCGGAGGCAGCTCCGGTGGAGGTGGAGGCACTTCCGGAAGCGGTTCCGGCAGATATACCCCATCTACGGGAGGGCTCGGCGAGGCCATAACCATTGAACCGGAGGAGGTTCCTCTGGCACAGTGGCCGGATAAGCAGGAGGAGTTTATAATCTTAGACGATGAGGTACCCATGGCTCCCCTTCCAAAAACAGGAGAGGAAGCCCACGCCCACCATCTGCTTCTGCTTATTTCAGGCATGATGACGGGACTGTATCTGGCTATGCATTCCAGAAAAAAGGAAAAGTAAGGTTGAGAGAAAGGGGCTGCTGCAAAGTAGGTGGATAATCATCTATGGAGCATCAGCTCCTTTTTATACCTGCAAACAGGGTTAGTAAAAAAATTTAAAATACCTATTGACATTTTGAATTTTATGGCATATAATAGTCTACGTTGCTGAGGCAGACAAGCCAAAGCGACGAAGGATGCGTCAGTAGCTCAGCTGGATAGAGCATACGGCTACGGACCGTAGTGTCGGGAGTTCGAATCTTCTCTGGCGCATGATAAGAGACCTCGTAAGCGTAACGCCTGCGAGGTTTTTTGTGTTTTAATCCATCTTTTTTCTCACATCGCTGTAGCTTTCCAGCTGTCGTTCTATCTCCTCTAAAATATCCGCATAGATCTTAAAATCCCTGACAAGCTGTTCCCGGCCGCGGGGATTTTTTTTGTAGCAGATCCGGTGCTCCATGCTGGCCCAGAAGTCCATGGACATGGTCCGAAGCTGAACTTCTACAGGAAAATATTCCATTGTATCAAGGCAGTAGACCGGTATACCGATTACGATGTGAAGACTGCGGTAGCCGTTGGCCTTGGGGGTTGTAATATAATCCCGTTCTTTAATAATGATCAGATCATTCTGACGCTTAAGGGCAGAGGACAGGTTATAGATATCGTCAATAAAATAGCAGATAATGCGTATTCCTGCTATATCTAAAAGGTAATCTCTGGCATCCGTAATACGGCTGGATTTTCCAAGCCGCCCAAGCTTTTCTTCTATGCTGTCCTTTGACTTGATCCGGCTTTGGATGGTGTGAACAGGGCCGCTTGCGGTGCGGCTTCCATATAAGCTGTGATCCAGTATTTCAAGCCGGGAAATGAGAATTTTTCTGGCATCTTCATAAGACTGAATCAGGCTGTAATATTGTTCATTGGTCATAATCTGGTGTTCCCTCACTTTAGTGCAGTTCATTTACAGGAATAGCATATGATTAAAATGTGATAGAATTGTGTAGAAATTGTGTATGCAGTATTTAATTTTTATAAAAAGGAAAACAGTTCAATAGAAACCGGCTTTCAGGAAAATACTGGCGTGTGATACTGGATGGAACCGGCCTGTTCTATTTTAAAGAAAAACATTGCGATAACTGCCTTTGTACAGAAAAACAGATGGCAGATGGAAAAAAGATAAAGCTGTATTACCACAAGGTACTGGAGGCGAAGATCGTGTTGAGCAATCAGGTGGTGATAAGCCTTGGAACAGAGTTTATTGAAAATGAAAACGAGCATGTGACAAAGCAGGACTGCGAGCTGAATGCCGCAAAACGGTTATTGAAAAAGATAAAAAAAGACTATCCCAGACTGCCCATCTGTATACAGGGAGATGCGTTGTATGCGGCAGAAAATTTTATGAATCTTTGCAGGGAAACATATCACTGGGAGTATATATTTACCCGGAAAGAAACCCGTCAGAAAAGCATAGAGGAGAGTTATGAATGGATCAAACATGGGGATGGTGCGGAAAAATAACCGGATTATGTAAAGAAAAGGGAACATGGAAGAGATGATACTTGCAGCCAGAGGGCGCTGGAAAATAGAAAATGAAGGCTTTAATAACCAGAAAAACGGGCTTTACCGGATCGAACATCTGAACAGCCATAACAGTAACGCAATGAAGAATCATTATCTGCTGACACAGATAGCGGATATTCTCATGCAGTTATATCTTGCATGGAATCCGTATGTAATAGTTTATTCCTCACCGCTGACAAATTGAGAGGGGACTTGACGAATGAGAATTTTTGGGATTATGTTCTGAAATATATTCAATCGTATGCTGAGCAGAAGATTCCACATATTAAGCTTAAGCAGGAGTTTAAATCCAGAGTAAAAGCAATGCAGGAATATATCGCAAAGAATAAAAGACAAACATTATCATTGGTAAGTGAAGTGAGCAAAATAATGGAGACTATGCAACTACACGATGTGGGTTAATTTATTGTTTAAAGAGGGGCAAATACGATAGACCGGATGAAAGAAGCACAAGCTTTAAATCCTTTAAACAGGGATTATGGAGAAAATTTTGAAAATTTAACCCAATATAAAGAAGAAAAGAATTTTAAATGAATTGCCTGCTTTTCAGAGTAAGCAGGGAAGAGATATGCAGAAAGGTGAAAACAGTAAATAATGAATAAAGTTTTTTGTTGTAGAAGGATAGAAGTGTATGATATTGAATTTTTATAGATGTTGATGTATTAAAGAAGAAACAATAGCATATACTATAGTGGCTGTAGAAATTACTTGACATTAGGTTCAAAGTTAGGTAAGATAAATACAGTGATCGCGTTGCAGAAACCTGTGAGGCCTGCGACCGGGGGAGAGCCTGCGGGGTCTCCTCTTTTTTTCTTTAAGGAGATGTTGTATATGCCAAAGATTTTTTTGAGTTATGATCAACAAATAGAAAAACTGAAGAATGAAAAAAATCTGCAAATTGATGATGAGGTATATGCGAAAGAGATTTTAAGGCAGACAAGTTACTATTCATTAATTGGGGGATATAAGGACATCTTTAAAAATCCAACAACCAAGAAGTATAAGGATGGAACTAAATTTGAGGATCTTGTAGAGTTATATTATTTTGATGAATCCTTAAGACAATTATTTTTGAGATATCTTATTAAAATAGAAAATGAAATAAAATCGCAGGTTTCTTATTATTTTACAGAAAAAAATGGCGAGAACCAGAAGGCATATCTTGATAGAGTAAATTACAATTATGTGGGCAAGAAAAATCAGAGAGATATTGACCGTTTGATAAAAATACTGGAAAGTTATGTTACAAAACCAACAGACTATCATTATATAAATCACGCACAAAGAAAATATGGGAATGTTCCGTTATGGGTATTGACGAATGCGTTAACATTTGGAAATATTTCAAAAATGTATATGTTACTTCCGCAGGATATACAGATTAAAGTCAGCCGAAATTATCCAGGTATCAACGAAAGCCAAATGATTTCTGTTTTAACTGTAATGGTAAAGTTCAGGAATGTCTGTGCACATGGTGAACGATTATTTACTTATAGAACTACGGACAGTATTTCTGATTTACCTATACATATGAAATTAAAAATTGCTCAAAAAGGCACGCAATATGTAAAGGGCAAAAATGATTTGTTTTCAGTTGTAATTGCTTTAAGGTATATGTTGAGCGATAATTGGTACAAAGAATTTATAAAAGAACTTAAAACACTAATCGATAAATATCTCAAAAAGCATGATAGTATAACGGAAAAAGAATTATATGAGAAAATGGGTTTTCCAGTAAACTGGAGAACGATAACTAGATATAGAAAAATATAAAATGATAGAAATATAGTTTCCTGTTTCTTTATGGATGATGAAGAACTTCCTGCTATTCTTCCAGAGTAAGCAGGGAAGAGATATGCAGGAAGATGAAAACAGTAAATAATGAATAAAAATAAGGTCTCCTTTTGTTGTAGAATAGAACCGCTATTATAACAATGAAGGGAGATTTTATTTTGAATTACGAAAAAGAAAAACAGGTCATTAAAATTCCGGCGAACCAAAAGCGGGAAAACAGCACAGAGGAGAAGAAAAAAACAGTTCTTCGGGTAGCGGCGTATTGCAGGGACGAGCGTCTATTCATTCAATTTACGGGAAAATGATTTGTGGCAATTGTGGTAAAACGTATCAGAAAGTAATATGGCAGACAGAGGAGGGAAAAGTATTTGTCTGGAGATGTAAGAACAGATTGCTTTATGGAAAGAAAATTTGCAAAACAGCGGATACGATTCGAGAAAAGGAACTGCGTCAAGCAATATGGGAAGCATATTTGAAGGCTATAAAATTATTCGCTTCGGTAAGTCAGAAGAAAGAAGAGCCTGCTTGGGATATTGCTTAGGAGATGGATGTGAACAGACAAGAAATATCAGTACTTACCTGGGAAAACATTTAGGGATTTTGGAGACTACATAAATTATAAAAATTATGAACAGGAGATTGTAAATTTATATGTGGAGCGCATTTGCAGGGCATCCGGCGCAGTTGAAACCTGCCCCGGAATATGGTATGATTATAAGAAATTCTACAGGTATTTTTACAGAATACAGCGATAAAAATAACACAATCGAATACAGGACAGGTGGAGAATTATGACAGTACAAAAGCTTTCTATCCAGAATCTGTTTCTGGTAGGATTTACTTTATTTTCTATGTTTTTCGGTGCGGGAAATCTGATTTTTCCTCCGGATCTGGCTGCACGGGCAGGAACTCAGATGGTTCCGGCTATGGCAGGCTTTCTGATCAGCGCAGTAGGGCTTCCGGTGCTGGGTGTCGCCGCTGTGGCTGTATCAGGGGGACTTGAAAGGCTGGCGGGAAAAGTGGGGAAAAGATTTTCACTTTTATTTACCCTGACCGCCTATCTGGCCATTGGTCCCTTTCTGGCAATTCCCAGAACAGCAAGTACCTCCTTTGAGATGACGCTTTTGCCTGTTCTTACAGGAGCGGGGGTTCGTCTGGGGGATTATCTGGGCCATACGGGAATGACGGTGCAGTTTTGCGCTCAGCTGGGCTATTCCTTTGTATTTTTTGCCATTGCCCTTCTTCTGTCCATTCATCCCGAAACACTTTCAGAACGTTTGGGAAAAGTGACCTGTCCGGCACTTCTGATACTGATTGCAGTGCTGTTTACAGGAAGGCTGATCTGGCCCATGGATGGAGTGGGAGAAACAGCGGCGGAATTTGCAGCAGGAGCTGCGGTGAGAGGGTTTACGGAAGGGTATCAGACCATGGATACCCTTGCGGCGTTAAATTTCGGCATTATCATTTCCCTTAATATAAGAAATAAGGGAATTTCCAGAGAGGATTCGGTGGTCCGGGAAACGGTGAAGGCAGGTCTTATGGCAGGAATCCTGTTATCTCTGGTTTATGGAGCTTTGGCCTATATCGGCGGTCCTGTAGGACAGCAGGCGGGTGAAGGCGCTAACGGAGCCAGAATCCTGACCTTTGTGGCAGGAGATCTTTTTGGAGTGTCCGGAATGGTGATTTTGGGCATTATCTTTTTTATTGCATGCCTGAATACCTGCGTGGGGCTGATCTGCTGCTGCAGCCAGTATTTTTCTACCCTGGTACCCGGAGTCAGTTATCGGATATGGACTGTAGTTTTTGCAGCTGTCAGCCTTTTGATTTCCAGCGCAGGCCTGGACCGTATTTTAAAATATTCCGTTCCGGTTTTAAATGCAGTTTACCCCATTGCCATTGTGCTTATTGCCCTGGCTTTTATGGAGCGTTTTACAGGACGCAGGATTTGGGTATACCGCCTGTCGATCCTGTTTACAGCAGCGGTGAGCGTTGTCTGGACCATGGATCAGGCAAAGCTTGCAGTTTGGGGGCTGACAGAGGCCATGCGAGTCCTTCCGGGATATGCTTCCGGTCTGGGGTGGCTTCTCCCGGCTGTGATTGGGGGACTGTTGGGAAGACTGATCCCCGGAGAAGGGGAAAAGCAGGAGAAACAGGGATGAGATAAAGTGCCTAAATGGTAACAATTCAGCCATGCATCTTCTTGCCCGCTGTAAGCGTGCAAGAAGCGTCGGGCGTCCGCCCTATGAAGATTCAGCCAGAAAAATTCTTATGAAAACAAGCTTTCAACGCTTTTTTCTGTCTGAAATTTCGCATGGCTGAACTGATACCCTAAATGACAGAAAAGAGAGGACAGCAGGATGACAGAATCAATCTGGATGCTTCATGCTAAGAAAGCAGATTTTAATGCTCTGGCAGAACGGTTTCATATCAGCCCGGTGACAGCCAGAATTATACGAAACAGAGATATTGAAAGAGAAACGGATTTTGAACGCTATCTGAATGGAAGCCTGGAGGATCTTTATTCCCCCGGGCTTTTGCCCGATATGGAGGAGGCGGTCCGGAGGATCGGCAGGGCGGTGAAGGAGCAAAGGCGGCTGCGGATTGTAGGGGATTATGATATAGACGGTGTCTGTGCCACTGCTGTTTTATATAAGGGTTTTAAGCGGATTGGGGCCTGTGCGGATTATGTAATCCCGGAGCGGATTCGGGATGGGTACGGAATCAACGAGCATATCATCGAGGAAGCGGCAGCAGATGGGATACAGACCATTGTGACCTGTGACAACGGAATCGCCGCTGTCAGCCAGATTGCTCTGGCAAAGGAACTGGGCCTGGAAGTGATTATTACAGATCATCACGATATCCAGACCAGTGAGGAAACTGGTGAGGATCTGATGCCCCCAGCGGATGCGATTGTAAACCCAAAGCGGAGGGACAGCCGGTATCCCTGGCCGGAGATCTGCGGGGCTATGGTGGCATTTAAGCTCATTGGAGCTCTCTATGAAGCATACGGTATCAGCCGGGAAGAGTGGCTTGAACTTTTGGAGCTTGCGGCTATTGCCACTGTGGGCGATGTGATGAAGCTAAAGGACGAGAACCGGATTGTGGTAAAAGAGGGGCTGAAGCGTCTGGCGGTGACGGCCAGTCCGGGCCTTAAAAGCCTGATTTATAAAAATGCCCTGGACGCAGCCAATATCAGCGCCTATCACATTGGGTTTGTACTGGGGCCCTGCTTAAATGCCAGCGGACGGCTTCAGACTGCCAGACTGGCTATGGAGCTTTTGCTGTGTGGGGATTCTTCCCGGGCCGACGCCATTGCAGAAGAATTAAAGGAATTAAATGACCAGAGAAAAGCCATGACGCAGGAAAATGTAGATGCGGCGGTGCAGCAGGTGGAATCGGAGCTTAAGGATGATAAGGTTCTGGTGGTTTTTCTGCCGGACTGCCATGAATCTCTGGCCGGAATTGTAGCCGGACGGCTTCGGGAACGGTATAATAAACCGGTTTTTGTACTTACAAGGGCAGAGGGCTGTGCCAAGGGCTCCGGACGTTCCATAGAGGCCTACCATATGTTCCATGCTCTGGTGGAGGTAAAGGATCTGCTGCTGAAATTTGGAGGCCATCCCATGGCAGCCGGTTTTTCACTGGAAGAGGCGGATATTGGGGAATTTCGCAGAAGGCTCAATGAAAATGCTGCAGATAAGCTTACGCCGGATGATTTTATTCCCAGAATATGGATTGATGCGGCAATGCCCTTTGAGTACATTTCTGAGGATCTGATCCGGGATCTGGAACGGCTGGAACCCTTTGGACAGGGAAATGAAAAACCCCAGTTTGCCCAGAAGGCCATGATGGTCCGGAGCGCCCGCGTAATGGGAAAAAACCGCAATGTGGTACGCCTTTCTCTTGTAAACGAGCGGGGATTTTCCATGGATGGGATTGTATTCGGCGACGGAGACACATTTATGGAGGAAATGGGCGTAAGCCGTCAGATTGACATTATTTATTATCCAATGGTAAATGAATACAATGGAAACAGGAATTTGCAGGTAGTGATAAAAGCCTGGAAATTTAGAAATTGACAGTTATTTTGCAGACAAATTCGAAAATGTGTCCGTATCCGGCAGTATTGCATTTTATAATCAGATAGGTTATAATCGCAGAAAAGAATGGAAAGGACGGTAGGTTGCAATGGTAAATACAGTTATGGATTTGATCACAGGCTATGACAAAGAGGTGGGCGAGGCCATTCAGGCGGAGTGCAGGCGTCAGAGGCAGAATCTGGAGCTGATTGCTTCTGAAAATATTGTTTCGGAGCCGGTGATGATGGCAATGGGAACAGTTCTTACGAATAAGTATGCGGAAGGCTATTCAGGAAAGCGCTATTATGGCGGCTGTCAGTGTGTGGACGTAGTGGAGAATCTGGCAATCGAGCGCGCTAAGAAGCTGTTCGGCTGTGACTATGCCAATGTACAGCCCCATTCCGGCGCTCAGGCCAATATGGCTGTATTCGTTGCCATGTTAAAGCCGGGGGATACGGTTATGGGCATGAATCTGGACCATGGCGGCCATCTGACCCACGGAAGCCCTGTAAATTTTTCCGGACTTTATTTTAACATTGTACCCTACGGCGTAGACGATCAGGGCTTTATTGACTATGACGAGGTGGAGCGCAAGGCAAAGGAGTCCAGGCCAAAGCTCATTGTGGCGGGAGCCAGCGCCTATGCCAGAACCATTGATTTTAAGCGTTTCCGTGAGATCGCAGATGAGACAGGCGCGTATCTGATGGTGGACATGGCCCATATCGCAGGCCTGGTAGCGGCAGGAGAGCATCCAAGCCCCATCCCCTACGCAGATGTAGTGACGACTACTACCCACAAGACCTTAAGAGGCCCCAGAGGCGGTATGATTCTGGCTAATAAAGAGGCGGCAGAGAAATTTAACTTTAACAAGGCCATTTTCCCGGGAACCCAGGGCGGCCCCTTAGAGCATGTGATTGCAGCCAAGGCAGTATGTCTGGGCGAAGCCTTAAAACCGGAATTTAAAGAATATGCCCATCAGGTTGTTTTAAATGCCAAAGCTCTTGCTGAGGCTCTTCAAAAACAGGGCTTTAAGCTTCTCACCGACGGCACGGACAACCACCTGATGCTGGTTGACCTGCGGAATCTGGATATTTCGGGAAAGGAGCTTCAGAACCGCTGTGACGAGGTATGCATTACACTGAATAAAAATACCGTTCCCAACGATCCAAGAAGCCCCTTTGTCACCTCCGGCGTCCGAATCGGCACACCGGCTGTCACCACCAGAGGCTTAAAGGAAGCGGATATGGAAAAGATTGCAGAGTGCATCTGGCTGACTGCGACGGATTTTGAGAATAAGAAGGAATATATTAAGGCGGAGGTCGCAAAGCTCTGTGAGCGTTATCCGCTGTATGAGGGTTAGAATACAGGATTCATATAAAATAAGGATCTTGCCGCATCCATTCGGTGCGGCAGATCCTTATTTTTATATCTGGACTCTTGGTTCCATCTCGTTTTTCAGATTTTTGTGGGCCGTTGCCAGCATAAGCTTGATCCGGTTTAACTGATTGACCTCGCTGGCGCCGGGATCGTAGTCTACGGCAATAATATTGGCGCCGGGATAATTTTTTCGCAGCTCCTTGATTACGCCCTTTCCTACGATGTGATTTGGCAGGCAGCCAAAGGGCTGGGTGCAGACGATGTTTTTTACTCCGCTGTGGATCAGCTCCAGCATCTCACCTGTGAGGAACCAGCCTTCTCCGGTCTGATTGCCTAAGGATACAAAGCCCTTTGCCATATCAGCCAGCTCGTTGATAGCCGCAGGCGGAGTAAAATGCCTGCTGGCAGCCAGCTCCTTTCTGGCAGTGCGGCGGAAGTATTCCAAAAGAGCGATTCCCGCATTGCACAGCCGGGCAGTGGATTTCTTTTTGCCCAGATGCTCTGCCTTGAAATTGTTGTTGTAGAAGCAGTAGAGAAGGAAGTCCATCAGATCCGGCATTACAGCCTCGGCTCCTTCTGCCTCCAGAAGTTCTACGATGTGGTTGTTTGCCAGAGGAGAGAATTTTACAAGAATTTCTCCCACGATTCCTACTCTGGGTTTTTTGATATCCCTTCGCTCCAGACGGTCAAAGTCGCGTATGATTCCCGTAATATTGCGTCCAAATTCCATCATAGCCGCAGAGCGTCTGGAAAGGGAGGCGATACAGCGCTTTTTCCATTTTTCATGCAGGGCGTCTGCGCTTCCGGGAACCGCTTCATAGGGCCGGGTGGCGTAGAGAACACGCATAAAGATATCGCCGTAAACCACAGCCTGCATGGCCTTTGTAAGCAGGGGCAGGGTGATGGAAAAGCCCGGATTGGTTTCCATGCCGTTTGCATTGACAGAGACCACAGGGATCTGGCTCATACCGGCTTTTTCAAGGGCCCTGCGGATAAAGCCTATGTAGTTGGAGGCACGGCAGCCCCCTCCGGTCTGGGTCATAAGGATGGCGGTATGGTTTAAATCGTATTTTCCCGACAGGAGCGCATCCATG
>CAUCBQ010000036.1 GCA_958441075.1 uncultured Clostridiaceae bacterium | reverse complement strand
TCTCCATCTGCCCCTTCATATACGATCTTGTAGCTGTCTACCACGATTCTCTCTGCCACTCAAACTATGTTAAAATATACTCCACAATCGTAAATTCCCGATTTAACCATCCGTACATATGAGTGGACTCTCCTTTCTTTCGATTTAGATGTTATACCTGCAATTGCCGTATCCTCTTATTTTTCTTCTGTTTTTTATCATAATATAGTTAGGCTTTCATGGCAAGCCATATTTATGCCTTTTCAATTCCATAAAACTGTTGTATAATCTAATAGGTCTGCCAAATGCCCCCAGGGCCTTGACAGACGGGGGGAACATGTTGTAAAGGAGAAACTATGAATTATGGAACACATGAGTCTGAGCGCAGGCTTAAGGCTCTCCAGTCAAAATCGGCCAAATATACCTCAAAGCTGTTTTTTAACATCTTTAAGGCTTTTTTTGTATTGTTTCTTTTTCTGGCCGTAGCAGGTACTGCCATTGGTTTCGGCATGATTAAGGGGATTATTGACAGCGCCCCTTCTGTAGATCTTATGAACATCCAGCCGGACCGTTTTGCTACCACTGTCTATGACATAAGCGGCAATCTTACAGACACCATCGTGACCAGCGGCTCCAACCGTGAATCCGCAGCCTACGAGGAGCTTCCCCAGGATCTGATCGACGCCTTTGTAGCCATCGAAGATTCCCGTTTCTGGTCCCATAACGGAATTGATATCCGTTCCATTGCCAGAGCCATTAACGGCCTTATCAGCGATGATTATGCCGGCGGAGGAAGTACCATTACCCAACAGCTGATTAAAAACAACATTTTTTCCGGAGGCATGGAAACCAGCTGGGGAGCACGCATTGAACGAAAGCTTCAGGAACAGTATCTGGCTGTACAGCTGGAAAAAAATTCCGGCATGTCCAAGGAAGAGACCAAAAAAGTTATCATTACCAATTATCTTAACACCATTAACCTGGGCTACAATACTCTGGGCGTAAAGGTGGCCGCACGGCGGTACTTTAATAAAGAAGTATCGGATCTGACTCTTTCCGAATGTGCGGTTCTCGCTTCCATCACTAAAAATCCTTCCCGTCTCAATCCCATCTCCGGTGCTGAGGACAATGCCGAACGGCGCAGAATTGTGCTTCAATATATGTTTGACCAGAATTATATTGAAAAACAGGAGCTGGAGGAGGCTCTGTCCGATAATGTATATGAACGAATCCAAAACGTAAATACAGCTGCCCAGGAGACAAACTCCCATTTCAGTTATTTTACAGATGAACTGGTGGAGCAGGTAATCGCAGCCCTGATGGAAAAGCTGGGCTATTCAGAAAGTCAGGCAAGGAATCTTCTCTATGCGGGAGGGCTTAAAATTTACACTACCCAGGACCCGGTGCTTCAGGCCATTGTAGATGAGGAAATCAACAACCCCGAAAATTATTCCGCTGCAAAATATTCCGCAGAATACCGTCTCTCTGTTACACACGCAGACGGAACGACAGAACATTATTCAGAGGAAAATTTAAAAGCCTACCATAAATCTGTACTGGGAGACAGGGGATATGACGGCCTCTATCCGAGTAAGGAGGCGGTTCAGGAGGATATTGACCGCTATAAAGAATGGCTGATTAAAGACGGAGATACCATTATCGGCGAACGCCAGAACCTGATTCTTCAGCCTCAGGCATCTTTTGTGCTGATGGATCAGTATACAGGGGAGGTACGGGCTCTTTCCGGAGGAAGGGGAGAGAAAACAGCCAGCCTCACTTTAAACCGTGCCAGCAATGTATACCGGCAGCCAGGTTCTGCCTTCAAGGTTGTTACCGCCTTTGCACCGGCCCTTGACACCTGCGGGGCTACGCTGGGAACTGTGTATTATGACGCGCCTTATACGATTGGAAATAAAACCTTCCGAAACTGGTGGGGAGCCGGAAAAGGCTTTGTAGGCTATTCCAACATCCGTGAGGGTATTATTTACTCTATGAATATTGTAGCAGTACGGGCACTGATGGAAACTGTAACGCCCCAGCTTGGAATGGAATATGCTGAAAAAATGGGAATTACTTCCATGACAAAGGATGATCTTGGCGCTGCCCAGGCTCTGGGAGGCCTTACAAAAGGAGTTTCCAACCTGGAGCTTACCGCAGCCTATGCCTCCATTGCAAACAGAGGCATATATACAAAGCCACGGTTTTTTACAAAGATTCTTGACCATGACGGAAATGTACTGATTGACAATGAGCCCGAAACACGGCAGGTATTAAAGGATTCTACCGCATTTCTGCTTACAGACGCCATGTCCGAATCCATGAAGGCTAACCGGAAGTTTGCCCGCTCCGGCGTATCTATCAATTCCACCAGTACCAGAGCTGCACTGTCAGGAATGTCTGCCGCCGGTAAAAGCGGTACTACTACCGGAAATAATGATATCTGGTTTGTAGGATTTACTCCCTATTATACAGCCGGTATCTGGGGGGGCTGTGACAACAACCAGAAGCTCTCAGCAGGAAACGGAGGCACCTCCTTCCACAAGGATATCTGGCGCAGTATCATGAACCGGGTACATGAGGGACTTTCTGATCCGGGCTTTACCGTTCCGGAAAGTGTGGAAGCAGCGGAAATCTGCCGCAAATCCGGCAAACGGGCTGTACCGGGAGTCTGCGACCACGATCCCAGAGGCAGCGCTGTTTATACGGAATACTTTGCCAGGGGAACCGCTCCGGCGGAGGTCTGCGACAAGCATGTAGCCGTGACTGTATGCGCCCAGTCTGGCCTGCGTCCCGCTCCGTACTGCACGGAAAAGACAACAAAGGTTTGTATGGTGCTGCCTGAAGGAGAGGAAAATCTGACAACGGATGATTCCGTATTCTCTATCCCCGGTACCTGCACTATTCATTCCAATAATTCTACTATTATTGCGCCTTCTGTCGGTTCAGATGAAACGAACGGTTCCGGTGAAAATGTGACCATTTCCCCTATTGGCCCCGGATATGAGCCCCAGACCCGGCCTCAGTGGGAAAACTCAGGCCCCGGTGTCCGGTAATTTGGAAATTCAGGGTTAAAAAAATCTGTGAATACAGCTTAGCTAGCTGTTTCACAGATTTTTTTACATTTTTGAATCTGAAATATGATACCCGTCCCTTCCGTTCGCCTTTGCTTTATAGAGGGCCTGATCTGCCTTTTCATAGAGATCTTTAAAGGCCAGCCCCTTTTCTGCAACTGTAATGCCAATGGAGGCGCTGATACTTACCGTTTTTCCATCCTTTGTCCAGTCCGTTTTCAGAGCCTTATTTAACTTCATGGCACATCTGCCAATGGCATATGTATCCGGAAGATCCTGAATCCAGAGTACAAACTCATCCCCTCCCAGCCTTCCTGCCAGATCTGTTTTCCGAATGGAACCTTTTATACGGCGGGCAATTTCACACAGAGCCTGATCTCCCATCATATGGCCCAGTGTATCATTCAATTCCTTAAAATGATCCAGATCCAGAATAAAAAGGGCATTTAAAAGCTCTGTCTCATCATCTGCCTGTGCCTTAAGCCGTTTCTCTGCCTCGTGAATAAAAGCTTCTCTATTGTAAAGGCCAGTGAGATAATCCCTTCTTGTCTTCTGGCTGATGGTTTCCAGCTTCTGTTTCTGATCCATCTGCTCATTATATTCTTCTAAAAATCCTACCACACTCATCCTGGCTGCCGCGAGAACATGAATCCTGATCCATTTCCAGATATTATCAATCTTCAGCTGAAGAACTATGGAGTTCACCTCATTTCCATGGAGAATATCCTCATAAAATTTTCGGTAATCTGCCTCGTCCTTTGGCATAATACGGTCTGCAGATATCATGCCTTCCGGTGAGACATCGTGAATTATCTTATACTCGCTGCTTCCATTTTTCCTGCCATGATAAATTTTTACCTGCCCTGTTACCAGATCTGCTTCAAAGGGGATATCCTGCGTTTTATCCAGCACAATACGGAATAGCTGGTTTTTAATAGCCAGTTCATGATTTTTCTGACTGATCCTTCTGCTTCCGCTATAGATCACCACACAGATAATAATAACAATCAGAGCAATAAACAGGGAAAATCCCAGCATCATTTCAGCAGACAGATCCCGGATTTCATCTACATATACATTCAGGTGCGCAGAAGGCATCACTGAAAAGACATACCAGTTATTGATATCCAGCGGCTCATAGCTCACATACCGCCCCTGGCCCGTATACTGGAAATAGAACATTCCCGTCTTATGAGCTTTTACGTCCTCATAAATCTTTTCCGGGGTACCTTCCTCCAGATATTCATACCGTTCCAGTTCATCCCAGAGCAGGGTACGGTTGTCCTCCACAAATGAACTTTTGCTGTTGGAATGGCTTATATACCGCCCCTTGTCGTCAACAATCTGGAAATAAACTCCAAAATCGTCCTCCAAATCAACCAGTTCGGTAATAGAAGTAATGGGATACTGCCCCCAGACAGCCCCCTTCACCATCCCCTTCTCTCCCACAGGAACCATAACTATAATCTGGTTTATCTCCAGCCGTTTGCTGGTAATCACATCGGAAATATAAGGAACTCCCTTTTTCATGGCAGTCATGATTTCCTGACTTTCCACCTTCCAGCGGACTCCTGTATCATCTACAGCATTCCCATCCCGATCCATAATCCCGGCCTGGGTAAAGCCTGTTTTGTTCCGTATCTCCTGAAGCTGCTTTACCGTGTCATCAGAGAGCAGTTCGTCCTGGCTGTTAAAAATTTCCTCACTGACCTCCAAAACCTCTGTACAGTGTCTCATCTCACTTCGTATAATCTTTACAATATAATCTGATAAAATTGAAAGATGCTCCATGTTGTGGACGAGAACCTCATTATGTATACTGTCGGAATAATGAAAAAACAGGGAAAAAATGTTAATAACGGAAAAAGCAACAATACCTGCAATCAAAAGAATTCCCCCTGCAGGAGTCCGGCTGTTTGATTTCATCTTTTTCATATACACCTCACATACTGCAGCTTTAAAAAGCAGTCCGCCGGTTTTCTTCCGGCGGGTTTGATTTAATTGTACCAATTTTCTGTGAAATAGACAATAGTTCACTTCATTTTAGGCTTAAAAATTACAGAAGCCAGATATCCGAATATAAGAGCTCCGCTGATTCCGGCAGAGGCGGCAGTAAGTCCTCCTTTAAAAAGCCCCAGCATTCCCTCTTCTGCCAAAGCAGTTTTTACCCCTTTAAAAAGAGTATTTCCAAAGCCCAGAAGGGGAACGCTTGCTCCGGCTCCGGCCCATGAAAGAAAAGGCTCATAAATTCCTGCGGCACCCAGAACGGCTCCTGACACTACCAGCAGCACCATGATCCGGCCCGGCATCAGCTTCGTTTTTTCCATCAGAACCTGAACAAGGGCACATATAAGGCCTCCTATGACAAATGCTTTTATATAATCCATATTTTCTGCTCCTTTTTTGTATCAAATACAGCTCCTATGGCCGATTTTAGGAATCAAGATGTTCAATCACTACTCCATGGGCAATTCCCGGTATCGTCTGGCCCTCATTGTAGCTTACAGCAGACAGCAGCGCGCCTGTGGGTACAAAAAGCACCCGTTTCCAGACTCCTTCCCTGATTTTGGGCAGAATTGCCGCACACAGGGTAACAGCAGAACAGCCGCAGCCGCTTCCCCCTGCGTGGGTATCCTGGGTTTCTTTCCTGTAAATCCCCATACCGCAGTCCATATGGCGGCCCTTCAGCCTTCGGCCCTTCTTTTCCATCAGATCTATGAGGATCTGCGAGCCTATCTCTCCCAGATCTCCTGTGATGATTTTGTCGTACCAGGTTTCATCTCTCCCCAGGTCCTCCAGATTCTGTTCAATGGTATGAAATGCCGCCGGAGCCATGGCTGCTCCCATGTTCATGGAATCTCTGGCTCCGATATCCACAAGCTTTCCGGTAGTAACAGCGGTGATTTTTGCCAGCCCCGGCTGCCCCGCCTTTCCGATGATAACTGCGCCGCACCCTGTTACGGTCCAGGTAGAGGACATGGGGCGCTGATTCCCATAGGCAAGAGGAAAACGGAACTGTTTTTCCGCTGTTGCAAAATGACTTGACGCCATGGAAAGCACATAATCTGCATATTCCGCATTCACCATCATCGCCCCCAGGCCCATGGCTTCTCCCATAGTGGAGCAGGCGCCGTAAAGCCCGAAGAGCGGAATTTCCAGATCCACAGTGCCAAAAGAGGTTGCAATAAGCTGTCCCAGAAGATCTCCTGCAAAGAGATAACGGATATCATCCCGTTTTAATCCTGCTTTTGTAATCGACAGATCTGCTGCTTCCTTCTGCATGGAGCTTTCTGCCTGCTCCCAGTTTTCCATCCTTTCTCCGTCATCCATGAGATGACGGTCAAAAAACGGCCCTAAGGGTCCTTCGCTTTCCTTTTTTCCCGCCACACTGGCAGCTCCGCAAATCACCGGAGGGCTGGCAAATACGACTGTAGCCTTTCCTTTTTTCTGTTCCATATGCTATGTGCTCCTTTCACATATCCGACCGGAAACCTTTCTTTAAACATGTCCGGCTTTTGGAATTATTATGAGTGAAAAGAGGAGGTTTTATGCAAATGATATTAAAGTAAGATATGGTTAAAAGGCGTTTATTGACAGATCAAAGTCCTGCCTTTATACTTAAGAAATCACAGGGAGGTAACATCGTATGGATATTTATAATTATTTTTCTGTCTGGAGCCGTCTGACTCCCGCCCAGCAGAAGCTGGTTTCCGATCACCTTATCTGCCGGAATGTGAAGAAGGGCGTTGTTTTATATAATGGGGGCTCTGACTGTCTTGGACTTGTACTCATCAAAAAAGGCCAGCTGAGGGCCTATATGATTTCTGAAGAAGGGCGGGAGGTGACGCTGTACCGTCTTCTGGAACGGGATATCTGCCTCTTTTCCGCTTCCTGCATTATGAAAAATATCCAGTTTGACATTACCATCGAGGCTGAAAAGGATTCAGAAATCTGCATCATTCCAGCAGTTGTCTACAAACGGCTCATGGAGGAATCCGCTGCTGTCTCCAATTATACAAACGAGATCATGGCCGCCCGCTTTTCGGAGGTTATGTGGCTCATTGAACAGATCATGTGGAAAACCTTTGACCGGCGTCTGGCAGCCTTTCTTCTGGAAGAAATGGCCCTGGAAGAAAATTCAAATCTGAAAATCACCCATGAAACGATTGCCGGTCATTTGGGAACTGCCAGAGAGGTAGTAACACGGATGCTCCGCTATTTTCAGAATGAGGGAATGGTAAATCTCAGCAGGGGAATGATTGCTGTTACAGATGAAAAAAAACTGAGGAAGCTGGCAGGATTATAGATAGAAAGAAGCCGGACGCAGTTCATTTGAAACGTCCGGCTCTTAACCTACATATGTTTACTTTTGTGATTTCTGCCTTTGCAGATCAGCTGGGTCATGGTTCCCATGGGACAGTATACGCACCAGCTGCGGGGCTTAAAAAGCACCATGGTAATCAGTCCCAGTATGGTAGAGGTAAGCATGACGCTGTAAAATCCGAAGGCAAACTGAGCTGCGCCGGGATGAAACAGGGTTCCATGATATGCCCAGTGCCACGGGAGCTTAAAGGTCCACAAAAGGGTCACAGCCTGTTTTAAATCAGAAGCGCCTGTAAATACCAGAGCTGTATTCCACAGCATCTGGCAAAACATAATGAGGAAGAAAATCAGAAAGCCATATCGAAAGGCCCTGCTTTTCATCCACATCGGAATGTCCCTTTTTCTGGAAAGCCCCAGGCGGCCGCCCAACAGCCCAAAGAGCTGTCCCCGACCGCAGTAGCGATTACAGTAGCTCTTATTTCCCTGCGCCAGGGCAATAATCAGTGGAATGAAGAAACACAAAAGCCCCAGCCATGCAAATAAAATATTGAAAAACCCCAGAATCAGATAGGTTAAGGACAAAACCCACATATAATCATACCAGCGCTTTTTCATTATCCCACCTCCTGAATCTCGATCACAGAGGCCGGACATTCTTTTGCGCACTTGCCGCAGCCTACGCATTTTTCCGGTTCTGCCTGAGCCCACATTCCCCCGGCGACATGGATTGCTCCCATAGGACAAACCTTTATGCAGCAGCCGCAGGCCACACAAAGACGGCTGTCTACCGATGCCTTTCTTTTCTTTCGAACTACCGATGCCATTTTCTTCCTCCTCTGATTATATCTCATACCGCCAGCCAATCCCAGGGCGGCGCTGCTTTTGTATAAAGTATAGAGAAATAAGGAGGCTGTGTCTGCAATTAAGTCACATATATAAAATCTTCTACCCTATCTCAAATATTAATATCCGCTCCCGGGAATCATTTCCCTCAAACAGATCCCTGCAGTCAAGCTCATCCAGAAACATCAGCTGTTCCTGTGTCATGAGATAACTCACATATTCATCTGACGGATAATAAAAAAATAATTTCATTTTCCTTGGATTCTCATAATAAGCTTCATAGATTCTTGCCAGAACCTTCTTTAGAATCTCTGCAGAAAAGGGATTGAAAAAATAGCAGCAGTCTACATCCTCCGGCACTGCATATTCCTCTGCATTTATCATGACAAAGGAGGTTTTTGCACCCGATACTGCACGATCTTTATTCTCCCGGGCCCCGGCATAGATTCGCTCATCATACTCAATTCCCACCGATCTGCATCTGGTCTGATAGGACAGATAAAAGCAGACTCTCCCCTTTCCTGTGCCGTAATCCAACAGCCGGCTTTTCTTGCCAATAAATCCGCTTTCCGCCAGACGTTCCAACACACAATAGGGCGTGGGTTCATAAGGGTACCGGAACTGATCGGAACGGGAATCGTCCCGTCCGGTTGTTTTTATTTTCAAAAGCTTATCCCACTGCAATTCATTCTGTTTCATAATTATTCCCATTTTTTTCATACGTCCGGCTTATAGCCGGCGGCTGCCCTGTTCCTTAAAATACCGCTCCGCGATCCGGCCGTCCCGATAGGCCTTTAACAGCTGTTCCAGATCTGCGATTTTTTCCTTCAGCTGCTGTCCTGTATCCGTATCCCCTACTAACTTCCTGCTGGCTGTGCGTTTTACAATAATATCATCTGAATACATGTCGCTCTCCTGCTCAATGGCAGCCGCCCTGGATTCAAAGGGCTCATGAGCCGCCAGAATCAGTCCGTAGGAATTATAAATCAGGGTATAACCGGCAATTCCTGTCTCCTTCTGGTAAGCTCTGGAAAAACCGCCGTCAATTACCAGAACCTTTCCTCCGCATTTGATGGGATTTTCTCCATTTTTTGATTTTACAGGCACATGACCATTGATGATATGACTGTCTTCTCCGCTTAATCCAAATTCTCCCAAAATCAGATCAACAGTCTTTTCATCCTCTAACATACGGTAATAGGGATTTTTCTTTTCCTTATGGCTTTCCTCATCCTCCAGAAAATACCGTTCAAAAGTAGCCATCTTATCCTTTCCAAAAAGCGGGGAATTTTGTCCCAGCCATATGTACCACATGATATCACGGCCCTTTTTCCTCTCAGCTTCATCCTCAGCCATAAATCCTCTTCGGATATAGCTTTCCAGTACGTCGTAAAGACCTCTGCCCCTGTACTTTTTTCCGTAAACCGCAGTTTCCTTCAGACTTCCGTCCTCACAGAGAGGAACGCAGCCATGATAGAGAAGGTTTTTATTATACACTTTATACAGGCTTCCCTTTGCCAGAAGAAACCGCATATGCTGCTGAAGCTTTTCACAATTTAAAAATGCTTTTTCCAGCCGTTCCATGATCGCCTCCTCTTCCGGTGACAACCGGTAAGGATCTGTATGATCTACAGTAGGAAAATGCATATCCTTCATAGGCAGGCGTCTTCCATCCAGAACAATGGTGCCGTTTTCATAATTAATCCGGTGAAGGAGAAGGCGGCGTTCCAGCCCAAATTCAGGGTATTCCTTAATCAGCTGTCCCTCCACCTTAAACTGGATAATGGAAATAGCCTTGTGCATACGGAGATTCAGTTCCTTTTCTCCGGGACTGCAGGGATGGCTTCCCTTTAAGGCAAAACAGCGGCAGGGATCATCCCCGTATGTTTCAAGAGCAAAGGTGGCAAGAGGAAGCAGGTTGATGCCGTAACCGTCCTCCAGTATATCCAGATTCCCATATCTGGCACAGATACGGATTACATTTGCAATACAGCCTCTCTGTCCCGCAGCCGCTCCCATCCAGAGTACATCATGGTTTCCCCACTGGATATCCAGAGAGTGGTACTGCATCAGCTTATCCATAATCAGATGCGGACCGGGCCCACGGTCATAGATATCCCCCAATATATGCAGATGATCCACCACCAGACGCTGAATCAGCTCGCAGAGGGCCTTTATAAATTCCTCTGCCCGTCCTACACGTATGATGGTAGCAATAATAGCGTTATAATAGGATTCTTTATCCCGGATATCCGCCTTTTCCGTCATCAGCTCTTCGATCACATAGGAAAACTCCGGAGGAAGAGCCTTGCGCACCTTAGAGCGGGTGTATTTGCTGCCGGAACGCTTGCTGACCTCTATAAGCCGATAAAGAGTAATCCTGTACCAGTCCTCTTTATTGGCCGTGTGTTCCAGAATCTGGGCCATCTTTTCTTTGGGATAATAAATCAGGGTAGCCAGACTGCGCTTATCCTCTCTGCAAAGGGTATTTCCAAACACATCATTTACCTTGCGGCGTACTGCGCCGGAACCATTTTTCAGAACATGTGAAAATGCCTCTGCTTCCCCGTGGATGTCTGTAAGAAAATGCTCTGTCCCCTTGGGCAGATTTAAAATCGCCTCAAGGTTGATGACCTCCGTAGAAGCCGCAGCTACTGTAGGATAAAGCTCTGCAAGCCGTTCCAGATATCGGGTTTGAAGATCTGCCATGGGGTATCCTCCTTTGATTTCTCCGGCGGATTACAGCATTTACCGGTCCGCCGGTTTGCCTGGTATATCAGTTATTTTCCCTGCGTTCTATAAATGTTCCTTCCGCCGGGTCTATATGATCCAATTTCCTGTAATCATCCGTACGGGCAGAAAGATTCTTCCGCCTGAGCATTCCGCAGATATATTCGGAAACCAGACGGTAAAATACTGCAAAAGCCGGTACGGCAATAATCATTCCCACAAAACCGAAAAGACCGCCGAAAAGCAGAATGGAAAAGAGCACCCAGAAGCTGGGGAGACCCGTGGAATCCCCCAGGATCTTGGGGCCTAATATATTTCCGTCAAACTGCTGAAGCACCAGAACAAAAATCAGGAAATAAAGACATTTGACCGGGCTTACAAGCAGGATAAGAAAGGCGCTTGGAACAGCTCCGAAAAACGGGCCGAAAAACGGGATTACATTGGTAACGCCAATGATTACGCTGATTAACAGCACATAGGGCATTTTTAAAAACTGCATTCCGAAAAAGCACATAATGCCGATAATCAGCGAATCCAGCAGTTTTCCTGTGATAAAACCGCCAAATACACGATGGGCAAAGCGGATTTCATTGATGAGCCGGTTCGCCATTCGGACACGGAACAGACCATAGATCATTTTCTTAAACTGGGCGCACAGCGTCCACTTCAAATTCAGAAAATAGATCATCACAATCAAACCGATCAGAATATTCTTCACTACGGTAACTACATTAATCACACCGGCAGAAACATGGTCTAAAACCAGATAAATGCTCGGCACCAGATCTGTGGTCATCCAGTACTGAAATTTCGTTACAGCCTCATTAAAATGAGGCATAACCGCTTCCTCCAGCTGAGGATTATCCTGAAGCAGCTGTGACAGCCATAGAGTGAGGTTGCTGATATATCCGGCCAGGCTTTCCTGAAAGCCCAGTATACTCTCCAGAATCTGTGGGATAATCATCCAGAACAGACCGCAGACAACCATGAACAGAAACAGCAGAGTGATAATCGTCGCTGTCATTTTCCCTATCCGGCTTCTGACCTTTTCTGTGGTAAATATCTTCTTCGTATTACGGCAGACAAAGAAATAAACAAAATTATAGACAGGGAGCATCAGGTATGCCAGAACCCCCCCATAGATAATAGGCATCAGAATCTGAATAATTTCTCCGATGACTCCGAAGACAGTCTGAGCCTTTAACAGGGCAAAGGCAAATAAAATACTGCAGGCAATTACAGCCAGCGCTGTAAGTCCCCAGTTGATATACAGCCGGAATCTTTGGTTTTTCATAATCATATACTCCTGTGATAAAATTAAACAGTTCCCATTGGAAAATACAGGAATGCTGTTTAAAAATAGTATACCATGGTTCCCATGTTCCCACAATGCAGGGAGGAATTTTCATGAAAATTTAGCAGATTTTTTATATATTCCAAATGCAGGAACCATGGGGCATCAGGCTGTCAAAGGCCAAATATGCGGGCCGCATTGCCCCTGCATATTTTTTCATATGCAGCTTTGCTCAGTCTTCCAGCCTCTTTCTGCTGATCCAGCCAGCAGCCCAGAGGAAATACCATTTCCGTATAGGTGCTGACGACCATACCGTTTTGGGAAGAAACAGGTTCAAAGCTCAGATGCAGATGTGCGTCAATTTTTCCCATAAATTACCATTTCCTTCTTTCAATAGCTGATCCTTATCCTCTGCCAAGGCAGGCATCCAGCACGCGCCTTAACTCCTCCAGATTCACCGGCTTGGTAAGATGCTCATTCATACCGGACGCCAGCGACTGCTTTGCATCTTCGGCAAAGGCATTGGCCGTCATCGCCACAATAGGGATTGTATCCGCGTCCGGATGGCCTGACCCGCGGATGGCCCTGGCGGCCTCATATCCGTTCATCACAGGCATCTGGATATCCATAAAGATCAAATCAAAGTAACCGGAGGATTCCGAAAGAAACATATCTACCGCCTCTTTGCCGTTGACGGCCCTCTGAACTGAAATTCCCATCATGGACAAAAGTTCTTCCCCGATTTCGGCATTCAGATCATTGTCTTCGACCAGCAGGACGCGGGCGTCCTCATAGCTGCCCACAGGCTCTGTCTGAGTCTCCCCCTCCTCTGATTCCACCAGCTCCCGGAAGCTTCCGATCAGGCGGCTCTTAAACAGGGGCTTTGTAAGGAAATGGGTTACTCCAAGAGCGCGTGCCTCCGCTTCAATCTCCGACCAGTCATAGGCAGTAAGGAAGAAAATGGGAACCCGTTCGCCTACGATCTCCCGAATACGCACCGCTGTCTCCAGCCCATCCATACCGGGCATTTTCCAGTCCAGAATAATGGCGAAATAGTCCTCGCCCTGCCGGCTGCGCTCCGCTGCCATCTCTACCGCCCGCTGTCCTGTAAGACACCACTCTGCGTCCAGCCCGATCTCCCGGAGCAGGATGCAGGTACTCTCGCAGGTATCTTTATCATCGTCAGCCAGCAGTACCGGAAGACCGCACAGAACCTGAGGCAGAGAAGAATCCTCCGGCACAAATTTCAGATGAATGGTAACGGTAAAGCGGGTTCCTCTGCCCAGAGAGGAATCCACCCGGATATCGCCGTCCATCATGCGGATAAGATTGTGCGTAATAGCCATTCCAAGTCCCGTACCAGTGACCTTGCACAGACGGCTGTCCTCTGCCCGTGTAAAGGGTTCAAAGAGAATCTCCAGAAATTCCGGGCTCATGCCGATGCCGTTATCCTCGAAAATGAACTCATACTCTCCATAATTAACGCTGTGGGAGGGACGCTCCAGCGCGGTCATGCGGATTTTTCCTCCATCCGGAGTATACTTCACCGCATTGCTGAACAGATTTACAAAGGCCTGCTGCAGCCGGAGGCAGTCGCCGAAAACACGTTCGTGACGGAGCTTCTGTACGTTGAGTTCAAGAACATGACCATGTTCTCTGGCAGAAGGCATGATAATTGCCAGCGTTTCGTCAATCAGGTCGGCCAGGCTGAATTCTTCCTCCTGCAGTTCAATTGCCCCCGATTCAATCTTGCTCATATCGAGAATCTCATTGATAAGGGCCAGCAGATGCCGGGAGGACATATTGATCTTTGTAAGGCAATCCTGAATCCGGTCAGGCTCATGGAGATGGGACGCGGCAATGGCCGCCATGCCCACAATGGCGTTCAGCGGCGTGCGGATGTCATGGCTCATACGGGAAAGAAATTCCGACTTGGCGGCATTTGCCGACTCGGCATAGCGATAGGCATCCCTGAGAGCCTGCTGTTGGAGCAGCCGCTCAACCTTCTGCTTATCAATGTCCGCATGATACATGGTCACTTTGGCGGGACGTCCATCCGACCGCTCTGTCACCTGAAAAATTGTCCGCAGCCAGATATTCTCTCTGGACCGAATGGTATATTCCAGCTCGATCCGGTTCTCTCTGATCAGACTGCTCCTCAGATTCTCCAGACTGGTAAACCTGCGGAATTCCTCCTGGCAATCCTCTGTCACCAGCCGCTCCGTTACCATTTCTATAACCTCCGAATATCTTCCCTCCGGCTGAAGCTTCAAATACTCCTGCCCCCGGTAGGACAGCATGGCGAACCAGTCCAGATCCAGATCCACCTCAAAGACGCCTACATATTCATCCTGCATCCCCAGCAGTGCGCGTTGCAGCTTACTGTATGTATCCCGATGCCTGATTTCCTCGGTGGCGTCCCACAGCAATCCATAGACCATCGGCGGTTCCCCTGCCTTCTGTGCGCGGCGGCCCAGAAAACCAAACCACACCAGCTCATCTGTCCGGATATGTCGCATCTGTATATAAACCGTCTTCTCAGTCCCCTGTTCAAAGAGCGTCCGAACCATTTCGGCCTGATCCTGAGAACAGACGGCTCCGCTGTCCACAAGCCTCAAAAAGCCGCGGGTAATCAGCAGCGACTCCTCCTCTCCCTGCGCATTCTCCTGATCGTCCCCGTTGGCCGGAGCATAAACAGACAGGGTATCCTGCCGGATATCGTAACGAAATGTATAGCGTTCTGAGCTGCGAATCGCCTGACGATACCGTTCCTGCTCCATTTCCTCCAGCGTCTGGTCCGTGATATCGCGGTACACTCCCACTGCCGATCCCGTAGGCTGCCCATCTTCGGAAAGGATCGCCCGGAAGTTCAGCTGCTGAATGCTTTCCTTGCCGTCGGCCTGAATCAGCCTCACTTTTCCGGAAGCATTGAGCGCTCCGTGCAGTATCTCTTCGTGAATGCGGATATAC
>CAUCBQ010000035.1 GCA_958441075.1 uncultured Clostridiaceae bacterium | reverse complement strand
TTGCATCTGATGGAGTTGCGATTATTTCCTCATCCCCATCCCGATCCTGCGAAGAGCCGTGTTCAGCAACTGATGGAGTAGCTAAAGGCAGATGGGGGGGGGGTGGAATCATCGCGATCGGCATCCGAAGGGGAAGCGGTAAGATTGCTCCGAGAACTTGCAAACGTTTGCAACCCGGGACTAAAAAGAATTGCGCCGGTTGTTAATGTGCCGACTAGGGTTATGGAAGCATAACGGTATAGATTAGACGGAAAATGGATCTTCATAGCTGAATTCCTTTCGAGTTACTTTGGACGCGTTACCAATATTTGTATACAGGTAAAAGTATAATCAATGGAAAATTATTTGTACACTGTTAAAAGTAACAGAGAAAACATAAGAAAATTGTGAAAAATTATAAGGGGCAAACATAAGAATTGTGAAAACAATACAATTTTTTTTATCTAATTTGATGAAAGAATCAATAGAGAAAAATATGAATATTCATCCTATAAATATTTGCAGAAATTATAAAATATATTGACTTATCTTCTATAATGTGCTAAATATAAGATATAATTCATAGGACGAATATCTACCCAATAAAAGGAGGAGTAATAACATGAAGGAGCTGTATGATGTGCTCATCATCGGTGGAGGCGTAGTGGGAAGCGCAGTCGCAAGAGAATTGTCCAGATATCGTTTAAAGATCGGCGTTCTGGAGAAGAATCTGGATGTCTGCAATGAGACCAGCGGGCGCAATTCCGGTGTGGTTCACGGCGGTTTTGCCTACGACAGAGGAAGCTTAAAGGCAAAGCTCTGTGTGGAAGGAAACCGCATGATGGGAGAACTGGCAGAGGAGCTGGATTTCCGTTTTATCCGCTGCGGCAAGGTACTGGTAGGAAATACAGATGAGGATATGGAAACCTTAAAGCGTACGATCCGTCAGGGAGAAGACAATGGAGCTTCAGGATTAGAACTTATTGATGAGAAGCGTCTCCATGAGCTGGTGCCTGCTGTAGTAGGAAAATTTGCCATGTATTCAAAAAACAGCGGAATTGTAGATCCCTTTGGCTACACCATTGCACTGGCTGAAAATGCTCATGCAAACGGAGCAGAGTATCATTTTGGCTGTGAAGTAACGGATATTTCCCGGGACGGAGACGGAAATTACTGTATTTCTACTTCCGGAGGTATTTTTTACAGCCGCTGGGTGGTAAACAGTGCAGGTCTTGGCTGCGGCAGGATTTCCGATCTCCTTGGAATTACCGGATACCGTATCATCGGCTCTAAGGGTGATTACATTATTCTGGACAAGCGTACAGGTCCCCTGCTCCCCATGCCTGTATACCCTGTTCCAAGCAATACATACATGGGAATTCATGTGACTAATACAACAGATGGAAATGTTATTATTGGACCTAATGCGGATCTGGTGACAGATTTCACCTACTATGGAGTGCCTCAGGAAAATATGGATTATCTGGCAAACAGTGCTTCTGATCTGTGGCCCTGTATCCGCAAGCAGGATTACATTCGCAATTATTCCGGTATTCTTCCCAAATGGGTGGATGAGCAGGGTGCGATTCAGGATTTTAAGATTGAGATCCGGGATGAGATTGCACCCAGAGCTATCAATCTGGTAGGAATCGAGTCTCCGGGACTGACAGCAGCTGTGCCCATTGCGCGGTATGCCATTGAGATGATGAAGGAAAGGGAAAAGCTGGAAGAAAATCCTGATTTTAACCCGAAAAGAAAGGGAATCCGCCGTTTTGAAGAGTGTTCAATGGAGGAGCAGGCCCGACTGATTCAGGAAGATCCTGACTATGGAGAGGTAATCTGCCGCTGTGAAAAGGTTACAAAGGCAGAGATTTTAAAGGCTATCCATAATCCTCTTGGGGTAGACACCATGACCGGAATCAAATACAGAACACGTTCCATGATGGGACGCTGTCAGGGCGGTTACTGCCAGATGCGGATTGAGCAGCTTATTGAGCAGGAGCTGGGAAAGAAGGAAACTCAGGTGCAGTATGAGCGGGAAGGCTCACAGGTACTGTTTGGAAAGGTTCGGGAGGTGTAGTATATGGGACAGTTGGATCATGAGATTGTCTGTGAAGCTGTGGACGCAGTTATTGTGGGAGGCGGCCCGGCAGGGCTTGCGGCGGCAGTGCGGCTGTATGAAAAAGGAATTACAAATATTCTGGTGCTGGAGCGTGAAAAGCATTTGGGAGGTATCCTGCGCCAGTGCATTCATGATGGATTCGGCCTTACCCGCTTTGGCTTCACATTAAGCGGACCTGAATACGCTCAGAAATTTATGGATCGGGTGAAAGAACTTGAGATTCCCTGCCTGACTGATGCAACGGTTTTAGAGGTGACAAAGGATCATGTGGTTACTGCAGCCACACCTCAGGGCTTAAAGCAGTGGAAGGCCAAGGCGGTGATTCTCACCATGGGCTGCAGAGAGCGTACCCGCGGAGCTCTCGGAATCCCCGGCGAAAGACCGGCAGGCGTGTTTACCGCAGGAGTGGCTCAGGCATATATCAATCTGTATAACCGGATGCCTGCAAAGGAAGTGGTGATTCTGGGTTCAGGTGATATCGGTATGATTATGGCACGCCGCCTTACACTGGAAGGAGCCCATGTAAAGGCTGTATTTGAGATTCAGCCTTATCCAAGCGGTCTGCCCAGAAATATTGAGCAGTGTTTAAATGACTATGGGATTCCTCTGTATCTGAGCCATACCGTTACAGCGATTCATGGAGATAAACGCCTGACCGGAGTGACGGTTTCACAGGTAGATGAGCATATGAAGCCGATTCCCGGAACAGAAAAAGAATATTCCTGTGATACACTGATCCTGTCTGTAGGGTTGATTCCTGAAAATGAACTGTCCCTGGACGCTGGTGTAACTCTCGATATGAGGACAAAGGGCGCAGAGGTGGATGAATATTTCCAGACAGACCAGCACGGTATTTTTGCGGCGGGAAATGTGCTCCATGTCCATGATCTGGTAGATTTTGTGTCCATGGAGGCAGAAAAGCTGGCAGATGCTGCAGCGGAATATGTGAAAAAAGGCTGTCTGCCGGAGTGCCCTATTATGATCCGGACAGATCGTTTTATCAATCATACAGTACCTCAGCGTATTTCCGGAACAGGGGACTGCAGTCTGTCTCTGCGTGTAAACCGTCCCTTCAAGAACTGCCGTATTGTGGTGCGTCAGGACGGAGAAGAAGTGGCTTCAAAACGGATGAAAAAAGCCATTCCGGCAGAAATGATTCAGATTCCATTAAAGGCGGAGAAACTGTCTGGCTGTAAAGAACTGGAGGTGAGTGTGGAATGTTAAGAGAATTTACCTGCATTATCTGCCCAAATGGCTGTGAGATCACAGCAGAGCTGGAAAAACGGGAGGATGGAACCTGCCGGATTTGCTCCATAGAGGGGGCTGCATGTCCCAGAGGAAAAGCTTATGTGGAGCAGGAACTTACAGATCCCAGACGAAATATCGCAACCTCCATTCTGATAGAAGGAGGGGAACTGCCTCTGGCCAGTGTCCGCCTTACGGCTCCGATTCCCAAGGACAGGATTTTTGACGCTATGGAGGAAATCCGCAGCTGCCGTGTCACAGCCCCGGTGAAGGCGGGAACGGTGGTGATAAAAGGAATTTTGGGATATGATTCGGATGTGATTGTGACGAAAACAGTAGAGAGACAACAGTAGAATCTGTTGTGTATGAAAATGGCCGGACCGATGGTGAAAATCGGTTCGGCTGTCTGTATTTATAAAAGGGATTTTATACCATTATTGCAAAGGAGAGAAATGTATGAGCTTTTTCACAGGTAAGACAGAACTGATATACTCCACTTCAGACAGCTCCAAAAAGGAACGGGTTCAGGAAATTCTCAATGAGAATCAGATACCGTACAAGATGAAGGCCCGTGATGATTCAAGGCGAAATCCTATCGATCCGGCCAGAATGGGAAGCATGGGAAATAACAGGATTCTGGTTACATATTCCTTTTATGTGGATAAAAAGGATGCAGAGTGGGCAGTGAGAGCGATTCATTTGGAAGTTTAGGCGCAGCAGGCTCTGTCCTTGCATTTTCACCCGATCTATTATATAGTTGAGTACAAAGAAAACATACAAAGAACAGGAGAAAAAAATGTCAGGAAAACGTGAGAATTATATCACCTGGGATGAATATTTTATGGGAGTGGCCTGTCTGTCAGGAAAGCGCTCCAAGGACCCCAGCACCCAGGTAGGAGCCTGCATCGTAAGTCAGGATAACAAGATTCTTTCTATGGGGTATAATGGCTTTCCAAAGGGATGTTCCGATGATGAATTTCCCTGGGGAAAAGAGCATGAGGCAGACGATCCCTACAATGCAAAATATTTTTATTCCACTCACAGTGAGCTGAATGCCATTTTAAATTACAGAGGCGGAAGCCTGGAGGGAAGCAAGCTCTATGTGACTCTTTTTCCATGCAATGAATGTGCGAAGGCTATTATACAGGCGGGAATAACTACGGTTGTTTACGGCGAGGACAAGTACGCCGATACGCCTGCCGTGCGTGCTTCCAAGCGGATGCTCAATGCAGCTGGAGTAAGATATTACCAGTATCAGCCTACAGGGCGGAAAATTGAGATTGAGGTTTAAGGAAAATGAAAATTCTTCTGGCAGCGGTGAATGCCAAATATATTCACTCTAATCTGGGAATTTACAGCCTGAAGGCTTATGGTGAAAAAATACTGGAAAAACAGGGCTGCAGGAAAGAACAGGTACAGATCCAGCTGGCTGAATATACCATCAATCACCAGCTGGAGCGGATTCTTCAGGATCTGTACCGCAGGCAGCCGGATGTGATCGGCTTTTCCTGTTATATATGGAATATTTCCTATATAAAATCTCTCCTTGCAGATATAAAAAAGATTCTCCCCAGGGTGAAAATCTGGCTTGGCGGGCCTGAGGTGTCCTATTGCGGAGAGGAAATTTTAAGAGAACAGCCTGCGGTGGATCTGGTGATGAAAGGGGAAGGCGAGGAAACCTTTGCACAGCTTTTACAGTTACTGGTGGAAAAAGAAGGGTGTGAAGCTTTGCCCGGTGGATATTCGGAAGAAATGAGGCTGAAAGAGACGCCGGGACTGGTATTTTTGGATAAGCAGGATGATACAGAAGGGGGAGAACCGGCTGTAATTGACACCGGAACCCGTCCTGCAATCGATATGGATCAGATCCCCTTTCCCTATGCCTTTCTGGATATGGGGCAGCTGGAGCATAGAATCATTTACTATGAGAGCAGCAGAGGCTGTCCCTTTTCCTGTGCCTACTGCCTCTCTTCTATTGATAAAAGCGTCCGGTTCCGCAGTCTGGAGCTGGTGAGAGAGGAACTGTCCTTCTTTTTAAAGGCGAAGGTTCCGCAGGTGAAGTTTGTGGACCGGACTTTTAACTGCAGAAAATCCCACGCTATGGCAGTCTGGCAGTTTATTCGGGAAAATGACAACGGCATTACCAACTTTCATTTTGAAATTGCGGCAGATCTTCTGGATCAGGAGGAGCTGGAGCTGCTTTCCGCCATGCGCCCCGGATTGATTCAGCTGGAAATCGGTGTCCAGTCCACCAATCCGGATACGCTTTCAGCTATCCGCAGAAAAACGGATATCGGAGAAATAGGGGAGATTACCCACAGGATCAACAGCTGGCATAATATTCATCAGCACCTGGATCTTATCGCAGGCCTTCCCCATGAGGATCTAAGCAGCTTTAGACGGTCCTTTAATCAGGTATACGCAATGGAGCCGGAGCAGCTGCAGCTGGGCTTTTTGAAGGTGTTAAAGGGCTCTTACATGGAAGAACTGATTCCTTCCTGTGAGCTTTTGTACTCTTTTGCACCGCCCTATGAGGTACTGTCCACCCGCTGGCTTTCCTATGGGGATATTTTAGAACTGAAGGCAGTGGAGGAGATGGTGGAGATCTATTATAACAGCCGTCAGTTTACCTGCACTCTGGAAAAACTGGAGAAGGAATTTGAAACTCCCTATGAAATGTTCCTGGCTCTGGCAGGATTTTATCAGAAGAAGGGATACGACGGCGCAAACCACAGCCGTCTGGCGCGGTATGAGATTTTGTGGGAACTGGCACAGGAAGAGCTTTTGGGGGGCTGGGGACCGGCTGGGGATCAGAAGGCGGAGCAGTACAGAGATGCCTTAATGACCGATCTGTATCTCCGGGAGAACAGCAAAAGCCGCCCATCCTTTGCCAGAGAGCTCACATCTTTTAAGGAACAGGTGCGAAGCTTCTTTAAGCAGGAAGAGGAATGTCCTGTCTTTTTGCCGGACTATACAGGATATGATTCCCGCCAGCTGGCAAAGATGGCCCACCTGGAACCCATGGCAGACGGGAGCTTTTTGCTGTTTGACTATAAAAACCGTGATCCTCTGACGTATAATGCCAGGGCAGTGCGGGTAATGAATGAGGAGCGTAATATATGCCTAAGATAAAAAGGGAGACAAAGGCTGTCCGCAGTCAGCGGGTAAACCATATACTGGAAGCGCTGGACCGGGAATACGGCACAGAGCTTATCTGCTATTTGAACCATGAAACACCCTGGCAGCTTTTGATTGCCGTGATTTTAAGCGCCCAGTGCACGGATGCCAGAGTGAATATTGTAACGGCGGATTTATTCAGAAAATACCCTTCTTTAGAAGCATTTGCCGCAGCAGATGTAAAGGAGATGGAGCAGGATATCCATTCCATTGGCTTTTATCACAGCAAGGCAAAGAATATTATTCTCTGCGCCAGAGACCTGATAGAGCGGTTTTCAGGAGAAGTGCCAGAGGCTTTAGCGGATCTGACTTCTCTGGCCGGAGTGGGAAGAAAGACAGCCAATGTGATCAGGGGAAATATTTACCATGTGCCAAGCATTGTGGTGGATACTCATGTAAAAAGAATTTCCCGAAAGCTTGGCCTGACTTTGGAGGAGGAGCCGGAAAAGGTGGAATACGATTTGATGAAGGTGCTGCCAAAGGATCACTGGATTCTGTGGAATATCCATATTATTACGCTGGGAAGAACCATCTGCACAGCCAGAAAGCCAAAGTGCGGAGAATGCTTTTTAAAGGAATACTGCCCTTCCTGCGAAGAACCGGTGATGTTTAACGGAGGTAAGAATCCATGATGACTTCTTATATTGCTCTTGATTTAGAGACTACAGGTCTGGAATCAAAGACAGAAAAGATTACAGAGGCAGCAGCGCTAAAGGTAGTAGATGGAAGAATACAGGAGCGCTTTGTGACACTGGTTCATCCGGGAAAACCCATTTCGGAAAAAATTACGCAGCTTACGGGAATTACAGATGAGATGGTACAGACAGCGCCTCTCATAGAAAATGTGATTGGAGAGCTTTTGGCCTTTTGTGAAGGTCTTCCGCTTTTGGGCCACAATATCCTTTTTGATTACCGCTTTTTAAAGCAGGCGGCAGTAAACAGCCGTCTGGAATGCGAATGCAGGGCTATTGATACCCTGACGCTGTGCCGTCATTTGATGCCGCCGGATGAGAAAAAGAACCTGTCAGCTGCCTGTGCCTGGTTTCAGATCCCTCAGTCAGCCGCCCACCGTGCAGAGGCGGATGCGGAGTCTGCGTATCTGCTCTATGAAAAGCTGAGGGCTCTTTACGGAGAGAAACGGGAAGAGCTTTTTGTTCCTCAGCTGCTGATACACAAGGCAAAACGGGAGCAGCCTGCCACAAAAAGGCAAAAAGAATACTTGCAGGATTTGATAAAATGTCATAGAATAGACATAACTCTGCAGACGGATACTTTAAGCAGAAGCGAGGCGTCCAGACTGATTGACCAGATCATTCTGCAGAGGGGGAGACTTACAGAGCATTCTCTGTCTTCCCGACATAACGGTTTTGTGGGCGGTTCCGGCAGAAGGAAGGGACCGCAGGATTAAAAGAGGTGAAAAAATGCTGAATATGAGAGACCATAAGACAAAGAAGATCATTTCAACCATTATTGTTGTGATTCTGGTACTGGCTATGATCGTACCTATGGCTTTAAGCGCACTGATGTACTAAAACATCTGTGAGACGGGCCAAAATGCCGGGAGAAACCGGATTCCGGAATGAAAAGGATATGTGAGAATGAAAAATAAAATGTGGAAAACAGCCCTGACTGCCATGGCGGCAGCCGGGGCAGTATGGGCCTTCCCTGGTACAGCCATGGCGGCTCCTGTACTTCCCGACGGGATTCGTGTACAGGGGCAGGATCTGGCAGGAAAAACCTGTGGGGAGGCCCGTGATGTAATAGAGACTTATGAGGAGGAGCTGGGAAACCGCCAGGTCATCCTTACTCTGGATGGACAAAATCAGGAAACAACGGCAAAAGAGCTGGGGCTTTACTGGAGCAATGAAAGCCAGATTGAGGAAACACTGAAAGAATATGCAGGAGGAAGTCTGATTCGTCAGTATATGGTGAAAAAAGATCTTTCCCAGGCTCCGGTGGAACTTACCATTGAAACAGCAGTGGACCCTGAGAAGGTAACTGCTTTTGTGGATACCCATAGTCAGGATATCCTGACGCAGCCTCAAAATGCCTCCATACGCCGGGAAAACGGCGCTTTTGTGATTACAGAGGCAGTAACAGGACGAGCCGTTGATACGGAAGCAACAGTTTCAGCGCTGAATGAGGCTCTGACCGGACAGCAGAAAGGTACAATCCAGGCGGATGCGGTGATTACAGATTGGGAGCCGGATATCACATCTGAGGATCTGGCTTCCATTCAGGATGTGCTGGGAACCTGTACCACAGACTTTTCAAGCAGCGGGGCCGCCCGTTCTACCAATCTTTCTGTGGGAGCGGCGAAGATAAACGGCAGGGTTCTGATGCCCGGAGAGGTACTCTCCGGCTATGAGTGCCTGCAGCCCTTTACAACAGCCAATGGTTATAAGACAGCAGCAGCCTATGAAAACGGAAAGGTAGTAGACAGCATCGGCGGAGGCGTCTGCCAGATCGCGACTACACTGTATGGCGCATCTCTGGAAGCAGAGGTGGAGATTGTTCAGAGACAGAACCATTCCATGATTGTTACCTATGTAAAGCCTTCTATGGATGCGGCCATAGCGGGAACCTATAAGGATATTAAAATCAAAAATAATTACAGCACCCCCATTTATGTAGAAGCCTATACTTCCGGAAAAAAACTGACCTTTACCCTTTACGGAAAGGAAACACGGCCCCAGGGGCGTAAGGTGGAGTATATTTCAGAAACCATAGGCACCACCAGCCCTGGTGAGCCGCAGCTGATTGTTGACAATACTCTGGCTCCCGGTGCAAGGGTGCGGGTGCAGTCTTCCCATACGGGAATGAAATCCCGGCTCTGGAAGGTGGTTACGGTAGACGGTACAGAGACAGAGCGTACGCTGTTAAACAAAGATACCTATAATGCCTCAAAGGCAATCTACCGCGTGGGGCCGGAAGTGCCGGTCACTGCTCCTGTTCAGACAGACCCGGCAGGGGGACAGACTGCGGGAACAGGAGAAAATACTTCTCCTGAAATACCCGGAGGCGGAAACACGCCAGGAGGCGGTCCGGGAGTACCGTCAGGCTCCGGAAACGGCGACGGAGCAGGTCAGGGCGGTCCGGGAGCGCCGTCAGGTCCAGGAGTCCAGACTGTTCCGGGAGGAGGCCCCGGAGCCGGAAGTGGTAACGGAATCGTTTCAGAAGGCGGTCCGGGAGCGTCTTCTGAGGCAGGAAACGGGCCAGCATCAGGCGGAGGACCAGGAGCGCCATCAGGGGAGGCGGCCTCATGAGAACAGCAGGACAGGGGCCGGGAGGCTTTGAAAAACGGGATGGCTATATAAAGCCGGGACAGGATCTGATCCTGGCAGGCTCCGTGGGTCTGGCAGGAGCCAGACGTATTCTGGAAGCCAAAAAAGAGGTGCTTTTCCGGCATTTTACGCCCTCATTTTTGAGAGGATTAAAAGAAGAGGAATATTCGGTAAAAAACTGGCTCGATCAGGCTGCGGCGGAAAAAGGAAGCCCGGTTACAGCCTGGGAATTTGCAGGAGAAGGCGGTATACTGGCAGCCCTCTGGAATCTTTCCGGTATTTATTGCACAGGATTGGATGTGGATCTGTGTCTTTTTCCTGTCCGTCAGGCCACGATTGAGGTCTGTGAGCTGTTTGAACTAAACCCTTATCGGCTTTACAGCGAAAACTGTGTGGTGTTTGCAGCGGACAAAGGAAGCCGTCTGGTATGGGAATTAAAGCAGGAGGGAATTCCGGCAGCAGTGATCGGATGGGCTGAAAAGGGCATTGCCAGAAAGATCCGCCATGGAGAGGAAACAGCCGGATATCTGGAACGGCCCCGGCCGGATGAGCTTGGGAAACTGGGGCTGTAAAATGGTATCTGCAGCATATGCATAATCAGAATGAAGGAAGGTTAGAGGCTATGAGAGAAAAAATTCTTGCAGTAATTGAGAAAAACAGCAGAATTGATATAAAGGATTTGGCGGTTTTACTGGGTGAAAGTGAGATCGCAGTGGCAAATGAGATTGCGGATATGGAAAAGGAACATATCATCTGCGGCTATCATACCCTGATTAACTGGGATAATACCAGTGAGGAAAAGGTAGTGGCTCTGATTGAGGTAAAGGTGACTCCCCAGAGAGGAATGGGCTTTGATAAGATCGCGGAGCGTATTTACCAGTACAGCGAGGTAAATGCAGTGTATCTGATGAGCGGTTCCTTTGATTTTACAGTATTTATCGAAGGAAAAACCATGCGCCAGGTAGCACAGTTTGTTTCCGATAAGCTGGCCCCCATGGAGGCTGTTTTAAGCACAGCTACACATTTTGTACTGAAAAAATATAAGGATCACGGCACCATTATCAGCGAGCCGGTCCAGGATGAAAGGATGCTGATTACCCCATGAGAAACCCCTTATCCGACAAGATTGTAAGTATCCCGCCTTCCGGGATTCGGAAATTCTTTGATATTGTAAATGAAATGGAAGGAGCTATTTCACTGGGCGTAGGCGAGCCTGATTTTGACACACCCTGGCATATCAGGGAGGAAGGCATCTATTCTCTGGAAAAGGGCCGTACCTTTTATACCTCCAATGCGGGACTTAAAACCTTAAAGGACGAAATCAGCCGTTACCTGAGCCGCCGTTTTGATGTATGCTATGATCCGGATAAAGAGATTATGGTTACTGTAGGCGGCAGCGAGGCCATTGACGCAGCCATGCGCGCCATGTTAAATCCGGGAGATGAGGTTCTGATTCCCCAGCCCAGCTACGTCTCCTATGTACCCTGCGCCGTGCTGGCAGACGGCGTGCCGGTGATTATTGAACTGGAGGAAAAGGATCAGTTTAAACTGACCCCGGAAAAGCTTCTGGAAAAGATCACGGATAAGACAAAGCTTCTGGTTCTTCCGTTTCCAAATAATCCTACAGGAGCAATCATGGAACGCCATGAGCTGGAAAAGATCGCTGAAATTGTAGTGGAAAAGGATCTTTTTGTGATTTCAGATGAGATTTATTCTGAGCTTACATATACGGATAATCATGTTACGATTGCTTCTTTTCCTGGAATGAAGGAGAGAACAGTTCTGATTAACGGCTTCTCAAAGTCCTATGCAATGACCGGCTGGCGTCTGGGATACGCGGCTGCTCCGGAGCTGATTTTAAAGCAGATGTTAAAGATTCACCAGTATGCGATTATGTGCGCTCCTACAACCAGCCAGTATGCGGCAGTATCAGCCCTGCGGGATGGAGATAAGGATGTTGAAATGATGCGGGATTCCTATAACCAGCGCCGCCGTTACCTGCTGAATGCCTTTAAGGAAATGGGAATCGACTGCTTTGAGCCTCTGGGCGCTTTTTATACCTTCCCTAATATCAGCCGTTTTGGTATGAGCTCTGAGGAATTTGCAACAGCGCTGTTAAAAGAGGAAAAGGTGGCTGTTGTTCCGGGAACGGCCTTTGGAGACTGCGGCGAGGGCTTTGTGCGTATCTCCTATGCATATTCCCTTAAGAGCTTAAAGGAGGCTTTAAGCCGAATTGAGCGCTTTGTAAAGAACCATGACGGAAAGGCGTGACAGCTATGATGAATATTGTACTTTTAGAGCCGGAGATGCCTTCCAATACGGGCAATATCGGCCGAACCTGTGTGGCAACCAACACGCGGCTTCATCTTATTGAGCCTCTGGGCTTTAAGCTCAACGAAAAAGCGTTAAAACGGGCCGGCTTGGATTACTGGGATAAGCTGGATGTAAGCGTATACAGCGATTACCGGGATTTTCTGGAAAAAAATCCTCAGGCCCCTGGCAATATGTATTTTGCAACAACTAAGGCCCACAGAGTTTACTCTGATGTAAGCTACAGCCCGGACTGCTATCTGATGTTCGGCAAAGAAAGCGCCGGAATCCCTGAGGAGATTCTGGTGGAAAATGAGGACCGCTGCATCCGTATTCCCATGTGGGGCGATATCCGTTCTCTGAACCTTTCCAATTCTGCGGCGGTTGTGCTTTATGAGGCTCTGCGCCAGAACGGATTTGAAAAAATGGAGCTGGCGGGAGAACTGCATCATCTGCATTGGAAGGGCGGACAGGAATAAAATCCATTAAAAAGGAAAGTCATATCCTACCATTTTCTGACATACCTTAGAGTGTGCCTGAGAGATAAAGCTCAGACATACTCTTTTTTTCTGTAACTGAGTAAGCAGCAAAACAGGCAAAAGAACGGAGGGGTAAGATGATTGACAGGTATATGGAAGCACTGGAGCAGTATGAAATGGAATTTATATCTGTGAGAAAGGGAAGAGGCGCCTGGATCTGTGAAACAGACCGGGGTCTCAGGCTTTTAAGAGAGTATCGGGGAACAGTGAAAAGGCTGGAAATTGAAGACCAGATTCTGGGAATGCTGGATACCCGTACAAGCCTGCGGACGGACCGGTGTGAAAGAAACCGGGAAGGGGGACTTTTAACCATGGCAGGAGACGGAACAGGCTACATATTAAAAGAGTGGTTTTCCGACCGGGAATGCAATATAAAGGACAGCTATGAGATCCGTCAGTCCATTGCACGCCTCGCAATGCTTCACGGTCAGCTGGCCCGGATTCCCTTTCAGGAGGAGTGGAGGATGGGATCTGTCTGCCGGGAACAGGCCGGACAGGAGATGAACCGTCATATCAGGGAAATGCAGAAGGCCCGGAGTTTTATCCGCAGCAAGAGAGGAAAGACGGACTTTGAGCTTTGTATTATAGGAAATTATGACAGATTTTATGAACAGGCCAGAGAGGCTGCAGATGAGATGAAAAAGCTATGGGGAAGGGAAGAAAATGATGTGGGAGAATATACGCAGGAGGAATGGGAACAGCTGAAAGCAGCAGAGCTTTGTGACGAGTCTGTTTCGGGGCTTGCGCTCTGCCATGGAGATCTGGATCAGCATCATGTGCTCATGGGGCGGGGATATACGGCATTTGTGGAATACAACAGGATGCATCTGGGAATACAGGCTATGGACCTGTATCGTCTTATGAGGAAGGCGCTGGAGAAGCACGGCTGGGATATGGAGCTTGGCCTGTCCATGCTGGATTCCTATCAGCGGGTTCGTCCTATGGACCGGAGAGAGAGGAAAAGTCTGGCCTGTATGTTTTTGTTTCCGGAGAAATATTGGAAGCAGCTGAATTTTTACTATAATACGAATAAGGCATGGATTCCGGCAAAAAGCACAGATAAGCTGAGAAATCTGGAGGCTCAGGAGCCGGCACGCCGGCAGTTTATCCGCCGTCTTATGGCAGAATGCGGTTAAATTCAGCCCAAACTCATGCACATTCCCTCTTGCAATACAAAAAAAATTATGATATACTGATTAAGCTGTCCTGAGCATGAGCTGCAGGAATAGCAGTTTTAGCGCCTGCGCGAGTCAGAAACTTGCGGAAAGGACGCGTATAACTTAAACGATGCTGATATCTGTGCGTTCTGGTGACGGTGTTTATCCGGCTGCCTGCAGTGTACAGAGGCAGATTGGCATACAAGGCCGCGGTCGGAAACCGCAATAATCAGAGAGGTGAATGAAAATGAGAGAAGGAATCCATCCAAATTACTACCAGGCAAAGGTAGTTTGCAACTGTGGCAACGAGTTCGTAACAGGCTCTACAAAGCAGGACATCCACGTTGAGGTTTGCTCCAAGTGCCATTCTTTCTATACTGGCCAGCAGAAGGCTGCTGCTGCCCGTGGACGTATTGATAAGTTCAATCGTAAGTATGGCATTAACGCCCAGTAATAAGCGAGAAAAAATCAAGGGGTTGAGCCTGAGAGATCAGGTTCAGCCCTTTTGTGTTCTTTTGGCAAAAGACTGCCGCAGATTCTGCGGTTTGGGAGAGGAAATGATAAAATGAAATATTCTGGAATCGGCGGTCAGGCTGTGATTGAAGGAATCATGATGCAGAATGGCGACGATTATGCTATTGCAGTCAGAAAGCCTGACGGAGATATTGAGGTGAAAAAGGACCGTTATGTGAGCCTGACGGAAAAACACCCCATTCTGGGCCTTCCCTTTATCCGGGGCGTTTTCAAATTTGCAGACTCCATGATAATGGGCATGAAGGCTCTGACCTGGTCATGCAGTTTTTTTGAGGATGATGAGGATGTGAAGCCCGGAAAAATAGAGCAGTGGCTGGAACGGGTATTCGGAGAAACGCTGGAACGTGCGCTTATGGCGGCGGTTATGATATTCTCCTTTGTTATGGCTATCGGCCTTTTCATGCTGCTGCCTCTGCTCATTGCCCGTATATGCAGGCCACTGATCCCTTCTGAAACAGCCATGGCAGTGTTTGAGGGAGTAATCCGCATTGGGATTTTTATTATTTACATTAAGCTGGTATCACGTATGGAGGATATACGCAGAACCTTTATGTATCATGGCTCGGAACATAAATGCATCAACTGTATCGAACATGGACTGGCGTTAACAGTGGAAAATGTCCGTGCCAGCTCCAAGGAGCACAAGCGCTGCGGAACTAGTTTTATTATGATTGTCATGATCATCAGCATTCTCTTTTTTATGGTGATTCGTACAGATACGGTCTGGCTTCGTTTTTTAAGCCGTATTGTGCTTATTCCGGTAATCGCAGGCGTATCCTATGAATTCCTCCGCTTTGCAGGCCGTCATGACAGTAAGCTGGTAAATATTTTAAGCCGTCCGGGAATGTGGATGCAGGGGCTGACTACTACAGAGCCGGATGATTCCATGATTGAGGTGGCGATTGCGGCAGTGGAAGAGGTCTTTGACTGGAAAGCGTACCTGGATGAAAATTTTCCGGGCTGGAAGGAAAAAGAATGAGCGCAGAGAAAATATGGGAAGAAGTAACGCCCGGACAGCTTTATGAGTCCGGGAGAGAAAAACTGGAGAAGGCCGGAGTACCGGATGCTGCTCTGGATGCCAGACTCCTTCTGCTGGAACTGTGTGATAGGAATTTTGCTTCCTTTCTCACCAGACGGGATCAGCC
>CAUCBQ010000034.1 GCA_958441075.1 uncultured Clostridiaceae bacterium | reverse complement strand
GGTCTTTCCAACCAGCTCTTCCGGCTCGTAATACTCGTGAATACCGCTTAAAATAATGCGGTCTTTGCCGGAACCGTCGTCCAGAACGAACTTCAGAAGCTTTTTGCTCTTCTTCACTGCCTCGCACTCTTTTACCTTCACCACTCTGAAATCAGACTTTGCAAAGGTATCGAAATCTACGAAATCCTCAAACAGCGGCTCAATCTTTACCTTGGAAAGGTCAAGCTGTACGCTTGGTGCGGACACGCTTGCAGCCGCAACCGGTGCTTCTGCTACAGCAGAAGAGGCAGCCTTCTCTGCCTTGCTGTCGTTCTTCTTTGCATCTAATGACTTCATTGTCGGGAACAGCAGCACATCTCTGATTGCTGCGGAGTCTGTCAGCAGCATACACATTCTGTCGATACCAAAACCGATTCCTCCCGTAGGCGGCATACCGATCTCCAGCGCATTTAAGAAGTCCTCATCCGTGTGGTTTGCTTCCTCATCACCGGCTGCAAACTGCTCTTCCTGAGCCTTAAAACGCTCTCTCTGGTCAATCGGATCATTAAGTTCGGAGTAGGCGTTTGCCATCTCCCAGCCATTCATGAAGAACTCGAAACGCTCTGTATATTCCGGATTTTCCGGCTTCTTCTTGGTCAAAGGAGAGATCTCTACCGGATGATCCATAACAAATGTAGGCTGGATCAGATGTTCTTCTACAAAGGTTTCAAAGAGCAGGTTTAAGATATCACCCTTCTTATGGCGCTCCTCAAACTCCACATGCTTCTCTCTTGCAGCAGCTCTTGCCTCTTCCAGTGTGTGAATTTCATTGAAGTCTACGCCGGAATATTTCTTAACCGCATCTAACATGGTAATACGCTCAAATGGCTTTCCAAGATCCATTTCCACGCCGTTATAGGTGATCTTTGTGGTCCCCAGAACCTCCTGAGCCACAAAACGGTACAGGTTCTCTGTCAGATCCATCATGCCATGGTAATCGGTATAGGCCTGATACAGTTCCATCAGGGTGAACTCCGGGTTATGTCTCGTATCCAGACCCTCGTTGCGGAATACACGGCCGATCTCATATACTCTCTCAAGACCGCCTACAATCAGACGCTTCAGATACAGCTCCAGAGAAATACGAAGCTTCAGATCCTCATCCAGCGCATTAAAGTGAGTCTCAAAAGGACGGGCAGCAGCGCCGCCGGCATTGGATACCAGCATAGGAGTTTCTACCTCCATAAAGCCTTCTCCGCCCAGGTACTTGCGGATGGCTGCCAGAATTTTGGAGCGCTTGATAAAGGTATCCTTGACATCCTCATTCATAATCAGATCCACATATCTCTGACGATAGCGCAGATCTGTATCTGTAAGACCATGGAACTTCTCAGGAAGTACCTGAAGGCTCTTGGAAAGAAGAGTGATTTCACTTGCATGTACAGAAATTTCTCCTGTCTTTGTAGTAAAGACAGTTCCCTTTACACCTACAATATCACCGATATCCAGCTTTTTAAACTCTTTATAGGAATCCTCTCCCACACTGTCACGGGCCACATACACCTGAATGCGCCCCTGCAGATCCTGAAGGTTGCAGAAAGAAGCCTTGCCCATGACGCGCTTGAACATCATACGTCCTGCAATGCTTACTTCCTTTTCCTCCCACTGGTCATAATGATCCTTGATCTCCATGCTGTGGGCAGTTACATCGTATTTTGTGATCTGAAATGGGTCCTTTCCTGCTGCCTGAAGCTCTGCCAGCTTATCTCTGCGGGCCTTCAGTACATGATTTAAATCCTGCTCTGTCTGATTTGACTTCTGCTCTCCCACGTTTTTTCTGCTCCTTTGTGAAATATTTAACTGTAAAATGATTCTTATGATACTCTCTGGATCTCCAGTACCTTATACTGAATCACACCTGCCTGTGTCTCTACGTCAACTACATCTCCCACTGATTTTCCCATAAGGGCATGGCCTACGGGAGCTTCATTGGAAATCTTGTTCTGCAGGCTGTTGGCCTCTGTGGAACCTACGATAAAAAATTCCATCTCTTCATCGTACTCCACATCCAGAAGCTTTACCTTACATCCGATATTGATCTTGTCAACATCGATCTCATCCTCTACTACTACCTCTGCATTCTTTAACAGCTTTTCCAGTTCTTCAATACGCAGCTCGATATCTCTCTGCTCATCCTTTGCTGCATCATACTCTGCATTCTCGGATAGGTCGCCCTGCTCTCTGGCTTCCTTGATCTTCTGAGCCACTTCTTTTCTCTTTACAACCTTCAGATTCTGAAGCTCATCCTCATACTGTTTTAATCCGGCATAGGTCAAAATATGTTTCTTGTCTGCCATGTTTCCTGCTTCCTTCCTTTTTCATTCTATACTGCCTTAAGGGCAGCATTTTTCCGGACAGACTTAAGCCCTGCCCGGATATTCTAAAACGTCTCATCTATGATGTATTCTGGTCTCTGTCTGTATAAAAATGATACCCCGACATTCTGTGTATTATATAGGAAAAAACAGCCATTGTCAAGTATGGGCCATGGATCTGTCAGAGCCTGCCAGAGGCTAAACCATGCGCCCATCTAAAAGCGCTGCCAACCCTTCAAGAGTCTCCACCTGATTGATCTCACATCTGAGAGAAGCAGAATTCTTCATCCCTTTCGTATACCAGGCCATATGGCTACGCATCTCCCGCATAGCCACATTTTCACCCTTGTATTCCGTAAGCATCCGGCCATGGCGCAGGATCATTTCCCGAATCTCCTCCGTGGATGGCCGGGGCGGAATCTGTCCCGTCTCCAGATACTGACGGATCTCCCGGAAGATCCAGGGATTCCCTTTGGCGCCTCTTGCCACCATAACACCGTCACAGCCCGTTTCTTCAAGCATCCGGGCCGCATCCTGAGCATGGAAAATGTCGCCGTTTCCGATCACCGGTATCTTTACCGCCTCTTTTACCCGTCGGATTACCTCCCAATCTGCTGTTCCTGAATAATACTGTTCTCTGGTCCTCCCGTGAACCGCCACCCAGGAAACTCCGCTGCTTTCTGCCATTTTCGCAAATTCAACTGCATTCAGGCACTGGTCGTTAAAGCCCTTTCTGAACTTTACAGTCACTGGTTTCTTTACCGCCTTTACCATGGCTGTCAGTATCTTTTCCGCCAGCTTAATATCCTTCATAAGGGCAGAGCCCTCGCCGTTATTAACAATCTTCGGCACAGGACAGCCCATATTTACATCAATAGCCGCAAAGGGACCATCTTCGATCTGTGCTGCAATCTCAGCCATGATCTCCGGATCAGAGCCAAAAAGCTGCACTGCCACAGGCCCCTCTGCCGGATCTACAGCCATCAGTTCCTTTGTGTTCTTATTTTTATATAAAATGGCTTTGGCGCTGACCATTTCTGTCACCGCCATCCCCGCTCCCTGCTCATGACATAAAAGCCTGAACGGCAGATCCGTTACTCCTGCCATGGGTGCCAATATGATATTGCTGTCAAGTACCTGATCTCCCAGATTAAGCTTCATCCTCATCTCTCCCGCTTTCTTCCCAGTCCACATCCTCATCCAGAAAAAAAGTCCTGTAATATAATTCCAAAGCCTCCAGCAGATCTTTTTTTTCTTCCTGATACTGCTTGATCTTAAGGACACTTCCGATTTCATCAAACAGGTAATCCCCTTCCTCAGAAACCACCTTAAATTCCAGACGTCCTCTGTCATCAAACTCCAGAGTTAAAACTCCGCCCACATCCTCTGTAAAAAGAACGCACATAATATGCAGCTCATCCTGAACAGATTGGGGCAGGCTTTTAAATTCTTCATTAAAATAATATTTCTGCTCATAAGAGCTTGCTCCGCAGAGCACCACCTTATCCATCATCTTCTTATCTCCGCAAAAGTCCGCTGACCATACAGACAGCGGACCTCTTTCCTGCAATTATTTATCTTACCAGCATCTTTGCTATATTAAACTGATCCTCTGAGATATCCTTCTTCATGTTTAATGCTTCCTGGATATCAAAATCAACAAATTCACCCTGTCTGTAAGCCACCAGACGGTTGCTCTTTCCTTCTACCAGAAGCTCTGCCGCCTTGGCACCCATGATGGATGCGTATACACGGTCCTTACAGGTAGGCGTACCGCCGCGCTGCATATGGCCCAGAATCGTAGCTCTTGTCTCAATGCCCGTAGCAGCCTCAATGCGCTTTGCCATGGAACTGGAATGGCCGATTCCCTCGGCATTGATGATAATATTGTGCTTCTTTCCTCTCTTACGGTTCTCAATAATCCGGTTGATTAACGCCTGCTCATCTCCGTCATAGCGCTCCGGGAGAAGAATGTCCTCCGCACCGTTTGCAATGCCGCACCATAAGGCAATATATCCTGCATTGCGTCCCATTACCTCTACAATGCTGCATCGCTCATGAGAGGTAGATGTATCACGGATTTTATCAATTGCCTCCATAGCCGTATTAACTGCGGTATCAAAACCAATGGTATAATCGGTACAGGCAATATCCAGGTCAATGGTTCCCGGAAGACCGATGGTATTGATTCCCAGAGCAGACAGCTTTCCTGCTCCTCTGAAGGAACCGTCGCCGCCGATTACCACCATACCGTCAATTCCATGCTTGCGGCAGATCTCAGCGCCTCTCTGCTGCCCTTCAGGAGTAGTAAATTCCCTGCATCTTGCCGTATAAAGAATGGTACCGCCCCGGTTAATGGTATCTGAAACGCTGGTGGACTCCATATCCACAATCTCCTCTTCCAGAAGACCGGCATATCCTCTCATAATGCCCTTTACCTTCAGTCCTTTATTGATCGCAACCCGCACAACTGCGCGAATCGCTGCGTTCATGCCTGGTGCGTCGCCGCCGCTGGTTAATACTCCAATGGTCTTCACTGCTTTTGCCATAGCAATTTACCTCCTTATATTAAGCATATCCATCTATGCCTGTGGTTTTCCTCTTTCTGATCCATACACAACGCTATTCTAATGCATTTTCCATGATTTATCAAGAGCCTTTTCCACGACTTTGACATTTTTTTCACCAACTTTGCCATACAAAACATTTAAAAGACCTGAATCTGCCATTACATTCCAATTGGGAGGAAGCATTTTTTTAGCCCTCTCCTTCTTTAAATAGATAATCACCTGATCCCTTCCCTCGCTGGATTTAAGAAGCTCCATAAGCTCTCCTTCCATAGCCTGATATCCGGTCATATCCTCAAACTGAATCCACAGCTGTCTGGGTACGGCCTCAAAGGGAATCACCTGCTCACAGACCAGCTTGCCAACCGGTTCATCTCCCAGTGAAACGCGTCCCCGTATAAAGAGCTTTTCATCCTCTGTCAGCAAATCCCGATTATTTTCGTAATCTCTTGGAAATACAATCACTTCCACAGAGCCCATCAGATCCTCCAGCGTAATAAACGCCATCAGCTGGCCTGTACGGGTAGTTTTTACCGTTTTTCCCGTTACCAGACCTCCGATTACCGCCTTTATGCCATCCTTTACCACAGCCTCCTCTGTTTCTTCGTCTACGATAAAATCAGCCGCTGTAGCTGTAATATTTTTACGCCAAAGAGCTTCATAATCATCCAGAGGATGGCCGCTGATATACACTCCCAGAATATCCTTTTCAAAGGCCAGCAGCTCCTCCTTTGCATACTCTCCCACATCGGGAAATGTAACCTCATATTCCTTTTTTTCCTCTTCTCCCGCTATATCAAAAAGACTCAGCTGGCCCTCAAAGGTATTTTTCCTTTCTCTGGCCTTATTGTCAAGAAGCGTGGGGCCCACTGCCATCTTCTGACGTCTTGTGCCGGGAAGGGAATCCATAGCTCCTGATTTGATGAAATTCTCCAGAGTCCGCCGATTTACTTCCCGCTGGGTCATACGGCTGATGAAATCTTCCATCGTACGGAATTTTCCGTTTCTGGTCCGTTCCTCCAGAATCGCGTCTACCACCGGCTTTCCCACGCTTTTAATTGCAGAAAGTCCATAGCGGATGCCTCCGCCGGACACAGAAAAGCCGCTTTCTCCCTCATTGATATCCGGAGGAAGGATCGCAATATTCATCATACGGCGGCAATTTAAAATATATTCGGAAAACTTGCTCACATTTTCCATTACGGAAGACATGAGGGCTGCCATAAACTCCTTTGGATAATAGTATTTCAGATAAGCGGTCTGATAGGAAACCACAGCATAGGCGGCTGCATGGGACTTGTTAAATGCATACTTTGCAAAATCGATCATTTCATCGTAAATATGATTGGCCGTCTTTTCATCAATGCCATTGGCAATACAGCCCTTTACTCCCTCAGCTTCATTTCCATAGACAAAGTTCTGGCGTTCTTTTTCCATCACCGCCGTCTTTTTCTTGCTCATAGCACGGCGCACCAGATCGCTTCGCCCCATGGTGTAGCCGGCCAGATCACGGACGATCTGCATTACCTGCTCCTGGTACACAATACACCCGTAGGTAGGACTTAAAATCGGCTCCAACTGAGGGCATTCATAGGTGATGGAGCATTTATCGTTTTTTCCCTTTAAGTATCTGGGAATAAAGTCCATGGGACCGGGACGGTAAAGGGAAATTCCCGCAATTATATCCTCCAGATTCTCCGGCTTAAGCTCCTTCATAAAGCTCTTCATCCCGCCGCTTTCCAGCTGGAACACGCCTTCGGTTCTGCCGGTTCCGATGGATTCCAGTACCTTTTTATCATCAAAATCAATGTGATCGATATCAATGGAAATACCGTAGTCCTTCTCAGCCAGATGCACTGCATTCTGAATCACAGTCAGGGTGCGCAGTCCCAGAAAATCCATTTTCAAAAGTCCCAGTTCTTCAATGGTGGTCATGGTGAACTGGGTTGTAATCGTACCATCTGCCGCCTTTGAAAGAGGTACAAATTCATCAATGGAACGGCTGCCGATCACCACCCCCGCGGCATGCATGGAGGTGTGTCTTGGAAGGCCCTCCAGACGTTTTGACATATCAATCAGGTATTTTACCTGCGGGTCCTCATTGTAAAGCTTTCTTAAATCCGGATTAGCTCCTATGGCCTTATCCAGAGTCATCCCAAGATCATTGGGAATCATCTTTGCAATGGAATCACACATGGCATAGGGAAGATCCAGCACACGTCCCACATCCCGGACCACACCCTTAGCAGCCAGCGTACCAAAGGTAACGATCTGTACTACCTGATCCTTTCCGTATTTCTCCACTACATAGTCAATAACCTCCTGACGGCGTTCGTAGCAGAAATCCACGTCAATATCCGGCATGGACACACGCTCCGGATTCAAAAAACGCTCAAAGAGCAGATTGTAGCGTACCGGATCAATGTTTGTAATTCCCAGAGTATAAGAAACGATACTTCCCGCAGCAGAGCCGCGCCCCGGTCCCACCATAATATCCCTGGATCGGGCATAATTGATAAAATCCCATACAATCAGAAAATAATCCACATATCCCATGGTCCGGATTACATCCAGCTCATAATCCAGACGCCTGCTTAAAGTACCGTCATCTTCGGGATACCGGGTTTTAAAGCCTTCCCGGCAGAGATGGTTCAGATAGGTCCAGGAATCAAATCCCTCCGGCACCTCATACTTTGGCAGCTTGGTAACGCCAAACTCAATCTCTACATTGCAGCGCTCTGCAATCCTGTGGGTATTTTCAAGCGCTTCCCTGGCATACGGGAAAAGCGCCTGCATCTCCGCCTCGGATTTACAGTAATACTGGCCTCCTGCATAGCGCATTCTGTCCTCATCTGCCACTTTTTTGCCTGTCTGTATGCATAAAAGTATGTCATGGGCTTTTTCATCTTCCGCAAACGTATAGTGGATATCATTGGTAGCTACCAGTTCAATTCCCGTATCCTTACTCAGCCGGAGCAGCCCCTGATTTACCATCTTCTGTTCCGGAAGTCCATGATCCTGAAGTTCAAGGAAAAAATTATTTTTTCCAAATATTTCCTCATAGTGTTTTGCAGACCGCATAGCCTCCTCATACATTCCACGGGCCAGATATTTCTGTACTTCTCCGGCCAGGCAGGCGCTGAGGGCAATGATTCCTTCGTGATACGTCTCCAGAACCTCATAATCCACACGGGGCTTATAGTAAAAGCCTTCCACAAAGCCCTTGGAAACAATTTTCATCAGGTTTTTATAGCCCTGATCATTTTCTGCCAGCAAAACCAGATGGTAATATCTGTCCTCTCCCCCTGTATTATCCCTGTCAAATCTGGAACCGGGAGCTACATAAACCTCACAGCCCAGGATAGGTTTGATTCCCGCTTCCTTTGCTGCCCGGTAAAAATCAATCACTCCATACATTACGCCATGGTCCGTAATTGCCAGACTGTCCATCCCCAGCTCCTTTGCCCTGGCCGTAAGCTCTTTTATCTTGGATGAGCCGTCTAAAAGACTGTATTCCGTATGGACGTGCAAATGTGTAAACGCCATATAATGCCGATTCTCCTTTCTCAGGACAATGGTTATGTCCCTGTTGTTATGCAAAAAACCAGGCAGCTTTCTGCACTGCCTGGTTTCTAACCATTCTTTTTATCTCTCTGGAACGCTTATGCATTGATGAGATACTTTTCAATCTCAGACACTGCCTGATCCTCATCCGCACCGTCAGCCTCTACTGTAATAGACTGGCCTGCAATCAGCCCAAGGGTCATCATTCCCATAATGCTCTTTGCATTTACGCGCTTGGAACCTGACTCCAGATAGATTCTGCTGTCATACTGGCTGGCAACCTGCACCAGCATAGCAGCCGGTCTTGCTTCTAATCCATCGGGCAGTTCAACGGTAATTATTTTTTTCTTCATGATTATCCTCCTCATATCTGCGGATGGAGCGTTTCCTTACTGCTCCGGGAGTTTTTCCCTTAATTCCTCCGCCATAAGGCTGAGCTTCCTCAGCCGGTGATTGACTCCTGACTTTCCCACCGGCGGCTCCAGAGCTTCCCCCAGCTCCTTAAGCGTTGCCTCCGGCCGTTCCAGCCTCACTCTCGCCATCTCCTGAAGGTTCTCCGGAAGGGATTCAAGTCCTATCGTATCCTGAATATAGCGAATATCCTCCATTTGCTTTACAGCTGCCGAAACAGTCTTATTAATATTGGCAGTTTCGCAGTTTACCTGACGATTTACGCTGTTTCGCATTTCCTTTAAGATCCGTATATTTTCCAGCTCCATAAGAGCCACCGGAGCTTCCATAATCTGAAGCAGCTCTGCAATCTGGCTTCCTTCCTTTACATACACTACAAAATAGCGTTTGCGCAGAACGATTCTGGCCTCAATACCAAAGGCAGCCATAAGCCCCTGAACCTGCTTTGCTTTTCTCATGGACGCACAGGCAATCTCAAAATGATAGAACTTTTCCGGATCACTGATGGAGCCTGCCGCAAGAAAGGCTCCACGGATAAATGCCCGCCTGCAGCAGACATTCTGCACCACAACGTTGTGCACCAGTGACAGATCCTCCGCAATTTCCCCGTAAGAATCCAGAAGCTTGGACGCCTGGAGAACCCGAAGCGCATCCTCATGCTCCCTCACTGCTACCATGTATGTTCGGTTCCGCCCCGGCACTTGGCCCCGGCGGATTGATACATCCGTATTTATATTAAATGTTTTTTTCAATAATGTAAAGTATTTTCTTGCAACTGCCAGATTTTCTGTATGGATCTCTATGGCATAGTGATCGGAAGCCGATATCTTTACCCTGCCGCAAAGGCTTAAAACAGCCGCTGTTTCTGCGATCTGGCAGTGTCTTGCAGGAGACCACTGTCTGGACAGCTCCTCCTTTACCTTGGAAGAAAATGACATTGCGCCCTCTTAACTTTCCCTGTTATCTTTTACTATCCTTCTCAATATCTCTGTGATCAATGCGGATTCCATATTCTCCATGGCTCCTTAAATGATCATACAGAGCCTTTGCAACCGTAACAGAACGGTGCTTGCCCCCTGTGCATCCAATGGCGATAACCAGCTGGTTTTTCCCTTCATTGATATAATTGGGGAGAAGAAAATCCATCATGTCATTGAGCTTCCCGATAAACAGATCTGCCGTATTCCCCTGCATCACATACTCTCTCACAGACTGGTTTTCTCCTGTCAGCGGACGCAGTTCCTCCACATAGTAGGGATTGGGGAGAAAACGCACATCAAAAACCAGATCCGCATCTTCGGGAATACCGTACTTAAAGCCAAAGGACATTACGGTAACAAACATATTTTTAAAGTTCTCTTCCTTCAAAAATATCTTTTCCAGCTCCTGACGCAGCTCCTTTGTCAAAAGCATACTGGTGTCAATAATAAAGTCAGATTCCTTCTTTAAAAATGCAACCCTGGCCCGTTCCTTTTCAATTCCAGTTTCCAGCCGTCCCTTTCCTGCCAGAGGATGGGAACGCCTGGTTTCCTTATAACGCTTGATTAAGGCTGTATTGCTGGCATCCAGAAAAAGAATCTGTATGTCCATCTGTTCCCGGCGCCATTTTTCAATGACTCCATCCAGTCCTTCAAGCTCCTCTCCGCTGCGGATATCGATCCCCAGAGCGGCTTTCTGCACAGCTCCCCCATCGGATACCAGCTGTACGAATTTATCCACCAGGGAAATGGGAAGATTATCCACACAGTAAAATCCCAGATCCTCCAGCATCTTTAAAGCAATGGTCTTCCCGGCGCCGGACATTCCGGTGACAATCACAAGCTTCATCTGTCAGTCCACCTCGTCCTCTTTGTAGTAGTATACCCCTAAAATTTCCCCAATGTCTTTACTTCCATCTCCAGTTCCACATCAAACTGCGCCTTTACCCGCTCCTTTATCTGACCGCAGAGCTCCATTACATCTGCCGCTGTGGCGCCGCCCCGGTTAATCACAAAACCGCTGTGCTTTTCTGATACCTGGGCGCCTCCTACAGCAAATCCTTTTAATCCCGCATCCTCAATGAGCTTAGCCGCAAAATACCCCTCCGGCCTTTTAAATGTACTGCCTGCGCTGGGATACTGAAGCGGCTGCTTTTCTCTGCGCCTTGCGGACAGTTCATTCATATATGCCTCAATCTCTTCTCTGTTTCCTTTTTTAAGGCGAAAGCATGCTTCTAACACCGTATAACCCATAGCCGGGATACAGCTGGTACGGTAGCCCAGCTTAAGCTCCTCCGGCCCAAGAGTAAGAATCTCTCCCTCTGGCGTCATGACTCTGGCATACTCCAGCACATCCCTCATCTCTGAACCGTAGGCTCCCGCATTCATCACCAGAGCTCCCCCTATGGTTCCCGGAATCCCTGCCGCAAATTCAAGCCCTGTAAGGCCCTCTTCCAGAGCTTTTTTCGCCGTCCGGCTTAAAAGCTGTCCGGATGCCGCAAAAATCCGTTCCCCCTCTGCCTCAAGGCGTGTCAGGCCCTCCGTCATGGAAATAACCACTCCCTCATATCCTGCGTCGCTGACTAACAGATTGCTTCCATTTCCAAGAATACAAAACGGAATCTCCTCCCTCTTACAGAGGGTAATAATATTTTTCAGCTCCGCCTCTCCTGCCGGACACACATAAGCCGCTGCCGGCCCTCCGATCCGAAATGTAGTGTGGCTGCTCATAGGCTCCATAAAACGGCACTGAAAGCCTTCCGGCTCAAAAAGAACCTGCAGTGTTTCTCTAAGCTCCATCTGTTTCCTTTCCTTTGCCGGAATGTCAGTCATTCATTCCGTTTTTTAAATTTGCCTGTACACGGTTGTACAGCTCCTGAGCTGCATTGTAGCCCATCTTCTTCTGGCGGTAGTTTACAGCCGCAGACTCTACGATAATGGCAAGATTCCTGCCTGGACGGATGGGAATGGTATGGCATACAACCTGATTGCCTAAAAATTCCGTATACTGGTCTTCCAGGCCCAGACGGTCATATTCCTTATCCCGGTTCCAGTCCTCCAGCTTAATTACCATATCAATCGCCTGCGTATCCTTTACGCTCTCAACGCCGTACAGAGTCTTTACGTCAATGATGCCGATACCCCGAAGTTCAATAAAGTGCCGGGTAATATCCGGCGCGCTTCCAATCAGGGTATCGTCGCTGACACGGCGGATTTCCACCACATCATCTGTCACAAGACGATGGCCTCTCTTTAACAGTTCCAGCGCCGCCTCACTCTTTCCAATTCCGCTCTCACCCATGATCAGCACGCCTTCACCGAATACGTCGAGAAGCACTCCGTGGATGCTGATACAGGGCGCCAGCTTTACATTAAGCCAGCGTATTACCTCTGCCATCAAAGAGGAGGTTGTTTTGTCCGATACAAGACAGGGAACTCCGTAATAATTGCAGTATTCCAGCAGATCATCATCCGGATTCTGTCCACGGCTGAATACAAGGCAGGGAATCTGGCTGGAAGTCAGCTTATCATACATCTGGCGCTTAACTTCCCGGTCCATGGTATTGATATATGCCTGCTCTACGTACCCTATGATCTGTACGCGCTCTCTGTCAAAATGATCGAAAAAACCCGTAAGCTGCAGCGCGGGACGATTCACATCCGGATGGGTCAGCACGATCTTGTCGGTATCTATTTCCGGTGTCGTGTTGCGGAGTTTCATTTTTTCAATGAGCTCGCTGATAGTTACTCCATGCATGGTACAATTACCCCCTTGTGTCTGCTCTCCGCACATGGACGCGGAGAGGCTGTCTGGTTAACATACATACTATCACAATTTTAACCGGTTGTCATGTATTTTTACATCCGGTTCATATTCCGGCCTCTTGCCGGATCTCCTCTGTTTTATGAAAAAAACCGTAAACCGCCTCTGCCGCCCTCTGATTCATCTGAGGCGTCCGGGCCAGTTCCTCCACCTGAGCGTTTCTTATCGCCTCAATATCCTTAAACTGCCGCATCAGAGCCTTCCGTCTGGCAGGCCCAATGCCCGGAATCTCATCCAGCACAGATTTTACCTGCCCCTTTCCCCGAAGGCTTCTGTGATATTCAATAGCAAACCGGTGGGCTTCATCCTGAATCCGGGTAATGAGCCGAAATCCCTCGCTGTGCCGGTCAATGGGTACCTCTGCATTGTTAAAATACAGACCTCTGGTACGGTGAGAATCATCCTTTACCATACCGCATACCGGAATGGAAAGTCCCAGACGCAAAAGAACCTCCAGCGCAATATTTACCTGCCCTCTTCCGCCATCCATCATAATCAGATCAGGAAAACGGGTAAAGCTTCCGAAGGACAGGTCCTTTCCCTCCTCCTTAAGCGCCCTTGCTTCCTCCATGCCATGGGAAAACCTTCTGGTCAGAACCTCTTCCATGGATGCATAGTCATTTGGCCCCTGAACGGTGCGGATCTTAAATTTTCTGTAATCACTGCGTTTTGGCCTTCCATCCTCATAAACCACCATAGAGCCTACAGACTCTACGCCGCTCGTATTGGAAATATCAAATGCTTCCACCCGGCGTACCGGTCCGATTCCAATCAGTTCTCCGATCTGGTTCATAGCCCCTATGGTGCGCAGCTCTTCCCTTTTGATCCTCTCCTTATCCTGAGACAGAACCAGAGCAGCATTTCTTGCCGCCAGTTCTACCAGCCGCTCCTTCTCTCCCTTCTGAGGTACCACCAGCCTTACCTTCTGTCCTCTTTTTGAGGTCAGCCACTGACTGATAACCTCGCTGTCTGAAAGGGGATGCTGAAGCCACAGCTCTCTTGGGATAAATGGAGTCCCCGCATAAAACTGCTTTACAAAGCCGTTCAGAATCTCTTCCTCACTCTCTGCAGCTCCCACTGACAGATGGAAATGATCTCTTCCGATCAGCTTTCCTTCTCTGATAAAGAACACCTGCACCACAGCATCCCTCTCATCCCTTGCCAGGGCCACAATATCCCTGTCTTCCATACTGCTGCTGGTAATTTTCTGCTTCTGGGCCACCTGCTTTACGCTGTTTAACAGTTCCCGGTACTCAATGGCCTTTTCAAACTCCATCTGCTCCGACGCCTGTTCCATTTTCTCCTTCAGGGACCGCAGCAGGGGTTCATAATGGCCTCCCAGAAAATCCAGCGCCTGTCCGAAGGATTTCTGGTAATCCTCCTTTGAAATATAACCCTGGCAGGGCGCGTCGCACTGCTTAATGTGATAATTCAGACAGGGGCGCTCCTTACCCGTATCCTTTGGCAGATTCCGGCTGCAGGTTCGTATCCGGTACAGCTTGTGGATCAGCTCCAGAGTATCCTTTACCGCTCCGGCACTGGTATAGGGGCCAAAATACCGGCTGCGCCCGTCTTTTTTCATATCCCTTGAAAATAAAAGCCTGGGAAAATCCTCCCCCACTGTGGCCTTAATATAGGGATATGTCTTATCATCCTTCAGCATGGTGTTGTATCTTGGGCGGTGCTCCTTAATCAGGTTACATTCCAGAACCAGCGCCTCCAATTCTGAATCCGTCAGAATATATTCAAACCATGCAATATGAGAAACCATCTGTTCAATTTTGGCTGTTTTATTTCGGCTGCTCTGAAAATACTGGCGCACACGGTTCTTTAAGCTGACCGCCTTTCCCACATAAATGATTTCATCCCTGTCATTGTGCATCAGATAGACGCCCGGACTGGCAGGGAGTTTTTTTAGTTCTTCTTCCAGATTAAACATCTAAGGGCCTCCTGTCAGCGCAGACGTGCGCCGTCATAGCGGCGCAGAAGCTGTACATACCGGCGAAGGGCCTGAATCTGCTCCTCCACAGGCATTTCCGGTTCCGGTTTTAAATCCATGGACAAAAACATACAGTCAAGTTCCCGTTTCATCACCTTTCCCTCCATCTGCTTTAAAACAGCCAGCTTATCCTCCGGCCGCTCTGCATCCAGGAACCGCTCCAGCCAGGGCCCCGGAAGTTCTTCCTCCTCTGCTGCTGTATATCTCCCTCCCTGCGGGCCATTTCCCATGGGATCATTTTCCGGCCATACCCGTTCAAAACGGTACTCCTGATCCGCATCTGGATATTTTTCCCGGTCTACCGGGCTCATAAACATATCCAGAGGACGGACATATATCCCAAAATTCCCGTACAGAGCCTGATATACCACCATAGGCTCTCCCGTTTCCGAATGAACCGCCACTGCTATGATCTGGTAAAGCTTATTTTTAAAATGCCTGTAAAATGCTCCCGGTACAGGTACGCATTCTCTCTGCTCCAAAATACATCCACCTCATTTCTGTCCGGCTTTTACCAGACATTCTGTATTTATCTATCCAGTATATCATATCTCATTTTAGAATCATAGAGCTTTTGCCCCGGGAGTCTTCCCAGGAAACGCAAAAAAGGCCCCGCCGCTCTGCTGTCTGCAAAGCCTGCGGGGCGCTTAAGCCGGTCCTGAAAAGGTATATCCTGCTTTATTACCGCAAATGCGGCGCAGAATCTGCACCTGCAGCAAAAGATTCCTGGGCAGAAAACTGATCTGCATTGGCAGCAGCTGCATTTACAAAAATCAGCGCCACTGCCAAGGCAATCCAGGCAAAGCTTTCCAATCCTTTTTTCAGTTTCATAATTCTCTTTCCTCCTGAGGACCCTGATTGAGATCCGATTCACATTATACCCTTTTTTCATAAAAATGCAAGTTTTAAATTTTTTTCCAAAC
>CAUCBQ010000033.1 GCA_958441075.1 uncultured Clostridiaceae bacterium | reverse complement strand
ATTTTTTTAGGTCTACCATATCCTCTGACAGACCGTTTACTGCCTCGTTGGTTGCGTTGATTTCTTTCGCCCCAAACTTATCTCCCTGACAGGTATACTCTGTTTCATCTACCGGCGTCACCGTTCCATCCCCATTTTCATTCAAACGAATCTTTTTCTGTTCAAAAAGAGCGTCCACAAAATCTGTTTTTAAAGCCATGTATTTACATCTCCTCCCAATGTCATTTCCAAGGTTGGCCTGCTGTCCATGCCCGACTGAATATTCAGATACATTTTCAGACAGGCGCTTTCAATCCGGTTCAGTTCCTCCCAGCCAATAAAGGGCTGATTCTCACTGTATGTCTGCTTTTCTCCGATCTCAAACGGATATGTGCCGGCGCAAATGTGATCCAGATTATCCTCAAACCGGTTAATCTCATCTGCATAGAATCCATAGTCCTGATAAGTCTTGTCCTGCCCCATATCCTCAAAATCAAACTCCGGCCAGAGTTCCAAGGCCATGTTCCGGATCTCGTTAAGATTGCCCTTAATCCGGTTGTAATCCTGAATATTAAAAAAATCACTTGCCTGCCAGTCTGTTTTTGGCTGTTGCCACATAGCTCATATCCCTCCTTGCCTTGATCGTCCCGGATAGTGCCCCATTATATTTCAATGTGTGGTCTGTCACGCGGATCAGAAGATCTGGAACATACTTATTTTCAAGAAATGCAATGTCATTGGCGTCTATCCTTGGTTCTCCCCGATATTGCAGGTTATATTCCCGGTCAGCCTCAAAGTAATCACCGATCCAATCCGCCAGATCAGCCGCATGGACCACATCCGACACCAACGGATTCTCCCAGGTTTCCAAGTTTCCTGTAGGATTAAGTTGACGACTGACCTTGGCTTGTGTTACCGCATATTCCTTACCGCTTATTACAACCTCTGCCGTTTCTGTAACACCTTCGAGCGCCACAGTTGCATAGTAAGCACTGCTTTCTATAATCTCACATCCGTACTTTGGTATACTTGCGTTTCCTGAGAAATACTCGATATATTTATCACACCACTCCAGATCCGGCTCACGACCTTCTCCCCAAGCCTCCGTCAGATCAATCAGAAGCAGAGAGTCCGCGAATAGCTTCTTGCCGGCATATGTATACACCCTGACCATCCATTCCCCGGTAACGCTGACCGTATCAATCACTGACCTTGTATGCCACATTCCGTCTGAAGGAAAAACCTCTGGCCTCACATTGATGTTAAATGACTCAGGAGCCCCCTTACAGGTTAAATCATACTCATCATTCCCGGAATATGCATCCGGTTCCTCTTCTCTCATGAAACTGCCTCGCAGATAATACTTATGACCGGATATCATCTGTACCGGCTGATCCATTACAACAGCGCTGTTTCCTGTAGCAACTACATATGCACATTTTCTGGCTGCATCATACTGTCCGTTTCTCCATCCGCTTATACCTTCATCAAATGAACCATTCTGGATTATATTGGATACCTCTACGCGTTCCGGTATCTCAACCCGCAGATCATAGGAAGGGTTAGAAAAATAGAATGTATACTGGTTATCCTGCGCTGTCAGGCTGATCGTTTCCTGGATCAGTTCCTGTACCTCGCCATTCCCTTGGCTATACAGAGTACGCAATACCTGCAGCTCTTTCACCCGGGGCAGCTTGGTACCTTCCGGCGTTTTCGTCAGCTCTACGCCATACTCCAGTACATAATCCGTGCTGTCCCCGAAAGCGATCTGATCCAGAATCACACGGTTATTGGGTGCTCCCTTCGTGAACTCAATAACCAGCTGATCGAACTCCGGGAACTCATGGCCGATTACTGCTGTCTGTTCCAAACCTCTGACTTCGTAATCTTCCTGAAGCTCTCCGCTGTTGTATGAATGGAATACCGCAGTATCCGGCCAGTTGTGTCCAAACATCAGCGTAACGCCAAAACACTTATATGCCGCTTCCATCGTAAGGGTAACGGTTGGGTTATTCTGAAAGGCTCCTTTTTCATCCGCTGCCAGATCAGAGACATATCCGGTATTGAGGTATGTTCCCCCATCAGACTGCCGTGGAAGGAAATACATTGTGCTGCCTGTCGTAGAATAATCCTGCCCTGTCAGTGCATACTCATCACGGGTGCCTGCATCCTTGCTTAATATCGTACTGACATGGGAGAAATACGCCTCATCCTCTGATGATACGGACATCTCCGGCACAAAGCTGGATTTCAGATATATCTTTCCGGCCCGATCCTGATACAGGATGCATCGGCCCGCATTGGCAATCAGTTGGAGCGCTTCCTTGTGGGCCACAACCGGGATCGGATTCCTGACAATCACTGTTTTAAGATAGGTATCAACCCCGTATTCTCTTGGATCTATCCCCGCGTCCGTGAATACATCCACCGCCAGATCATACAGACTGATCCCCTCCGGATGATACTGCCCCCGGTAATAGGTACTGTCCATGCTGTCAAACCGGTCGGATGCGCTCAGGTTCAGTTTCTCATCATCCGCAGACCACTCTTTCAGTGCCAGGTTAATGCCCGGAATCCATTCTATGGTCCCGTCATCCAATTCCTGTCCGTACAGTGCCTCTATATCCTGCCCCAGTTCAAAAAAGTTAACGCTGCTCTCATCGTTCTCCACGTCAAAAGCCCGGTCTTTATTGCTGACTGTCAGACTGAAATCAATCGTAGGCAATTCCTCTGATATAGGGCTGATATGTTCCTTTTTGGTAGCCGACAGAATTTTACGACTGTCAAAGTAAATGCCTATTCCCATGGTGATCTGATTGATCCGGAACCGGCTCTGCCCATTCATCATCCGGGACGGGGAGAACCGCAAGAAGGTGGCCCCCTCGAAGATCTCCTCAGTCACATAATGACCGTCTGCATTGCCTGTAACCTCTACTGTATGATTATCGGACACAATGGAAAAATCTACCGGGTATGCTTTCCCAAATTCTACCGTCAGTCCCTTAATATCATACTGAACTGGAAAACGGATCTCGATATCTCCCAGAAGCTTCTCCGTCACAAGTCCCTGATTGAGAACCACTGCATCTGCCTCATGGGGCAGGAAGTACATGGAGCCATCCACCTGCGTATAATCCTCATCACAGGTACCATACAGCTCCTGTACCTTGTAATTATCCATGGGTTTCTTAAGGTCGGAAAAATAAGTATACTGATCCGGATCTGGAATATATGCGGATGCCTGTGCCTCCTGGTTGATGAGACCAATCGTAACACGCAGATGGGACAGAGGATTGCGCCATTTGCGGCGCATAACCTCTTTGTATTTGCTGCTTGCTGCCTGCATTATTCAATCACCCCGCAGTCTACCAGATTAACCTTGCAGTCCTTGTACATGGTCGGAAGCCCGTCTTCATCCTCTTCCCAAACCTTGGCTGTCCTGTTCCCGGGATACATCCGCTCTGTTTTCCAGCCTCCCGTCTTCATATCCGGGAACTTGACAGTTACTACAAAATCGTCAAATTCCCGCAGGATACTTCCCCAGGTGGCAGCATCCAGATAAGACCACTGCAGGCCGTCTATCTTGTCCTGATCCCGTCCCACCCTCTGCCCCACAAACTCTCCCAGGGCGTTTTTGCCCTGGTTGACGTTGGTGGCAATAGTAAGACCCGGCCCCTGGTCATAAGAGGGGTATTTGTGACCGTTGATATAGATTGCCATACTGCTTCCTCCTTATGTTGGTCTGAGCCTGTAACCGCTGCGCTTCTCCAGATCAGCCAGCTGCTTCTTGATTTCTCTGATATCCACATAGACGGTCAGATCCATCTGCTCAATTAACTCTATAATCTTTTGCAGCAGGTCTACCATAATAGCAAGGTACTGGTCGCTCATGCCGCTGCTGTTGTGTGATGCCATTGCTACCGCACGGTCTACCATCTCCTGCATTTTATCCTCAGGTGCCACAATCTCACCATAGTGCCGGTTATCGCCGATCATCGCAAGCTGCGGCGTGTTGGCGCGGACAAAACCACCCTGCGCCAAACGCGGAAGGTTGATATTTGGAATGTTAGGAATGAGATCTGCACCGATTCCAGGCACTTTATCCGCTACCTCATTCACAGCATCGATCATGGCGTTAATAGCATCAATAACACGGTTTGCCATGCTCTCAACGCCGCTGATAATCATGTTGATGATACCCTTTATATCCGCCCAGATGCCATCCCATATTTCCTTTGTTTTGCTTCTCACAGTATCCCATATGCCCGTGATCGCATCCCGCATGGCTGTAAATTTCTCATCTACAGCCGTTTTGATGGTATCCCAGAGGGTAGACAGGGTGCTCTTGATTCCTTCCCAGATCTCTGAGGTGGTAGATTTAATGCTTTCCCAGATTGTGCTGATCGCGTTTTTGATCGCAGTAAACAGGGTAGTTGCAAGGGATTTCAGCCAGTTCCAAATGGTGTTGAGCAGGGATTTTATGCCGTTCCAGATTTGAGTTGTTTTTTGTTGGATTGCAGTCCACGCATTAGAAATTATCTGTTTAATCTGTTCCCATACTTCTAATGCCTTGGCTTTTATTTCATCCCAATGCTGATACAGGTATACGCCTGCTGCTATCAATGCCGTAATGGCCGCTATAGCCAAACCTATAGGGCTTGTGATAAATCCAATAGCTGCTCCTAATGCTGTTGTCAGCGTTGTCGCAACTGCACACACTGCATTCCACGCAACAGTAGCGGCGGTCATAGCTGCCTGAGCTATTGCATCTGCCGCTTTTGCCGCTGTAGTAATCGCAAATTGAGCGGCCTGTTTTGCCAAAGCCGCAACTGACGCCGCTGTTGCTACAACAAAGTCTTTTGCATACATTGCCACGATAGCTACTGTTTCAGCTTTGTCAGCTATTTTTGCTGCTGTATTTGTAGCAAATGCTTTTGCATTGGTTAAAAGGGCACTTGTCGCCAATGTAATTGGAGCAATCATGCCTTGTATCGCACTTATTACCCCGCCGGCATTGATTACAAATTCTCCCAGTTTAACAACATTCCATGCCGCAAAAAATGCAATCACTACCGCTGTTATAGCTTCTATCGTTCCCGTATTCTCCAAGCACCATGCAACCACATCTGATAATGCTTGTGCCAATGCATCAAAAACAGGTTTCGCATAAGTATCATAAGCCTCATTCAAACCGTCAAACATTTTTCCCAACAGTTCTTTCATTTGGCTCACTATTGGCTGTATAGTATCTAGCAACCCCTGAATTGCATTTTTGATTGCATCCTTATTATCAATAATGGGTTTTGTTAATACATTTAAAATATCTCGTCCAAACTTTCCCAAAAGTTCAGATACACCCATAAATGCATCCGAAAAAATCCCTATGACATCAGCAGTGATCTGCTTTGCGCTGTCACTCCGGAAAGCTGAGAAAATTGTATTAACAGCCTTTGAAAAATCCCCTGTGATCTGAGCAACACGGGAACCGATATCAAACATAGATACCAGGTATTCCCTGATCCGCTCTGTATTCTGCTGCAAATACAGACTGATACCACCCAGAAGATTGTCCGCTATGGTTGTGCCGATTCCGGCTACAGATCCGGCAATCTGGCCCAGACTATAAGAAAACTGATCCGCGAAGGAATTGGCAGCAGCCAGCACCTCCGGAGCCGTGAATATCTCTCCAAGGCTCTGCTTAATCCGATCAACCGATGCAAGGATGCTGTCAAAGACGGATGTATCTCCAAAGCCATCCCAGAAGCCCGCTGTAAACAGGTCTTTAAGTTCCTTAGCCCTGTCGATCAGTGCCTGGTACTTGCTGTCCATGACATCCAGAGCGGATGTGTCAACCGCGCCCATATCGAACTGGTCTACATCATACCCACCTGCGGCACCTCCGCCCGATCCGCCTCCATCAGATCCGGTATCAGGGTCAATGATATTCAGCTCATCAATCCCTGTAGTGACACTCTTCATGTCCTTGGCAGCCTTCTTCGCGGCGCTTCCTGCTCCGCCTGCGGCTGCATTGGCCTTATCCGCAGATTGCGCTACCGCTTCCATGCCTGCGGCCGCTGCACTGGTCCCACCGCCAGATGAGCCCTTTCCGGTAATCATTTCCGTAAAAGCCTTGAACGCGTTAGCAAGGCTCATCAGTTTACCGATAATGGTATTGATTACCTTAATTACTGGTGTCAGGACGTTAATCAATCCCTGTCCGATGGTGGCTTTCAACGAATCAAACTGGAGCTGTAAGACCCTTACCTGATTCGCCCATCCGTCAGAAGTCCGGATAAAATCACCAGAGGCAGCAGAGAGCTGGTCCTGCACAAACTTATACCGCAGAGCCACTTTCTCCATCTCGGACATCTTCGCCGTGGTCTTGCTGTACCCATTTGCCAGAGCATACGCATCAAGGGCGCTTTGGGTCATAACCACGCCCAGATCCTTCAGCGTTTCAGTTTCACCCGTGAATACGGATTTCAGCTTTGTATAGGCTTCATCCTGGCTGATATTATAGAAAGAGGCTGCATCTCCCGCCAATCCGGTAAGGGTTGTAGCCATCTCATAAGCAGCCTGTTCACTGAATCCAAATGATTTTGCCATGGCTCCGGATGTACCGGCGAACTTCTTCGCCATGGTTTCAGACAAGCCGAAGGAAGCCACTGCATTCTTGGCGAAATTATCCACTTGCTTCGACATCTGGGGGAATGTTACGTCCACCACGTTCTGGACTTCCTGAAGATCTGACCCAAGACGCAGGCAATCAGCTCCAAAGTCAATCAGTTTTTTCACGGAAAACGCCGCACCTAAGGCAAACCCTATCTTTTTAAGCGCTGGTCCCAGTGCACCAGTAAGCTCTCCAGAGGTTTCTTTTGCCTGTGATCCGATACCTCGTATACTCTTTTTAACCTTTTCGGAGGATGACTTGCTATTCCGTTCAATCTCTGACCAAGCTTTTTTCATGGCTTCCGATTGGCCCATTCCCTGTTTCCGGTAAATCCAGGCAATAGAGGAAGCCTTTGATTTTGCGCTTTTTTCGCTATCCCTTAAAATAGCTTCTATTTTCTGTCGGGTTTCGTCGGCAGAAGCATCCACTTTTCTAAAAGCTCCGGCCATCTCGTCACATGACCGCTGGCATTTTTGTGCTGAATTTGAAAAAGCTTTTTCAAAATCCGCCTTTACTTTGCGAGATGTATTGTCTATTGCTGTCTTGATTTTTCCTAATTCCAGCGATATGTCAAAACTAATGGATGCATCAGCTGCCATATGTACCACCTGCCTCTATCTGTTACTCAGACATCGGCACATAATGGCACTACTTGTCCGGCTGTATATCTACCTCGAACTCCCTCTTGCAATCCCGGCCCTTACATCGTACAAAAATCCCTTTTGCACAGGCGTCAGGATCATAATAAATAGGCATCCGGTATCCGCAGTATGGACACCGGATCTGCTTTCTTACTTTTTCAATTTCTGCCACCTCCTACTAACCACACATGGCTGCAAACATATGCTCCAGCTCTGCCATGCTCTGCTCAAAGGTTTTCTCGTCCATGGTTTCAGCCCCTCTGTTTCTCCATTCGTCATAAAGCCGGCGCTGATCCTTTGAGAAGTGCTTGATAACATCCTTATCCGTTTCAGACCGGATCGCTACCACGCGCCCCAAAGCGGTCTCCGGAGATAATCCGGCAATCAGCGCCTTAAATTCATCCCAGGAGACCGATTCAAACTCTTTCGTCCTGATTCTTAACCCGTACTGCGACAGGAAACTGGATACAATCAGATCCCAGTCCTCAAACAGATCGTAGTACGGGTCACTGCTCTCCCAGCTTGTTGTCTTCTCCCAGAACCAGATTAAAGGCTTCCTGTACCACAATAATCAGATCATTAAAACTTAACTTCAATTCCTTTTCAATTACATCCCTTGACGCCTGAGGAAAGACAAGCTTATAAGCGTCAATAATTTCTCCTGCTCCCGGATCATCATTAGACATAATTCCCATCACCTTAAGCATAGTCGGGGCATCTGTATTAACTTCTAATTCCCTCCCCCTGATTACAAGACAGGGATTCTCGTTAAAGCTTAATTTTTCTGTAATATCTACTCTTCTTGACATTCTTTTTTCCTCCTTCTGTTCAGCCGCCTACTCCTGGAGCCGGTGTAAATTCCGGCTTGCCGTAACACGTTACCTCAAATTCAAGGGTATCAATATTCGTGGTATCCCCGCCTCCGGGAGTGGTTACGTTGACTACCACAGTGCATGCCAGCTTTGCACCAGATACCATGACCCACTCAAATTTCGTCATAACATCCTGCCCGAATTTCCATGCAAGCCCCGCAATATAGTCATTCCCAGGATCTCCCACGGATCTCTTGCCTTTAAAAGCAAATGACAGCTTCTTTCCTGTCATAGCCGACTTAGCCCAGCCTTTTGCATCCATGGCGTACCATTCCTCTACCGTTCCATCAATGGATGGAGCAAAATTTTCAAGGTCTGCCGGCATCACCATATCCTCATCCGAACTGGTCACGCCTTTGGTTCCAAATTTAAACTCATTGTTGTGTACCGGATAGACTTTAGCTTCTCCTGCCATTTCTTACCCTCACTTTCTCTGATATACAAAATCCAGCCAGATTACATACTCGTATATCCCGTTATCATCTGTACCTACCGGCTGTGGTTCTGGTACCTTAAGACTGATCTGGTTAACACGGGTATCGCCTATCATCGGGCTGGATACGTTTCTAAGTTTCTCAAATAATTCATAGGCCGCCTGTTCTGAGGCCCGTACATCCTTATCCCAGTGAATCAACAGGGATATACACCGGATATCATAGGAGCTGTACTGCGGGCCTCCCAGAGCCGTCACAGGCTGTCCAGAAGCTTTTCGGGGATATACGCCTATGGAATGTTCCCTCTTGTTGTCCATCTTGCCGATGTACACCATATTGTACTCCCCAAGACCGGCTATGTATCCTCTGATATCATCTAAGGTCAGCATCACACACCACCTGCCTTTTTGTAAAATTTCTTGAAAGCCTCTTTTGCAAAATCCTCACTGATCCCACCAGGTAGCCATGGCTCATACCATTCACCGCCTGCAAACGGATTTTCATCTGTCTGGAAGTTGTATTCCGGATGGTAGTACAGCCTCCGGGCATATGGTGTGCTTGTTACCAGTGATACCTTCCCCTGGGAAGATTCGCTGTAATCAACAAAAGTAGCATCCTCCTGCAAATGGCCTGTATCAAACGGCATGACCTGCGCCTGTACTACCTCTGTATGCAGGGCCTCGCCAGTCTTCTCCAAGGCTGTCACTGCCGCCTGTGTGAGCTCATTGATCCTCGCCATATTCAATTTGACGGAAGATTTCACTTGCATCAGATCACCTCCAGCCGGCAATAATTGACCGTCCCGTCCGGATTCCGGGCCTTGCTGCCCCGATTGATCCGGCGCACCTCACCGAACACCGTCACCGTACCACCGCTTAAAGAAGACCAGTCCGGGGCGATATCCCCAGGAAACAGGGCCGTACCTGTGATCTGTACCAGCTTCTTTTCATCCGTCCACACCGTTTTAGCTCCATCCTGAAAATTGCACAGAAGGTCAAGATCCAGAACCTTCTCCGGCTGTCCGTATTCGTCTGTTCCCTCAGATTCCAGATGTACGTGGATCTCCGTTTTACACAGCCGTTTCGGTACCAAACAAGGATATTTCATATAATAATCACCTCAATTCCCTGCAGCATAGGCCTGTCTGACACAGCAGAGCATATACATCTCTCTTCATGGCAACTCCCTGTTCCGTATGCACATTCCAGGAGCTGCCAAATTGAGCGGATACGCCGTTGATACTGTAGCTTTGCAGGATCGTGCTGATCTCGTCCGCATTTTCATACTCAAAATCCGCCTGCTGGCAGACCACCTCCCGGATCAGATCCTGCTGAAATGGTGTAAGATCAGAGATTCCCCGGCCCACAATCCGGTTGAAGGTCAGGGAATCAATGTGGCGGGATGCCTGCCGGAGAGCGCTGGAAAGCTTATCCTCCGGTATCAGGCTCCCGCCGTACTCACGCAAATAAAAATCAGGTGCAGCGTATGGCTCATATGCCATATCACTCACCTGCTTTCTTGGATGACACCTTTTTGCCGGGTTCTTTGGACGGTTTGGGTTCTTCTGATTTTTCGGACTCTTTCGCAAGTTCAGGTTCATCCTCATGTTCAGATGCTCCCGCATCCCCAGTCTCTTCCACTGTATAACCGTGTTTCCTGAACCAATCTAACAGATATGGATCATCCGTTTCCCCTACTCCGCCGCAAAATGGCACTGATGCCGACACTCCGGCATAATCTTTGTTAGGGCTATACACCTTCATGCCTTATACCTCCTATTTCACTTTGATGTTACGGAATACGCCTGCCGCCTTAGATGCTTTTAGTGCAATGGCTGCATTCATTTCCACTTCGCCTTTCTTTACAGCTCCGGCAGTAGAAAAATCAGGAAGCCAGGTCTGGACAGGGGCCGCGCCTGCGAAAGAAACTGCGTGAAGTCCATCCATAGCCAGTCTTGCTACATACAAAGAGGTTTTCCCGTCTTCTCCCGTCTTTACAACATCGTCATTTGTTCCCGGCTTTGTTTTCATGTCTACAAACGGAATACCGCCGTAGCTCTCCACCTGATTTCCCCAGTTGTCTTTTGTTATCTGATACATACTGGCACGTCTCGCACAGGCACGAATCTTTGCGATCAGCTTTGTGTTTCCCATAATACAAGAAGGGGTTCCATCCAAACCGCCAAGAAATTCATCCAGCATATCCAGAAAATACTGATAATTCTGAGTAATCAGTTCAGAGGTAGATAAGTCGATTACCCCATCATTGTTGTACTCAGTGGAGCTTCCGGTCAGCGCTTTCTCCAGTCCATCAAAAGCCTTGGAATCCGTCCCGGAATCGCCATTAATAAAGGTATCATTAAACAGTGCCTGCGCCGCCTTGATCTTCTGGGCCTGCTGCAGCTCTACCTCGCTTACAATACCTCCCATGCTTGCAATCACACGGTCAATCTCATAGGAGCCACCAAACACCTTGATTTCAACTGTGTGGCGTTCTTTGGTTACCTCTGATGGGGTGTATTCCTTGTTGATCTCACGGAACTGTGCAGTTGGCTGTGTCTTAAGACGGGTATAACTGTAACTTGGTGTTGCTCCTCCGCCAGTCGGTGATACTGCATCATCGAATGGAATGTGCTCCAAAATCCAGTTGGATTTCTGGAACTCATCAATTACGCCCATCTGCAGGTCATCCTGCACATTCTTTTTTGCTTCTTCAAGTGTAATCGCCATTATTTTTTACTCTCCTTTCTCATCTGCGCCCATGCCTAATTTGGCTTCGATCGCTTCCTTCATTGTCATACGGCCACCTTCCCCGCCATTGCCCCCATCTGCATCCTTGGCTCCGATGGGGAAGAAGCCTTTCTTTGCAGCGGGTTTCTGCTCCGCCTTAAACAGGAATGGCTTACTTTCTTTCAGGGCCTTTACCTGCTCATCCAGACCGGTTACTTTTCCATCCTCTCCAAGGATAAGCTTGTTTCTGTCAACCAGACCGGCTACCAGATCGCTGTCCTGTGCGGATGCGGAAATAGCAAGTTTAATAGCGTTCGTCAGCTTAAGATCCGTAATCTCTTTCTGATGTTCCTGATCCTTCTGCTTGATCTGATTCTGGAAGTCTGTGATCTGCTGGGTAAGCGCTGCATTGTCCCCGGCAGTCGTTTTTAATGCCTCCAGCTGGGTCTTGTAGTCGCTGACTGAGGTTTCCAGCTGTTTACGCTGCTGCTCTGTCTGGTCGTATGTGTCCTTTGCTACATACCCCTCCAGCTCCTTTTTGGATTCCTCTGCGGCCTTCTTGGCAAGAGATTTCTCAATGCCAAGGGCTTCAAACTGTTCCTGCGTCATTATGATACCTTCCTTTCTTCCGGTTCTTTAACGCCTGCCGAAAAAAGGCGTTAAAATAACACCCAGGCACCGCCTACGTGTCTATGACTAATTCTATGACTTGCTATGGCTAAAGCTCTATGCCTTCCATTACTGCCCGTGCTTCCAGAACCGCAATATAATCCGTCATAGCTTTTACCTGCATACTGTAAATGCTTCTGGGGCAGGTCGGTTTAAAGTCCAGCATACCCTGATCCCATTTATCCAGCATAGCTTTCAGCTTGTGGTATCGGATCGCAACCTGACAATACTCAGCCCTAAAGCGTTCCTTATAATCTGGGCTGCTCATCATCTCAGCTGTATCATCTAATCTCATTTCTCTCTTACACTCACTCATCTCTCGATTTCCTTTCCGCATTTCGCACACCGCCTCACATATCCACCATAAGGGCCATGGCGGCGGCACCAGTGCTTTCTATACTGGTGTTCACATCCAGGCTTTGCCCGACAGAAGAACCGTTTCAGCCATCTTAAAAATCTACCCATAATTCTCTCCTTCCTGTTGCGACGTCGCAACGCTAAAAATGGATACAAAAAACCACCGGCCATTACTGACTGGTGGTATCTATATTTCCAAAACCTCAAACATATCTTTTCTTTCTTCAATACATTTTTTCAATAAAGAAACATACTCTCCATGATCTGCTATTTCAATTTCCATATCCCCATTTGGATCATAGCCAAATATCTTTTCATATTGAATTCGCAACTCAAGAAGTTCCTTACTCTTTGGACCGTGATACATCAGTAGGCCACCTCCTCAAGAATTTCTAACACTCTTTTATATGTGTTCGGCAATAAATAGCGAATCATCTCTATATCCTTAGGATTATTTTGATATAACGAGCGTCCGATCTGAGCCCAAGTTTCTCTTTCTATATTAAGATTTTTTTCCCAATATCCAGGCCTCCTATGACCATATCCCATGTCAATCTCACCATAAGAAAGTCCATGCAGAATATCAGATAATCCTCTGTGCTCTGCCTTAATAACCATACGGCCTGTATCTGTCTTTATAAATTCTTCTGGATACAACGATTTTACCATACCAGCTACATCATTTCCATACTCTTTTGCCCTTCTTATTATCAGGTCAGAGTCTTTTTCCAGTGCAACAAGAAGGTATCTATTTTGAGATATTTCATATGTGGAGTCTATTTCATGAAATAATTCATGAGCGATTGTTGTATCATCTATAGAATTTCCTATCATAATGCACCAATTTCTATCATCAAATCGAGAACTTGGTTTATCCCATTTTTTAATTTTAACCCGAGAATATGAATTCAAAAGTATTTTTTGAACTGGCTGTATTGGATTTTCGTTTACTTTCTTCACAAATTTCATCTGAACCTGTTCCAAGTCAGAATTTCCACCTGAAAACAGTTTTTTAAATCGGCTAAAAATATCACTCTCGTATTGCTCATGTAAATTCTTAGCTTTTATTCCATACTGTTTTTTATTCTCCGCATCCAGTGAATACTTAGCCAGTCGATCATACTTCTCTTCCTGTCGCTTCGCATACTGCTGTTTCTGTTCTGCTTCGTATTCCTGTCCGATGGCCTCCAATTCTTCTTTTGTCCATGTATCATCAGCTGTTGAAATTCCAGGGAAATAGGTTGTGTGGCTGTCCTTACAACGTGGATGGTAGAGGCCACAGCTGATTGCATAACTCATCAGAGGATATTTCTTCCCAGTTTCCAGATCCACCCCGTCCTCAGGGCCGCCGCTCCACACATCATCAATCAGAACCTTCCCGCAAAACGGGAGACACTTGGGGCAGGGATTTCCACGCTTGTTGACAATTACCGTGGCTATTCCCCATTCCTGCCGCTTCTCTCCCTCGCCTTGCAGGTAAGCCCGCTTACTGGCTGTCCGTATAGCCATATCGGCATAATCAGCCAACGTATGACGGGCTCCATTGGCATACTGCACGCAGTTAAGGCCACGGGATAACATATCCTTCGTAGCCATATCCACAGCCTTCTCATAGGTTCCTGCGCCTGTATTGGCATATACCTGAGCGTTATAGATTGCCTGCCTGTAATCATCCTCTGCCTTGCGCAGAATCGCAGTTTCGGCCTTCTCCATATCGTGGATAGTGGCCTCAATCAAGGCTTCCAGCTTTCGGTCATTCAGGCGGAAGAACTCTCCTGCCATGCCCTTACTGATCTTCTTGGCCGGAAACCCCTTTTTAATCGCCTCCAGGATTTTTATTTCCTGCTGCATATTCCCTGTCTCTCTGGCCTTTCGGATCAGAAGGTCAATTTCACCATTTATCTTCTGGAACTGCTTCTTGTACTTCTTCTGGTTGTTCCGCTTATACTTCTCTAAGGCCTTAAGCTGCTCAGTCTGCCACATAGACCATTCATAGCCCTCTTTTGTTTCCTCGGCCCTGTGACGGTCCATGTTACGGATCATGGAAGCGATCAGCTCATCCTCAATAGCCTTAAAGGCAGCTGTGATATCGTATTCTGTCAGAGGAATCACCTCCCATTTGCGTATACCTTATAGCCCGCCACCTTGAATTGGCGAATCAGCCTTTTCAGCTGGGTAATGCTCTTGCAATGATCGAAACGCATTTCTGCCTGTCCATCCTTTTCAATAGCGTACACCCCAAAAGGAACCTGCTCACTTCCCAACGCCAAAAGGCTCTTGTACCGTTCCTGATTCACCACCCAGACCTTTTCCCCCATTGTCACCACCATCTGATCTACCTCCTTCCGTATTCAACCGAAAAGAACCGGCGGACTGATTGATCCCCGGCTCTTCCAGCTCTGCAATACCCTGTTCTATTTTCAGGCGTTCCACCTCTGCGTCCTTTTCTTCCTGTGTCCAAGTATCTCCATACAGCTGATCCACAGAGGTTTCCAGGGACATTACGCCGTACTGTTTGGCTTTTCCCACTGTCTCTACTGTGGTACCAAAATCAGGAGAAGCGTATTCACCGAATTTTACTGTCGGCTCATACTCCCCTGGTGCTTTCCCACACATCAGATCATAACATTGTAATACCACCTGAATCAGCTTTGGAAGAGTTTCATTCAAAGCGTCTACAATCTTATTCCGCACATGGAGTGTCACCTTTTCTTTCTCCCTCTGTGATTCGGCATTGTCTGTCTTTTTAAGATCAATTCCCAAAGTGGACGGGGACATGATACCTTGCAATACCATATCCAGAAAACTGGCATAGCTGCTGACATATGCCTCGTAGGAAATCTGGGGCTGTGAAATCTCCACCTGCTGATTGGATTTCTCTGCCATATTATCCCCGATGGCAATAAAGTCATTGTCAAATGGATTGGCTGGAAGCATCTTTCCGTTAACTGGATCTCTTGGTATCAGATTCTCTGGTATGTAACGTTTAATGCGTCCCATCCGGATCGCATCCATCCACTGGCTTATCACCTCGTCCAAGCCGTCCAATACATCAGTTTTTCCGTCAAATAACGCTTTTCCTCGGTACTTATACTTGATTGATGAAAATATCTTAAGCGGGACTGCCAGCATCAGATCCCCCTCTATCCCGATATCCATCAAGTGCGCCGTTTCCGGAAGCTGCTTCAAGGATACCTCCCGGCCATAATCATCATACAGCCTGTACTTGATGTACCCGTATCCATAAGTTTCTTCCAGCCGCAGCTCCTTGCTTCCAGATCTGTAACCCGTATAGAATTTAATCTCCTTAAGCCGGGAATGACTGTATACATAATTGACATTTTCCGCATCATAAAACTCAATGATCGGGTAAGGGCTGCACTCATCTGCTG
>CAUCBQ010000032.1 GCA_958441075.1 uncultured Clostridiaceae bacterium | reverse complement strand
GACATGGACCCTTTGGGGCTGAGCGGGGTGGAGGATAAGATGGCTCTGGCCTTAGATCTGGTTAATGTGCGCCTGATTCTGGAACCGGGAATTGCAGAAATGGCAGCCTTAAATGCCACAGAGGAGGGGGTTCAGGAGCTGCGTTATTACTGTGACCGGGTGGAGAAGCGCATTGCTGCGGGAGATCTGTACATTCAGGATGATATTGCCTTTCATACCAGTGTAGCCAGATGCTCAGGGAACAAGGTGGTAGAGCAGCTGATTCCCATTATTGACACAGCGGTACTGATGTTTGTAAATGTGACTCATCAGAAGCTTGCGCAGGAAACGATTATGACCCATAGAGCGATAGTGGATGCTGTTTCCGAGAGAGATCCCATCGGGGCTAAAACAGCTATGATGATGCATATGACATACAATCGAAATATGATTCTGGAGCTGATTCGGGAGGAAAAGGAAAAGGCGGATAAGAATAAAATATAAGATGTCTGATGACTTTTGACGTAAAATGATGTAAAACATCAGATAAAAGCCTGGGTGAATTCAAAACATCTGGGCTTTTTGTATATGGTGCATAAAAAATAGAATTGTTTTTTGGCATAAAGTAGAATGATGGTCTGATGACTTGTAATTAAAATTGCAAAATGCTATGATTGAGACATGATACATCAGATGATTTTAGCGCGATTGAAATTCATTTAATACGGGAGGAAATAACATGATGGAATTGAACAGTCAGAGAGTAAGAGCCCTTGCACCGGAAAATGATCCTTTAAAGATCGGTATGGGATGGACTGTGGAGGATCTGGATAAACCTCAGATTCTGGTAGAGAGCACCTTTGGAGACAGCCATCCGGGCAGCGCTCATCTGGACCAGTTTGTAGCAGAGGCTATGAGAGGAATCACCGATGCCGGAGCAAGAGGCGCCAGATATTATACCACTGATATCTGCGACGGTATTGCCCAGGGACACGACGGCATTAATTATTCTCTGGCTCACCGGGATATGATCGCAAATATGATCGAAATTCACGGAAATTCCACTGGATTTGACGGAGGAGTATTTATCGCCAGCTGTGACAAGTCAGTACCTGCCTGCCTGATGGGACTGGCAAGGCTGGATATGCCTTCTATTGTAATTACAGGCGGCGTTATGGATGCAGGCCCTGACCTCCTGACACTGGAGCAGATCGGTATGTATTCTGCAATGTGCCAGAGGGGGGAGATTACAGATCAGAAGCTGACCTATTATAAGCACCATGCATGTCCTTCCTGCGGAGCCTGCTCCTTTATGGGAACCGCTTCCACCATGCAGATCATGGCTGAGGCACTGGGGCTGATGCTTCCCGGCTCGGCCCTGATGCCTGCTACCTGCGAGGATTTAAAGGAAATGGCTTATAAAGCCGGAAAGCAGGTTATGGAGCTTGTGAAAAAGGGAATTAAGGTCAGCGACATTGTGACAGAGAAGGCATTTGAAAATGCCATTATGGTACATGCTGCGATTTCCGGTTCTACAAACTCTCTGCTTCATATCCCTGCCATGGCACACGAGCTGGGAATCGAGATTGATGCAGATACCTTTGACCGGATGCATCGGGGAGCTCATTATCTGCTGGATATCCGTCCTGCAGGAAAATGGCCGGCACAGTTCTTCTATTATGCAGGCGGTGTTCCCGCAGTGATGGAGGAAATTAAATCCATGCTTCATCTGGATGTGATGACTGTTACCGGAAAGACTTTGGGAGAAAATCTGGAGGATTTAAAGAAAAACGGTTTTTATGACAAATGCGAGAGCTATTTAAAGAAGTGGGGCTTAAAGCGTACGGATGTGATCCGCACCTTTGAGGAACCCATCGGAACCGATGGAACTGTAGCAATTTTAAGAGGCAATCTGGCTCCGGAGGGCTCGGTTGTAAAGCATTCTGCAGTTCCGAAGGAAATGTTTAAGGCTGTATTAAAGGCAAGGCCCTTTGACTGCGAGGAGGACGCCATTGCGGCAGTTCTGTCTCATAAGATCCAGCCGGGCGATGCAGTATTTATCCGCTATGAGGGGCCAAAGGGCTCCGGTATGCCGGAGATGTTTTATACTACAGAGGCCATTTCCTCTGATCCGGAGCTTGGAAAGACCATTGCTCTGATCACAGACGGACGGTTTTCCGGCGCTTCCAAGGGACCGGCTATCGGCCATGTGTCTCCTGAGGCGGCAGAGGGAGGCCCCATTGCTCTGGTAGAGGAAGGGGATCTGATCCGCATTGATATTCCGGAGCGTGTTCTCGAAATCGTGGGAATCCACGGTCAGGAGATGACAAAGGAAGAGGTAGACAGGGTATTGGCAGAGCGCCGGGCAGCCTGGAAGCCCAAGGCTCCTAAATATACCAAAGGCGTGTTAAAGATTTATTCTGAACACGCAGTATCTCCGATGAAGGGCGGGTATATGGTTTAAAAGTCGTGTGGGCCTCCCGTCCAGTCTCTCAGGGCTCCGGTTTCCGGCCATAAGAAAATCTAAGAGGATGTAATTTTTCTAAATGCAAAAGCCATATCAAAAACTCGCTGCGCTCAGACAGGTTTGATATGGCTTTTAATGAAAAATTGCATCCTCTAACATTTTCTAATGGCCTCCAAAGTCGCCCTGTGAGGCTGGACGGGAGGCGGCGGAAGGGGTGGAGGTGGTGAGGTTTAGGGATGTTTAGCCGGAGGGGATTGACGGCAGGGGGTAAAGGGGGTATGATGGTAGGGATTGTTTGAGGATAAGGAGGAGGTGGAATCGGTGATTTTTATCGGAGGCGTGAGCCAGGGGCAGAGGATACTGAGCGAGGGGCTTGTGCGGCTTTGCGGAAGCTGTGGGAGCCATGGGCGGTATCAGGTGATTATGACGTATATGTATTTCAGCTTTTTCTTTATCCCCCTGTTTAAATGGAACCGGCGTTATTATGTGAAGATGGATTGCTGTGAGGCTGTTTATGAGCTGGAACCAGAGGCGGGAAAGGCTGTTTTAAGAGGGGAAAATCCTGATATATCGGAGTCAGACCTGCGTCTGGTGCAGGAGGGACGCTATGCCAAGCCATGGCAGGAGGGGTCTAAGAATCCTCATAAAAAGTGTATGAGATGCGGATTTGAAACAGATGAGGATTATAATTACTGTCCGGTCTGCGGAGGGCGGATCTGAGCAGAAGCTGCAGGATGTATTATAACGGAGTAAAAAAATTTAAAATAAATCACTTGACACACATTGGTTTCCGGTGATATGCTGAGATTTAACAGGGAGCTTGTGAAGCAGGCTGAGAGGAAGTAATCGAACTTCGACCTATCGTACCTGATTTGGGTAATGCCAACGTAGGGAAATATTTCGGCTGGATGTGAACCGCTGGTTCATGGAAGTGTATACACGGTCCGTTCCTTATGGGGCGGACCTTTTGTATTGCCGGATATCCGGAAAAGCTGCTGGGGGCAGTTTTTCTGATTTTGGTATACAGGCCCGTCCGGCAGCCTCTTTGGGAAACGAAAACGTGCTTCAGGCACACAATACAAGGAGGAAAAAGATGGAATACACCACACAGATGGATGCCGCCAGAAAAGGCATTGTGACAGAAGAACTGAGAAAGGTAGCAGAAAAGGAACACTTTGAGTTAAAGGAATTGATGGCCCTTGTGGCAGAGGGAAAGGCAGCAATTCCTGCCAATAAAAATCATCGCTGTCTGGACCCTAACGGGATCGGCTCCATGCTCAGGACAAAGATCAATGTAAATCTGGGAACCTCCAGAGACTGCAAGGATCTGGATATGGAGCTGGAAAAGGTAAATTATGCAGTTGGAATGGGTGCTGAATCTATTATGGATCTAAGCTCCTGGGGAGATACTCAGAGGTTCAGAAGAAAGCTTACTGCAGAGTGTCCGGCTATTATCGGGACAGTGCCGATCTATGATGCAGTGGTTTATTATCATAAACCGTTGAAGGACATTACTACAGAGGAATGGCTGAAGATCGTGGAAATGCATGCAGAGGATGGAGTGGATTTTATGACTATCCATGTAGGCATTAACCGCAGAACGGCACAGCGTTTCAAGGAAAATAAGCGTCTGATGAATATTGTATCCAGAGGCGGCTCTATTATCTTTGCATGGATGGAGATGACGGGAAAGGAAAATCCCTTTTATGAGCATTATGACCGGATTCTGGAAATCTGCCGGAAATACGATGTAACCATCAGTCTGGGAGATGCCTGCCGTCCGGGATGTATTGACGATGCTACAGATATTTCACAGATCGAAGAGCTGGTGACTCTGGGAGAGCTGACCCGCCGTGCCTGGGAAAAGGACGTGCAGGTCATTGTAGAGGGGCCGGGCCATATGCCTTTAAATCAGATCGAGGCCAATATGAAGATTCAGCAGACTATCTGCAAGGGCGCGCCCTTCTATGTGCTGGGGCCTCTGGTAACAGATGTGGCTCCCGGATATGACCATATTACTGCGGCTATTGGCGGGGCAATTGCAGCTTCAAGCGGCGCTTCCTTCCTGTGCTATGTGACTCCGGCGGAGCATCTGCGGCTTCCGGATTTAAACGATGTTAAAGAGGGAATTATCGCCTCCAGAATTGCGGCTCATGCGGCAGATATTGCAAAGGGAATCAGGGGCGCTGCTGACTGGGACCGTCAGATGAGTATTGCCAGGAAGAAGCTGGACTGGGAAAAGACCTTTGAGCTTTCCATTGACCCGGAAAAGGCCAGAAACTACCGGGCATCTGCAAAGCCGGAAAAAGAGGATACCTGCTCCATGTGCGGCAATTTCTGCGCGGTAAAAAATATGAACAGGATTTTAGACGGAGAGATTGTAAGCATTTTTGATGAGTGATTTACAGATAATAAAGGAGTTTCGATAATGAGATTTGACAGAAGACAGCTTATGGTTTATGCAGTGACAGACCGGACCTGGACCGGGAAAATGAGTTTGTACGATCAGGTGGAGGCCGCTTTAAGAGGCGGAGCTACCATGGTGCAGATGCGGGAAAAGGGATTGACGGACGATACTGTTTGGGACTATCTGGAGGAGGCCCGCAGGTTGCGGGTTCTTACAGAGCGGTATAGCGTCCCTCTGCTCATTGACGATAACGTAAAGCTGGCTCTTCTGTGCGGTGCTGACGGCGTCCATGTGGGACAGAATGACATGGATGCCGCACAGGCCAGAGCCCTTCTTGGCCCGGACAAGATTCTGGGCGTTACCGCCAAGACGGTGGAACAGGCCATAAAGGCTCAGGAGCAGGGAGCAGACTATCTGGGAAGCGGAGCCGTATTCGGCACTTCCACCAAAGCAGATGCCCTTCCCATGACCATGGAACGTCTGGGAGAAATCTGCCGCTCTGTTTCTATTCCCGTTGTGGCAATTGGAGGGATTTGTCTGGAAAATATTGGAAAACTAAGAGGAAGCGGAGCTGCCGGCGCGGCGGTTGTGTCCGGAATCTTTGGGGCAGAGGATATTGAAGGAACGGTGCAAAAGCTGCGGAGAAAGGTTGAGGAGTGGGGGTAGACGGCCTGCTTTGAAAAACACCCTGGTATATCATGTGTGATATGATTCCCAAGGTGTTTTTTTAATGGGGTAAGTTGTGCTTAAATACGGAGATTATGGCATATATCGAGGCAGGACCGTTTCTCCTTTTACAACTTCTACAGGAGCCAGAATACGGATTCCCATGCATCGGCCTTTATTTAACTGCCACATAATCTGCGATACAGTGGCCTCGGCAATAATATCAATATGAGTTTCAACAGTGGCCATTTTAGGAGAGATACTGTTAAAATATCCCAGATTATCATAGCCGATTACACTAATATCTTCCGGTACAGAAAGGCCGGATTTGCGGATGGCATTTACTGCGCCGGTAGCAAGCCTGTCATTAAAGGCAAAAACAGCAGTGGGAAGAGAATTCCTGTGATCTGCAACAAAGTCTGTAAACAGATTTTCAGCTGTTTCATAAAGCCAGGAATCGGCTTCCAGAATTAATTCTGGAAGCAAAGGGGAGCCGGCTTCTGCAAAAGCCCGTTTGATTCCTGCCATACGTTCCTGATTGGAAATATAGCTTCGTACACCGGCTAATACCGCTACACGCCGATGCCCGCTTTCGATCAGATAGCGTCCGGCCAGATAAGCTCCCTGGACATTATCTGAAAGGATAGAAGGAAGCTCCGGGGAATAGCTGTTGACAAGCACGCAGGGTATTTTGTTTTCTACTGCCAGACGGATATGGCGTCGGGAAACATTGCTTACAAAGACGATTCCAGATAGTCCCAGAGGGGCGATTTTTGAGGCCATATCATCCTCATCATCCAGCGTAGTATAGATAAGAGAGCAGCCTTTTGGCTGAAAGTGCTGTTCAAGAAGGCTGAACAATGTGGAATAAAAAGGCTCTGTAATCAGATTCCCTCTGGGAAGAAGAAATCCGATGTTTTTGTTGGATATGATTTCGGAGGGCTCAGATCCCTCCGCCTGCCTGCTTAACACAATGGTTCCTTTGCCTGGTTTTTTTTCAATCAAGCCTTCATCAGCCAGAAGCTGCATGGCTTTTCTTAATGTGCTTCTGTTTACATCATAATGCATGGAAAGACTTTGCTCAGTGGGCAGAAGAGAATTCTCTTCATAGGTTCCATCCATGATAGACTGTTTTAGATCATCATATATAGCTGTATAGCGAAATTTTTCTTTGCTCATAAACCTACCTGATTTCTACCAACATTTACGAATTGGTTGATACTTTTGTTGATATTTTTAGTCTAACATATATTAAATGGCTTCACAACCGGATTTTCTTCTGCCTGTTTTGCTGTCAGTCTTCTTTCATAGCCATTTCATAGGCTTCCTTCATCAGCTCTTCCGTTAACGGTTTGGGATTGCAGGTAATGTGTCCGGTTGTCCGTTTGATTACATCAATAAGGTAATCCATTTCCGGTTCTTCCTTCATGTATGGCTTTAAACAGGACGGAGCATGGATTGCTTTCTGCAGCTGCTTGATCCGGTCAAGGAGACGTTCGATATTTTCCTTATTGGACAGGCTGTTGTCGCCAACGCCCATTGCATGGGCAATTTTTACATATTTCTCTTCTGCATATTCGCTGTTCAGACGGATGGATGCAGGAAGGAAAATGGAGCAGGCATCGCCATGGGGAATGCCGTATTCGCCGCCCAGAGGCTGTGCCATAATGTGAGCAATACCAATTCCGGCAGTGATTGCACAGCCGCCCAGATAGCTTGCCAGCATCATACCGGCTCTTGCATCAATATCATCTGGATTGGAATAAGCTTTTTCCAGATTTTCGTTTACCAGCTCAATAGCCTTTAATCCGTACATCTCGGTAAGAGGAGTAGCGTTTAATGAAACATAGGATTCGATGGCATGGCTTAAAGCATCCATTCCTGTAGCGGCTGTAATTGCCGGAGGCAGTGTAAGTGTCAGTGCCGGGTCCAGTACAACTACATCTGCAATCATTGTATTGTGATAGAGGCTTTTTTTCAGGTGGTTGTTATTATTGATGACAACGCTTGTTTTAGTTGCTTCTGCACCGGTACCGGAGGTTGTGGGGATAGCAATAAACAGAGGCGGCTCAACGGTAACAGCCCTTCCCTTCATCTGATAATCTTCAGTATCTCCGCCATTTACAGCCAGCATACCGATTACCTTTGCAGCATCAATTACACTTCCGCCGCCTAAAGCAATGGTACAGTCGCAATTTTCTGCCATATAGATATCACGTCCATGATCAATGGTCTGTAAGGATGGCTCTGTTCTTACTTCATAGGGAACTACTTCCAGACCGGAAGCCTTAAGCAGCTCAGAAAGTTCATTATAAGTTGAAAACTGAGAACTGAAGGTTACAAAAAGAACCTTCTTTTTATTATACCAGTTTAATATTCCGGGAATTTCCCGAATCTTGTTTTTTCCAAAGATAAGACGTCTGTTAAATACCATTTCAAAATTTTCTGGAAACTTCATAAAATAAATACCTCCTTGGATGATAAGCTTTATGTTTGTTTATCTGCTTCACTTCTTAGTATACATGAAAAAAATAAAAAGTCAACATTATAATCAACATTTTTATAAAACAAAAGCCAACAATATAAAAGCATAGATATACATATATAGAAGGAAATGTATACAAAAACAACAAAATACTTGTAGGAGCAGGGGCATAAATTAAAGAAATGAATAAAACAATGAAAAAAATTTGTCAAACTGTTGTCTTTTATATTGACAATATGGCAAACAATATGTATACTTATTGATATAAACAAATCTTACAAAATGTTGGTTTTTGAGAAAGGAGAATATTATGAGTGAATGTTTCTATTGTGAGGACGGAGAAAAGCGAAAAAGTCTGATGATTGAGATATGCAGACTTAAGTATTCAACCGTATATTTAAACCGCAATCAGAAATACCGTGGCAGGTGTGTAGTCAAATTAAATGATCATAAGACAGAGTATTTCCAGATGGATACAGAGGAAAGGAACGGATATTTTGCAGAGACTGCAGCAGTAGCGAAAGCAATCTTTGAACTGTATCATCCGGATAAAATCAATTATGCAACCTTTGGAGATCTGGTGCCTCATGTTCACATCCATGTGGTTCCAAAGTATCAGGATGGTGCTGACTGGGGAAATCCCTTTGATGATACGCAGGGAAAGGTAGTTTTAGAGGAAGCAGAGTATCAGGAAATGGTTGACGCTTTAGGTACAAAGATTAAAGAACTGATGAATATTTAATGACAGGGAGGAGATAAGAATGAAGAAATTATTAGCAATCACACTGGCAGCAGCAATGACAGCAGGACTTACCGCCTGCGGAGAAGATGCAAAGGTTACTACAGCAGCGCCAAAGGCGGAAACAACAGCCGGAGAGGAAGCCGCAGCAGATACAGGTGAGAAAAAGACGGGATCTGAGATGACCTGGAAGCTGGCTACAGATGCAGCAAGGGATTATCCCACTACAAAGGCACTGATCCGGTTTGCAGATGAGATGTATGAGAGAAGTGAGGGACGTATTGCAGTTGATATCTATGAGTCCTCTATTCTGGGAGATGAAATTTCCTATATGGAACAGCTTCAGACTGGTACTGTGGATGTAGCAAAGCTGTCCATCGGAACCTTAAGCGGTCTGTACGATGAAACACAGGTCTTCCTGCTGCCTTTCCTGTTTAAGAACAACACAGAGATGTGGAAGGTGCTTGAGGGCGAAGTAGGCGAGTATGTATTAAACGGATTAAATGACTACAGTATCCAGGGAATAGGATTTACCGACTGCGGAAGCCGCTGTTTCTATACAACAGAAGAGATTAAAACCATTGAAGATTTTAAAGGAAAGGCAATCCGCGTGCAGAACAACCAGCTGATGAATTCCATGATTGACTGTCTGGGGGCAAATCCTGTAAATGTAGCGGCGAATGAGGTATACAGCGCACTGCAGACCGGTGTATGCAAGGGCGGAGAGAATAATCCCAACATTATTTTATCTGACAGTTTGTATGAGGTAGCTCCTTATGTGCTTCTGGATAACCATACAACAACCATGGATGTAATCTGTATGAATCTGGATCTGTGGAATTCCTTAAGTGAAGAGGATCAGACCATTGTAAGAGAGGCAATGGCAGCTGCAACCGAATATGACAGAGAGATCTGGGACGCTTCCATTGATGAGGCGCTTGGTAAGCTGGAAGAAGGCGGCGCAACGATCGTACAGCCTGAGGATGCAGTTCTGGATTCCTTTAGGGCAGCTATGGAGCCGATTTATGAGGAATATGCCGGTAAATATGAAGCTCTGTTGAACATGATTAATGAAGAATTAAAGTAATAATTTTCATAAAAATAGGGGATGGAAGATGAAAGAGAAAATCGAGGGCATGATCTCAGCTGTGTTTTCCCTGGTAGAGATTATATGCCGTATTGTTCTGATTTTTATGGTATGTACTGTAACGGCGCAGGTTATTGTCCGGGCCTTTGGAAGTAATATCAAATGGTGTGAAGAGGTTATGCTGATTCTTCTTGATACAATGATGTTCCTGCTGCTGCCCATTGGTGTAAAGGATGACCTTCATATTCGTATTGAAGTCTTTGCAAAGTATTTCCCCAGAAAAATCAAGGTGTTTTTGGTGTACTTCAGCAATGTGGTTCTTACGCTTGTATCCCTGTGTATGATACGTTATGGGTTTTATCTGGTTCAAAAGACCAACTCAAAGTTTACGATTACAGGACTTCCGAGAAAGTATCTGTATATGATTACGGTAATCAGTGGTGTTCTATGTCTGATTATGACGATAGCTAAGTTTTTTGGCCTGTTTCACACAAAGTCAACAGAGGATTTTTTAAATCCTCCAGCATTAAATGAAGATTTATCATAAGGGAAAGGGGGGCTTTGAAAAATGGATTCAAATACAATAGCTATGATCATTCTTTTTACAACGTTTATGATCTTTATGATTATGCGTGTACCTGTAACGTTCAGTATGCTGGGAGCCTGTGTTATTACCGCCCTTTACCTTGGTCCTAAATACGTATCCACGATTTTCCTGCGTTTAGGTGATGGCGTACAGTCCTTTTCATTTTTGGCAATTCCGTTTTTTATCTTTGCCGGAGACATTATGTCGGCAGGAGGAATTTCCGACCATCTGGTGGAGGTGGCAAATGTAATGGTAGGCCGTTTCAGGGGCGGACTTGCCTATGTAAACGTAATTGCTTCTACGTTTTTTGGCGGAATTTCCGGTTCTCCCACAGCAGACGTATCCTCTTTGGGACCCATTGAGATCGGTATGATGACAAGAAGCGGATATGACAGGGATTTTTCAGTTGCAACCACGGCTGCAACGGCGACGCAGGCACTGATTATCCCGCCCAGCCATAATATGATTATCTATGGTATGGCAGCGGGGGGACTTTCTACAGGCCGGCTCTTTCTGGCAGGTATCGGACCGGGCCTGGTGCTCTGTGGAGCGATGTGCCTTCTGGTTGCCAGAACGACTGTTAAGAGAGGGTATCCCAGAGGGCCAAAGTATACTTTCCGTGAGGCGCTTAAAATTATACGGGATGGCTTCCTGGGCGTAATGACAATCGTTATTATTATGCTTGGTGTATGTACAGGTATTTTTACGACAACAGAGAGTGCGGCAATTGCCTGTGTTTATGCGCTGATTATTACGCTGTTTGTTTATAAGAGCATTAAGGTTAAAGATATTTGGGGAATTGCAAAGAAATCACTGGCAACACTTGCTATGATTTTAAGTATCATTGCAGCTGCAAATGCATTTTGTTATCTTATGAGCCTGATGCAGGTACCTGCAAAGATTACCCAGATGCTGCTGACAATTTCTGATAATCGCTATGTGGTGCTGATTCTGATCAATATCCTGCTGCTGGTTCTTGGATGCTTCATGGATGTAGCGCCATTGATCCTGATTATGACTCCTATCCTGCTTCCGGTAGTGGAAGCGCTGGGCATGGACCCGGTTCAGTTTGGTATTGTAGTAATGATGAATCTGGCAATTGGTTCTCTGACGCCGCCGGTAGGAACAACCTTATTTGCAAGCTGTGCAGTTGGCGGAATATCAGTAGAGAAGGTGACAAAATCACTGCTTCCATATTACATTGTAATGGTTGTGGCTTTAATCCTTGTTACCTACGTTCCCGCATTTTCCATGACCCTGCCGAACTTACTGATGCATTGATCCCGTCCGAAAAGGAGGAGCTATGATTAGACAATGGAATGAAGAATCTTTAGACCATCGAAACACTCTTTTATATGCAATGGGCATATCGGAAGAGGATGCCAAACGTCCGGTAATTGGGCTGATTAATTCGTGGAATGAGATGAATCCAGGACATTTTCCTTTTGATAAAAGCGTGATCCAGGAAATGAAGGAGGAAATTTATAAAGCAGGAGGACTGGCTCTTGAATTGCCGGTAAGCGGTGTCTGTGATGGCATTTGTTCCAATACGCCGGGAGACCGCTATACTCTCCCGGCAAGAGATCTGGTATCCAGTGAAGTTGAGACAGTTGCAGAGCTGAATATGCTGGAGGGCATGGTTTTAATGGCTACCTGTGATAAGGTAGTGCCCGGTATGCTGATGGGAGCTCTCAGGGTAAATATTCCGACAGTTATGTTTACTGGAGGATATATGGCAGCTGGAAGGTACAAGGAGCATATGCTCACGTTAACCCATACCAAACAGGCATATGCAGCTTATGTAGAAGGAAGGATTACAAAAGAACAGTATAAAAATGTAGTGCGTCATGCCTGTCCTACTCCGGGTGCCTGCCCCTTTATGGGGACGGCTAATACCATGTGTGCTATGGCAGAGATTTTGGGATTTTCACCCCACGGAAATGCCAGTGTGAGAAGTCAGAGTGAAGAATGGCGTCATATGGCAAGGGAGGCTGCAAGACAGCTGATGGACGCAGTAAAGACAGAAAAAAAACCTTCTGATTTTATTACTGAGGAAAGCTTTAAGAATACGGTCAGATACATGATGGCAACGGGAGGTTCTACAAACAGTCTTCTTCATATCCCCGCTCTGGCCCGGCAGGCAGGAATTGAAATAACGCCGGAAACCTTTGATCAGATCAGCCGGGAAATACCTTTAATCAGTACCATTTACCCGAATCACCCCACCTATACAATGGAAGAATTTGACCGCGCAGGCGGGCTGGGAGCTGTAGTTAAAGAGCTTTTAAAAGCTGGAAGGTTTGATGGAAGTTCAGACGGAATGTTTGGAACAATTGCGCAGAAGGCAGAATGTTCAGAAAACAGAGATACAGAGGTAATCCATACTGTAAATGATCCTATCAGCCATCAGGGCGGACTGGCAGTGCTTCACGGAAATATAGGCACAGACAGTGCCATTGTAAAATTCAGCGCAGTGGCAGACAGTGCAGTTTCTTTTGAAGGAACAGCCAGATGCTATGATTCTCAGGACGAAGCATGGCAGGCAGCTCTGAAGGATGAGATAAAGGCCGGAGAAGTGGTAATTATCCGCTATGAAGGGCCAAAAGGAAGTCCCGGAATGCCTCATATGGAAACCTTTATGGCGGCTATTTTAGGAAAAGGGTTGGGAGAAAAGGTAGCGCTGATATCAGATGGAAGATTTTCCGGAGCAACAGGAGGACTGGCTATTGGTCATGTGAGTCCGGAGGCTTATGAAGGAGGAAATATCGCTTTCATCAGGAACGGCGATCAAATCTATATTGATATTCCATCCAGAACGCTTACTGTAGATCTCAGTGAGGCAGAATTAGAAGAAAGAAAAAAGGGATGGAAGCCGATAGAAAAGGCAGCAGGCGGCTGGCTGAAAAACTATAAGAAAAATTGTACCTCCGCTCACAGGGGAGCTACGATTTATTGGGATTAACAGAGAAGGTAAAAAATCCTCTGCTGCATTCAATGAGTGCGGCAGGGGATTTTTTGAAGAAAAACAAGGAGAAGAAGATGGAGATCCAAACAGAGAGAGTTCGTCATGTAATAGTGGGTTCGGGAGCAGCAGGGTTTCAGACGGCAATCCGGCTCTTTGAGGGAGGAGAGCGGGATGTGGTATTGATTACAGAGAATCGTAAAGCAGGTACTTCCAGAAATACAGGTTCAGATAAACAGACTTATTATAAAATTTCTCTGGCAGGCGATCAGGTGGATTCTGTGGGAAAAATGGCTCGGGATCTTTTTGACGGCGGCTGTGTAGATGGAGATACAGCTCTTTGCGAGGCTGCTTTATCAGCCAGAGGCTTTTATTCTCTGGTAGAGCTGGGAGTACCATTTCCGGAAAGTTTTTTCGGTGAAAATGCAGGATATAAGACAGATCATGACTCTGGCAGGAGAGGAACCAGTGCGGGACCTTATACCTCGCGGCTGATGACAGAGCGTCTGGAGGAAAAGGCGGACAGGCTGGGAATTACTATATATGATCATTTGCAGATTATACGCCTTTTAGTAAAAAATAAAAAATTATATGGTTTTTTATGTCTGGATACAGTGAGAGATGAGTACCGTTTCATTTGGTGTGAAAATGGTATTTTGGCGACAGGTGGGCCGGGAAGACTGTATTTTGACAGTGTATATCCGGAATCGCAATTTGGAGCCAATGGGCTGGCTCTGGAAGCCGGAGTAAAAGGGAAAAATTTAACAGAATGGCAATATGGAATTGCGTCCAGATATCCCCGGTGGAATGTGAGCGGCACTTATATGCAGGCACTGCCTGTATTTATATCTGCTGAAGAAGATGGAACCGGAGAAAGGGAGTTTCTTCTTCCGTATTTTTCCACAAGAGAAGAGATGATGTCGGCTATCTTTTTAAAGGGATATCAGTGGCCTTTTGATACGAACCGGATTTGGAATGGATCGTCTGTTATTGATCTGTTAGTGTATCAGGAAACGGTTCTTCTGGGAAGGCGGGTATATCTGGATTTCAGAAGAAATACAGGGAATAAAGAAATCTGTTTTCAGAAGCTTTCAAAGGAAGCGTATAGTTATTTAAAACAGGCTGGAGCGGATAGAGGAACCCCTTTTGAACGGCTGAAAATTATGAATCCTCAGGCAGCGGAATTTTATAAAGAACATGGGACGGATCTGAAGGAACAGCCTTTGGAAATTGCAGTCTGCGCTCAGCATAATAATGGGGGGCTGTCAGTGGATTGCTGGTGGGAAACGAATGTAAAAAATCTTTTTGCGGTAGGAGAGGCCAGCGGAACCCACGGTGTGCACAGGCCAGGCGGGACTGCTTTAAATGCAGGCCAGGCAGGTGCTCTGAGAGCATCTCAGAGAATTCTGCAGAGATGCAGACAAGTATATGGAGAATCCGGGGAGTGGAAAAGGGAGTTGAAAACAGAAGAAGAATTGACAAAGGAGGCAGAAGTCTTTCTGGAAAGAATGGATTATTTAAAGGGGGAAAGAGAACTGGAAAGTGCGTGGATCTGTACACAGAAAAAAATGAGCGCGTCTGGAGGAATGATCCGCAGCAGGGAGAATCTTCAGAAACGATACAAGGAAATTGGGGAAGAGCTGAAGTATTTTCCTGAAGGATTAAAAATCACTTCCAGGAGTCAACGCAGTCTCCTTTTTCACTACAGGGAGCTTTTGCTGACACAAAAGGCTTATATTTATGCTATGCTGGATTATATTGAACATGGAGGAAGGAGCAGAGGTTCTGCCCTGTATACAGATCATGAGGGAAAGAAACCCTTAGAGCAGCTTCCTGAGCTGTTTCGATGCAGGCTGGACCAGAGAGAACATTCTGGTGAAGTTCAGGAAATTACTATGGACCATGAAGAATGCAGCGCTGAATGGAGACCTGTAAGAGAGCTTCCCCGAACAGATCTTTTTTTTGAAAATGTATGGAGAGAATTTCGCCAGAGAAATAATTTAGAATAAAAATGAACCATTCTCCTCCCAATCCCCTCTATATAACAGGTGCACCAAAAACAACAAATAATTCAACAAGGAGGAACAGCCATGGATGAGCAGTGGGCCGGGAGTCTGGCGCGCAGGGTTGTGGCGGGAGACCGGGAGGCCTTTGACGAGCTGATGAAACATTTTTACCCCGGACTTCTGCGGGCGGCATATCTGATTGCAGGGAACAGGGCGGACAGTGAGGATATTGTTCAGGAAACATTTGCTTCCTGTTGGATCAACCGGGCGCGGATACGGGAGCCGGAGCATATAGGAAGATGGCTTTACCGTTCCATGACCAGAGAAGCATGGCGTGTGGGAAGAATGAGCAGGAGAGAACAGCCCGTAGAGGAGGTTATCTCTGAAAATACCCCCGGAAGAGGATCTGTTCTGGAAGAAGTGGTAAATACCTCCGGAAAACAGGAACTGTTTGCAGCCATAGCGGCCCTTCCGGTTAAACAGCGCACAGTTCTGGTACTGTATTATTATAATGAGATGTCTGCAAAGGAGATTGCAGCTGTAACCGGCTGTCTGGAAGGAACTGTAAAATCCAGGCTGTTTACAGCCAGGAAGAATCTGAAAACAGCGCTGACTAAGGAGCGCGCCATGGGAAGGGAGGCACTTTTATGAAGCGGCTGACGGACAGAAAAAATGAAAAAATGGATCAGTTTCTCCGGAGTGCATTTAAGGAACAGGCAGAAAT
>CAUCBQ010000031.1 GCA_958441075.1 uncultured Clostridiaceae bacterium | reverse complement strand
GGCTATCATGACAAGCGTCCTCTGATCCAGATGACATTAGACGGCGAACCGGTTGCTGAATTTATTTCTATTGCTCATGCCAGCCGCAGTCTTGGAATCAGCAGAAGGAGCCTTTCCTGCGCTCTTACCGGAGCACAGAAAACAGCCGGAGGATTTATCTGGAAGGAAAAAGAGCTGGAAGAAAACAGCACGGCTGCCAAATAGAAGACTGCCGGATTTTGCGTGTAAGATCTGCATGACTGCCGGATTTTGAAATAAAATTGTTTAATATACATAAAATACAGCACGAAAAACGAATGAAATGTGCAAAAGTGCTGGAAAAATCCCCTTTCCTATAGTACAATAGGGACATGAGACAGACAGCCTGGACGTTCAGAGGTTTTTCTGGCTTAAAGCTGTTTGTCTATGATCAGGAAAGGGGATTTTATTATGGGGAAAAAACGAAATATTATTGTTGGCCAGTCGGGAGGACCTACTGCAGTGATCAATTCCAGCCTTGCAGGTGTGTATAAGACTGCAAAGGAGAGAGGCTTCCATAAGGTTTACGGCATGCTTCACGGCATTGAGGGCTTTCTGGATGAAATGTATGTGGATTTGTCTACCCAGATTCACTCCGATATGGACATTGAGCTGCTAAAGCGTACGCCGTCCGCTTTTTTGGGCTCCTGCCGTTTTAAGCTGCCTGAGATTCATGAGAATCCTGAGATTTATGAGAAGATATTTTCCATTATGAATAAGCTGGAGATCGAGGTGTTTATTTATATTGGAGGAAACGATTCCATGGACACCATAAAAAAGCTTTCCGACTATGCCATTGTAAAGGGCCATGAACAGAAATTTTTAGGCGTTCCCAAGACCATTGACAATGATCTGGCTCTTACAGACCATACTCCCGGCTTCGGAAGTGCCGCCAAATACATTGCAGCTTCCACGAAAGAGGTGATCCGGGATGCGATGGGCCTTTCCTACAAACGCAAGATGATTACTATTATGGAAATCATGGGCCGTAATGCAGGCTGGCTTACAGGCGCTACGGCTCTTGCCAAAACAGAAGACTGCTGCGGTCCGGATCTGATCTATCTGCCGGAAATCCCCTTTGATATAGACCGTTTCCTTAAAAAATGCAATGATCTTCTGGAGAAGAAACCCTCTATCGTGATCGCTGTTTCGGAAGGAATCAAAGTACCTGACGGCCGGTATGTGTGCCAGCTGGCCGGCGGCAGCGATTATGTGGACGCCTTTGGTCACAGGCAGCTGGCAGGAACCGCAGGCTATCTGGCAGGCTTTCTGGCGGCAAAGACAGGCTGCAAGACAAGGGCCGTAGAGCTCTCCACTCTGCAGCGAAGCGCTTCCCATATGGCTTCCCGCGTGGATATCAATGAAGCTTTTATGGTAGGGGGAGCCGCGGTAAAGGCAGCAGATGAAGGAGATTCCGGGCGCATGGTGGTGATTGACCGCGTTTCCGATGACCCGTATATGAGCGCAGCGGGAATCTACGATGTACACAAGATTGCAAACAATGAAAAGCTGGTTCCCAGAGCCTGGGTGAACAGGGAAGGCAACTATGTAACCAGAGAATTTATTGACTATGTAGAACCTTTAATTCAGGGAGATTACCAGCCCTTTATGGTAAATGGACTTCCGCAGCATCTGGTGCTGAAGCGGTAGAACGAGATGATTTTGGCCCTTTTCCACCGGGTATCCGACGGCAGGAAAAGGGCCTGTTATAATTGGAATACGAAGGCTTTGTCTGTGGGGACGGGAAGGAGAGGGCGGCGCATGGATGACAGGAGTATGAGACAATGGAAAAGGCGGATCGTTTGGATCGGAGCAGCTGTGTGCCTGCTTATTGGAGCAGTGTATTTACATGCCCTGTTCCGCCCCGGCTTATGGATGAGAGATACCTTTCTGTACTGTCAGGAAGACGGAAGCTTTGCAGGATCGGATAAGGATGCGGATTATAAAATGCAGATCCTCCGTCAGGATAAGGCGGCGCAGATTGAATTTTCTGTCAATGAGACAAAGAAGCTTTATGAGGTCAGGTGGGATACTGACAGCTCCAGAGGAGAGATCCTTGAAAACGGTAATCCGGTTTTTGAGGGTGAGGTTCATCTGGTAGGAGATACATGGCTTTTAACCGGTGATGGAGAAGACATTTATTTTGATATGCAGATAAAAAACGGAGAATATACGGAGCCTTCCGATGAAGAGCTTTTTCCTGACTACAGCCGTATCTACCGCTGGGCGGTAAATGAAAGCTGTCAGAGAAGGGGAAGAGCTGAGATGCTTCCGGTGATTGCTCTTTTAGGTATTCTGCTGGCGCTGGATATGGCATTTCCCGACCTGTTTTTTAAATTTCAGCACGGTCTTGCAGTAGAAGGAGGAGAACCCAGCGAGCTGTACCGTATGGGACAGTTTGTTGGGCGTATTGCCATGGTGCTGGGGATAATTCTGGGGGTGGCAGCAAGCTTTCATTCGCCCTGAAGGGACTTAAACAGCACTGGACTTAAAGAAATGGAGGTAATGAGATGAACGAAAGTGAAAATATGGGAAAATGGCTGAAGGTGCTTTTCTGGCTGGTGATCCCCGGCGCGGCGGGCTCTGTTATGACGAATCAGGCGGTGGCAGCCTGGCTTCCGTTTCTGTATCTGCCGGGGCAGGTTATCAGTATGGGGACAATGTGTGTTTACGGCTGTGTTCTTCTAAAGCTGTCTGTTATAAACAGCCGCTACCGTACCGCAGGTATCTGCTGTCTGCTCCCTATTGCAGCGGATGCGGCAGGCATTCTGATTCCCGCAGACTCTGCCCTGGCTCCCGCGCTGGTACTGCTTTCTGTTCTGATTTTAGTTTTTGCATTCTACGGAGAATATTCAGAGTATATGGGACACGCGGAGACGGTTGGCGCGCTGGATGAGAATATGGCGGAAAAATGGAAACGGCTGTGGAAATGGTTTATTGGTTTATTTATCCTTACCCTGTCCTCGGTTCTTTTGACAGCGATCAGCCCGTGGATTGGAATTACAGTGGTTTTAGTAGGAATGATTGGCGTCCTGACGGTAAATGTTATGAAGCTGTCCTATCTGTACCGTACGGCAAAAATCGTTCAAAACTCTCACGAAAATTTTCTTTGAGATGCATTGTCTTTAAATAAGAACAAAATTAATTTTCTAAAAACAGGAAATCGGCTCTGGAATTATGACAGGATAAAGGTAAAATAAAACGGATTATTAAACAAAATGCACAAAAAACAGAGATGTTTCATGAAAATGGCTCCGTCAGAATAAAATTTGACATGAAAGAATAATGGTGATATAACAGACAGCGAAACAAAACAACACACTTTTGTATTAAAAGGAGTCTTTGAAATGAAAGAAAAGAAAATTCTGCTGACATCCATTGAGGAGGCAAAGCGCTTTGTAACGGAGGCTTCCAGGTGTGACTTTGATGTTGATGTGTTTTATAACCGTTTTACGATTGATGCAAAGTCCATCCTTGGTGTATTGAGCCTGGATCTTGCAAAAGTTCTGACCGTACAGATGAATGGTGAAAATGAAGAATTCGAGGCGTATCTGGATACCATTTCTCCAGATGCCCGTACAGCGGCTGCATAAATTAAATATTTTCCGGAGAGAAGAAAAAGACGGAGCGCGAACATAAGTTTGCAATCCGTCTTTTTTTGTGATATGCTGATAAGCATGATATTGGGAACGAAAGCCCATAAGGCCATGAGGAGGTAAAGGATGGAACAGCAGGAGTCCCTGTCCCGGATACGGATTTCCGTGCGGAATCTGGTGGAATTTGCGATGCGGTCCGGCGATCTGGATGACCGCAGAACCGCGGGAGCAAAAAAGGAGGCTATGCAGGCCGGAAGCAGGCTGCACCGTAAGATTCAGCGCAGGATGGGGTCGGATTATCAGGCAGAGGTAAGCTTAAAGCATGGGGTAAAGGAGGAGCAGTTTGAGCTTCTTATTGAGGGAAGGGCAGATGGGATTATTACGGAACCGGGAGGCGTGACCATTGACGAGATCAAATGTATTTATCTGGATGTGGGACGGCTGGAGGGGCCCGATCCGGTTCATATGGCCCAGGCACTCTGCTATGGATATATATATGCCTTTCATCATGATCTGGATGCGGTAGGGATTCAGCTTACTTACTGCAATATTGAAACGGAGGAGATCCGCCGTTTTAAAGAAACCAGAACCAGACAGCAGCTGGAGGCCTGGTTTGGGAGCCTGATCCATGAATATATAAAGTGGGCCAGATATCTCTACCATCACAGGCTCCGCAGACAGGAGAGTTTAAAGGAACTGCAGTTTCCCTATGCCTACAGGGAAGGCCAGAAGGAGCTGGCGGCTTGTGTATACCGGTCTGTTGCAGAAGGAAGAAATCTCTATATTCAGGCGCCTACCGGGGTGGGGAAGACCCTTTCCACTGTATTTCCCAGTCTGAAAGCCATAGGAGAGGGGTATGGGGAAAAGCTGTTTTATCTCACAGCCAGAACGATTACAAGGAGTGTGGCAGAGGAGGCATTTGAAATCCTCAGAGGGAAGGGAAAGCTGTATTTTAACACAGTTACCATCACAGCAAAGGAAAAGCTGTGCGTGCTGGACAAGCCAAGCTGCAATCCCATTGACTGTCCCAGGGCAAAGGGACACTTTGACCGGGTAAATGACGCAGTTTACGAGATAATTCATGAGGAGGAGGGGATTACCAGAGAAAAGGTACTGGAATATGCAGAGCGGTTTCAGGTATGCCCCTTTGAGTTTTGTCTGGATATCAGCAGCTGGACAGACGGGATTATCTGCGATTACAATTATGTGTTTGATCCCAATGTGCGTCTGAAACGGTATTTTGCAGAGGGTGAACAGAACGGTTCGTATCTGTTTCTGGTAGATGAGGCCCATAATCTGGTGCCCCGGGCCAGAGAAATGTACAGCGCAGCCATTGTAAAGGAGGATCTGCTGTCGGCAAAGCGGATTCTTAAGGGACTTACCGGAGCGGCAAAGGTCATTTCCCTTCTGGATGCCTGCAATAAGCGGATGCTGGAGTTAAAACGGGCCTACGGAACAGGAAAAGAAGAAGAGGGAATCAGCCACAGAAGTGTTCTGGGAGCAGATTATGAGCTTTTGGGGGATGTTAAGCTTCTTGCTCTGGAGCTTATGGCCATGTTTGGCGAGCTGGAAAGCTTTATGAATGAAAATGGGGAATTTACAGACCGGGATATGGTTTTGGAGCTGTATTTTAAAGTGCGCGATTTTCTGAGCATTCATGACCGTCTGGATGACCGGTACCGGATTTATGCAAGAATGCTGGAGGATGGAAGCTTTATGGTAAAACTGATGTGTATGGACCCTTCGGAATGCCTTCGCCGGTGTCTGGAGCAAAGCGAAAGCACTGTGTTTTTTTCCGCTACCCTGCTGCCCATCCGGTACTATAAGGAGCTTTTAAGCGGCAATACAGAGGAGTATGCGGTGTATGCCAGATCAGCCTTTTCACCCCAAAACCGCCTGGTGCTGGCAGCTTCCGATGTAAGCAGCCGCTACAGCAGGAGGGGACGGAGTCAGTATGAACGGATTGCAGATTATCTGGAAGCGATTATTGGGGAACGGAAAGGGAACTACATGGTATTTTTTCCGTCCTATCAGTTTCAGGAGCAGGTGAACGGCATATTAAAAGAGAGGGAGCAGAAACGCCCGTTGTGCTTTGAGAGGATCTGTCAGTCAAACCGTATGACAGAGGAGGAACGGGAAGAATTTTTAAAGGAATTTGAGAGGGAACGCAGCCGGTCTTTTGCAGCCCTGTGCGTCATGGGCGGTATCTTTTCCGAGGGGATTGATTTAAAGGAGGAACGCCTGATCGGCGCAGTGATTGTAGGTACGGGACTGCCTCAGGTAAACCCGGAACAGGAGATTTTAAAAGAATACTTTGATGAAAAAGAAGGAAAGGGCTTTGATTTTGCATATCAGTATCCGGGCATGAATAAGGTCATGCAGGCAGCCGGACGGGTGATCCGCACCGTAAATGACAGAGGCGTAATCGCTCTTTTGGACGATCGTTTTCTGCTGCCGGAGTATGTAGCATTATTTCCCAGAGAATGGGAAACCTACACCGTTGTAAACCGTGGAAATGTATCTCAGGCTTTGAGGGAGTTCTGGGAGAGATTTCCACGGCAGGGAGAATGTTAAAATTTGTTTGCTACAGCATTTCCATAAAATGTTTGGCAGCCTGGGATACGGGCAGATTTTCATTGTAAGCAACTACCATCTGTCTGCCGGGAAGTGTTTCTGACAGCTCCAAAATGAACAGATCCCTGTCATGCTCCGGGATGCAGAAGTCCGGCACAAAGGCGATTCCCAGACCGATCCGGGCCAGATCTATGAGAAGATCATTGCTGGAAAGCTCAATTTCCGGCACCAGATCCAGACGGTTTTTCTGAAAAATCTGGTGGAGAAATTCGCTGGTGGTGCTTTTGCGGTCCAGCATCATAATCGGATAGTTCAGGAGCTGATTCAGGGTCAGCACCTTTCCCTCCAGATCAAAGGCCTGACGGCTGGCTACGAATACATCGTGGAATTCATTGATGACCCGGGTGTGCAGATTGCCGGACAGGGCAGAATTGGGATAGTTTGCCACAATAAAATCGCATTGGCCGTTTTCCAGAACTCTGGCGCACTCGATGGAGGTGTGGTTTGTAACCTTGATGTGAATATTGGGGAACTCCTTATGAAAGCGGTTCAGATACGTTACCAGATAGTAGCGGCAAATGGTGTCGCTGGCGCCGATACGCAGCTGGCCTCCGTTCAGGGTGTGGGCTTCAAGCAGCTGGTTTTCCCCTTTGCGGATCAGATTCATGGCAGGCTCGATATGCTTTAGAAGGATTTCACCTTCAGGGGTAAGCTGAACTCTCTTTGTGCTTCGGATGAAAAGAGGCTGGTTCAGCTTTTTTTCCAGGACTTTAATGGACTGGCTTACAGCTGACTGTGAGATAAAGAGCTGCTTGGAGGCCTCTGAGAAGCTGAGGGTAGCAGCGACATGATAAAATACCTTATACAATTCATAATTTATATCCATTATTAAGTCCTCCTTATAACTGTATCTATCTTAACAGCTTTGGCGGGCTTTGTAAAGTGGGGATTGCGGCTTGACTTGGCAGCGGGGATGGATTATTCTTATAGAGATATGATTTTAATTTAAAGAAGGAATGGAAACGTTCATGGCAGAAAATTTTTATGAAATGTATCTGGAGGAGATGGAGATGATCCGCCCTCTGGACCAGGATGAGGAAAAACGGGTTCTGGCTGCGGCAGCCGGAGCGGATAAAGCTGCAAGAAACCGGCTGGTAGAAGGATATCTTTCCGCAGCCCTGAGATTTGCAAAGGAATATGAGGGAAGGGAGCTTCCGGTTTCTGATCTTGTTCAGGAGGCCAATATGGCCCTCATGATGGCTGCATCTGAGTATGACGGAAGTCAGGACTGGCCTGTTTTTTCGGAAATGAAGATCCGTCAGGCCATTGAGGCAGCATTGCTGGAACAAAAGAGCGAGGCTGAAATTGAGGAGAATATGGCTGCCAGAGTGAATGTGCTCCAGACGGTATCCCAGGTTATGGCAAAGGAGCTGGGCCGGGAGGCTACGGTGGAGGAGCTGGCTGAGAAGATGAAGATGACGCCGGATGAAATTAAGGATATTATGAAGCTGGCTCTGGATGCACTGACAGTCAATGGAGAAGATACGGCAGCTTCGGAAACGGGAGAAGACGAAGATATGGAATCGGAACCGGCTCCCCGCAGAGACGGATACGGGAGAAGCGGGCGCAGATTTCAGGGATATGATCCCATGAGAGACGGCTGGGATTTAAACAGTTAGGAGAAAAAGATGAAATTATACTTGATACGTCATGGACAGACTGACTGGAATATTGAGCGCAGGATTCAGGGACAGCAGGATATTCCCTTAAATGAAACAGGGCGGTTTCAGGCTGGCTGTCTTACAAAGGCTATGAAGGATAAAAAACTGACGGCAATCTATACAAGCCCTCAAATCAGAGCCTATGCCACTGCTCAGGCGGCGGCAGGAGACAATCCGGTTCCCATTATTCCTTTAAAGGAACTTATGGAGATCAATTACGGAGACTGGGAAGGGCGTACGGCAGAGGAGCTGCTTGAACGGGACGGAGAGCGTTACAAAGCCTGGTGGGATCGTCCGGCAGAGGTGGCGCCTCCCGGAGGGGAAACCGTGATTCAGGTAGATGAACGCTGTCTGAAGGCCTGGGAATTAATTAAAACCAGAATTGAAGGAGATATTGCCATCGTATCTCACGGCGGACTGCTGGCTCATTTTATGGAACAGATTTTAAAAGACAGCGGTGAGGAAGGCGGAGAGCGGGTTGTACATAATGCGAGTATCACTACCTTTGAGTATGACCCGGAGACGGGAAGGGTAGCTCTGACTGATTTTGACCGGTGCGATCATCTGGATTAAAAAAGCTTTATATTTAAGAAAAGAAAGCTCTGTGCTGCGTTTGCGGCATGGAGCTTTTTATCCTCTTTCCGCAGTGAATGGATACGCAGTCTTTTCGGGTGGGATGGATTGTAAGGAAAATGTAAAACAGGCTCTGAAAAAGGGGAGTATAATAAAATTAAAGCTACAGCATTAAAAGGAGGTGTATTTTATGAAAAAGGCAGTTTTTATGGCTGGAATGGCAGGTGCAGCTCTGATTTTGACCGGATTGTTTACAGGCTGTGCAGAGCAGAAGGCAGAGGTTGGAACAGAAATGGAGGACAGCGCGGATACTGATGGGGAACAGGAAAAAACAAATCAGACAGAGATATCGGATAAGGCAGGAAGGGAGGAAGCCCCTTTGGATGAGATAACCAAATCCATTTCTTCAAAGGTGCGTGTGCTGGAGGATCTGGGGGCAGAGAGCAGCCTGCTTTCCGAACCCTTTTATCTGGCAGGGGACATTGGAAGCACCTGCAGTGTTTATATTGATCCGGACGAAGGAGAGGATTTTATGGCTTCCCATAGGATTCAGCTCTTTTTTTCGGATGCCGGAGAGAATGCCTCGGCTGAGGCAGAGCTTGTACTGGAGCCGGGAAAGAGTTCCTATGAGGTGGTTATCAATCGCCGCGTGTATGCAGACGGGGTACTGGAACAGGAGACAGAGGAACCGGCCCTTGTTACGTTTATAACAGACGGGCAGGCAGGTACAAGGATTGAGATAGACAGTGCGGGCGTATATGGAGGCACCTATTATTCTGCACACAATTATGAAGAAATCGGGCTGTCAGAGAGGTTTTATACCCGGACAGAGCTTGCATATCTGCCAACAGAAAATCTCTCTCTTTTGCGCAACACCATTTATGCACACCACGGAAGAAAATTTAAGACGGAAAGCCTGAACCGGTATTTCCGGCAAAAGGTCTGGTACAGAGGCAGGATAGAGCCGGAAGCATTTACGGATGATATGCTTACAGAGGCGGAGCGGGCCAATGTGCGGCTGATTCAGGAGCTGGAAGGGATTCCCTTTGATCGGCGGATAAAGGAAGGGTATGGCGGCCCGGACGGCATGGAGGAAGCTCCCTGTCTGCCTGTTCTGTTAAAGCAGCGGAGGGAAAAAGGGTCATCTCTTACAGGAAACAGTGTTTCCGGGGATACGGGTATTTCCTTTGATATGACAGAGGCACAGGATCGGGGAACGTATTTTGAGGTTCCGGGAGTTATCTCCTGTCCGGTGACGGTTACACAGGAGCAGATGGGGGCCGTGCAGGCAGGAGGGCAGGCAGAGATCACCGTAGATGAGTTGACCGGAGAGACGAAGCTGCTGGAACTGAAGGATCGCGTCCTTGTGCTTCATGAAAAGGGAGAAACAGAATTCGATCCGGGCTGGAATCCCTATATAGGGATTGATTATGATTATGAAAAGGGAGTTTATAAGCTGTGGCAGGACAGTGATGATACGATTATGAAGCCCGTTTATAAGGGAGTGATCCGGATTGCAAAGGGCGCTGTCTTCGGCGGCCATGTTTCTCTGCTTCTTGCCTCCTCCTGGCCTGTGGAGCTGGGTGGATCGGAAGCTGATGGAGAGGAGGGAGGAAACTGGATTCTCTATGACAGCAGGGGAACTATACTGGCCGTTTATTTCCTTGGAGATTAATAATGGGAATCTGTTGGTAAAAACAGCCTTTTACTGTTAAAAAAATGACGATATGTTTGTAAAAAAATGCCAGATTTTATCTTGAAAATTGCAGATACAGGTATTAAAATAGTAATATAACTGTAAGCGCTTACAGGAAAGAGGGGGCCGGAGATTCGGCTGGTTTCGGGGCGCGGAAAAATCTTCAGGAGGTATTAGTTATGAATGAGGTAAAAGGCAATGTGATCGTGGGTCAGTCCGGGGGACCAACTGCGGTGATCAACTCCAGTCTGGCTGGCGTTTATAAGACAGCCAGAGACAGAGGGGCGAAAAAGGTTTACGGTATGCTTCATGGGATTCAGGGGCTTTTGCAGGAGCGGTATGTAGATTTGTCGGAGCATATTAAAAATGATCTGGATATTGAGCTGTTAAAGCGCACCCCCTCTGCTTATCTAGGTTCCTGCCGTTTTAAGCTTCCGGAGATTTCAGAGGACAGAGCCATCTATGACAAAATTTTTGAGATTCTGGATCAGCTGGAAGTGGAGTATTTCTTTTATATCGGCGGAAATGATTCTATGGACACTATAAAGAAGCTTTCCGATTATTCTCTTTTAAATGGAAGTACTGCCAAGTATATCGGTTCTATTACAAAAGAGGTTATTCGCGACGGTCTTGTATATGACCAGCAGAATGTAACGATTCTGGAAATCATGGGGCGCAATGCAGGCTGGCTGACAGGTGCAGCAGCCCTTGCAAAGTGTGAGGACTGCGAAGGACCGGATATGATTTTCCTTCCGGAGGTTACCTTTGATGTGGATGAATTTATGCACAAGGTAGCTGAACTTCACAAAAAGAAGAAGTCGGTGGTAGTAGCTGTATCTGAGGGAGTAAAGACAGCAGACGGACGTTATGTCTGTGAACTGACAGATGGAATCGAATTCGTGGACGCCTTCGGTCATAAGCAGCTTACGGGAACCGCCCGTTTCCTGGCAGAAAAGATCAACCGTGAGGTGGGCTGTAAGACGAGAGCCATTGAATTCAACTCTCTCCAGAGATGCGCTTCCCATATCGTATCCCGTGTAGATATCACAGAAGCATATCAGGTAGGCGGAGCTGCTGTAAAGGAAGCCTTTGAGGGTGAAACGGGCAAAATGATTATTTTAAAGAGAGTGTCAGACGATCCCTATATCTGTGTTACAGACATTTATGATGTACATAAGATTGCGAATGTGGAAAAGAAGGTTCCCAGAGAGTGGATCAATGCGTCCGGCGATTATGTAACAGAGGAGTTTGTCAACTACATCCGTCCTCTGATTCAGGCGGAGCTTACCCCTATCATGACAGACGGACTTCCAAGACATCTGTATTATACGGATGTGTAGAAAAAATAAGATAAGCCGGTAAAAATGCCTGACAGCAGGAAAGAGAAAATCCTGTTGTCAGGCATTTGTTCATTTGCAGAACATAGTTGTTTATCCTAGTGATACAGTTTTTTGTGCTCGTACACCGGTTCAGACGTAAGATTAATTCCAAGCTTTTTAAAGGTTTTGATATCCACATTGGAGAGCATGACAGAGGTGTGTACCTGACAGCCCTGAAGCTTTGGAAGCTGGCTTAAGGCTTTTTTCGCTACCGGATCTGTAGCAGCGCTCATGGACAGGGCGATGAGTACCTCGTCTGTATGGAGACGGGGATTTTTGCTGCCGAGATAAGTGGTCTTTAAGGTCTGTATGGGTTCAATGGCAGAAGGCGCAATCAGGTGGGTGTCATGGGGGATTTCACCCAGTACCTTAATGGCATTTAACAGGACGGCGGCAGAGGCACCTAAAAGACTGCTGGTTTTGCCTGTGACAATGGTTCCGTCCTCCAGCTCAATGGCTGCCGCAGGCGCGTTCAGCGTCTGGGCCCGCTCCAGACAGGGAGTTACCACCTTCCGGTCCTCAGGCTTTATCTTAGCCTGCTTCATGAGAAGATTCAGCTTATAGACCTCCTCGGAATTGCCCTCTTCTTTAGCAAGGCGGTTTAACGCCTGGTAATAGCGCCGGATAATTTCCTGATTGGAGGCTTCCCGGCAGGCTTCGTCGTCAAAGATACAGAAACCGGCCATATTTACGCCCATATCTGTAGGAGATTTATAGGGACTGCTTCCGTAAATACCCTCAAAGATTGCATTTAATACCGGGAAAATGTCCACATCACGATTATAGTTGACTGTGGTTTTCCCATAAGCCTCCAGATGGAAGGGATCGATCATATTTACGTCATTTAAATCGGCTGTAGCGGCCTCGTAAGCCAGATTTACCGGATGCTTTAATGGAAGGTTCCAGATGGGGAAGGTCTCAAATTTGGCATATCCGGCCTTTACTCCCCGTTTGTTTTCGTGGTAAAGCTGAGACAGACAGGTGGCCATCTTGCCGCTTCCCGGACCGGGAGCAGTTACGATTACCAGAGGGCGGCTGGTTTCGATATAGTCATTCTTTCCGTAGCCCTGATCGCTGACAATCAGCGGAACATTGCTCGGATAGCCCTCGATGCAGTAATGGCGGTATACGCGGATTCCCATGTGCTCCAGTTTGGTTTTAAAGACATCTGCACTTGTCTGTCCCTGATACTGTGTGATGACAACGCTGCCCACATAGAGGCCCTTGTCCTGAAATTCCTGAATCAGGCGCAGCACATCCACGTCATAGGTGATCCCCAGATCCTGACGTACCTTATTTTTCTCTATATCAGACGCGCTGATTACAATGACGATCTCAGCCTGGTCAGCCAGCTGTAAGAGCATCCGAAGCTTGCTGTCAGGAGCAAAGCCGGGAAGAACCCTGGCGGCGTGATAGTCATCAAACAGCTTTCCTCCAAATTCCAGATAAAGCTTATCTCCAAACTGGCCGATCCGTTCTCTGATGTGTTCCGACTGCATGGAAAGGTACTTATCATTGTCAAATCCGATCTTCATGTCTTTCGTTCTCCCAATGTTTTATTCTTTATAATCCGCAGCAGACAGCGGATCAACTGTTTCTTAGTATAGCATAGTTCGGGCCGGTGTGCCAGAGTGTGTTTTTAAAAATGAAAGAGCTGGCCCTGACGCTTCCTGCGGTATCCTGGTGATAGGAGAAGAAATTGGAAAATCCCGTTCAACGGCTGAAATATTTATAAGTATAAAAAATAACAGTAATTAAATATATTAACTTTACTAATTTATGCCACCTGTGTTATGATGTAGGCAGATCAATGGTAATGTATGATCCTGTATTCTGATTTTACAGAGTGCAGGTATGGCTAACCACAGGAGGTTTTTAAATGAGCGTAAGACGAATTTTCGTAGAGAAGAAGCCCGACTATGCGGTAAAAGCTGGTGAGCTGAGAGAAGAACTGGAAAGCTATCTGGATATAAAAGGTGTAAAAAATGTGCGGGTCCTGATCCGCTATGATATTGAAAATCTGTCGGAGGAAACCTATAAGAAGGCTCTTGTAACTATTTTTTCCGAGCCTCCGGTAGATGAAGTATACGAGGAAGAATTCCCGAAGAATCCGGGGGATCTTGTGTTTTCTGTAGAGTATCTTCCGGGACAGTTCGATCAGAGAGCTGATTCTGCCGAGCAGTGCGTGAAGCTGTTAAAGGAAGATGAGGAGCCGGTGATCCGCACCGCTGTTACCTATGTGATTACTGCACCCTTAACCCAGGCTCAGGAGGATGCAATCCGCCATTTCTGTATCAATCCGGTAGACAGCCGTGAGGCAGAAGAGAAAAAGCCGAAGACTCTGGTGACAGAGTTTGAAGTACCGGAGGATATTAAGAGCTTTGAGGGATTTTCAGAGGCATCAAAAGAAGAGCTGAAGGCTCTTTACGATACACTGAATCTGGCTATGACCTTTAAGGATTTTCTTCATATTCAGAAGTATTATGCCGGAGAGGAACACAGAGATCCTACGGTGACAGAGATCCGTGTACTGGATACCTACTGGTCTGACCATTGCCGCCATACCACCTTTTCCACAGAGCTTAAAAATGTAACCTTTACAGAGGGTGATTATAAAAAGCCTATTGAAGATACATACAGACAGTATCTGGCTGACCGTGAGGTGATTTATAAGGGCAGAGATGACAAGTATGTCTGCCTGATGGATCTGGCGCTGATGGCTATGAAGAAGCTGAGGAGTGAAGGAAAGCTGGAGGATATGGAGGTTTCTGACGAAATCAATGCCTGCAGTATCGTGGTTCCCGTTGAGATTGACGGAGTGACCGAGGAGTGGCTGGTGAATTTTAAAAATGAAACCCATAACCACCCTACAGAGATCGAACCTTTTGGCGGCGCTGCCACCTGTCTGGGCGGAGCCATCCGCGATCCGCTGTCCGGACGTACCTATGTATATCAGGCTATGCGTGTAACCGGAGCTGCTGATCCTACCAGACCCTTAAATGAAACATTAAAAGGAAAACTGCCTCAGAGAAAGATCGTAAACAGTGCAGCTCAGGGATATTCCTCCTACGGCAATCAGATCGGCCTTGCTACCGGCTATGTAAAAGAGCTTTACCATCCGGGCTATGTGGCAAAGCGTATGGAAATCGGCGCTGTTATGGGTGCCGCTCCCAGAAAATATGTAATCCGTGAAAATTCAGATCCAGGTGATATTATTATCCTTTTAGGAGGAAGAACCGGACGCGACGGTATCGGCGGCGCAACGGGTTCCTCCAAGGTTCATACGACAGAGTCAATCGAAGTATGCGGTGCTGAGGTACAGAAGGGAAATGCTCCTACAGAGCGGAAGATCCAGAGAATGTTCCGCCGTCCGGAGGTCAGCTCCATTATAAAGAAATGCAATGATTTTGGTGCAGGCGGCGTATCTGTTGCTATTGGTGAGCTGGCTGCAGGCCTTCAGATCGATCTGGACCGTGTTCCCAAGAAGTATGCGGGTCTGGACGGCACAGAGATCGCAATTTCTGAATCTCAGGAGCGTATGGCAGTAGTGGTAGATCCCAAGGATGTAGATCAGTTTCTGGCTTATGCGGCAGAGGAAAATCTGGAGGCTGTGACCGTAGCCACAGTGACGGAAAGCCCCAGACTTGTGATGAACTGGCGTGGAAAGACCATCGTGGATATCAGCCGCGCGTTTCTTGATACCAATGGAGCTCATCAGGAAGCTGATGTTACTCTGGAGGTTCCTCACCGTGAGGGAAATCTCTTTGAGCGCAAAGAGGTTGGAGATGTAAAGAACCAGTGGCTCACCATGCTTTCAGGCCTGAATGTATGCTCTCAGAAGGGACTGGTAGAGCGGTTTGACGGTTCCATCGGTGCAGGATCTGTATTTATGCCTTACGGAGGAAAATATCAGCTGACAGAAACTCAGGCTATGGTAGCCAAACTTCCGGTTCTGAAGGGACATACAGATACGGTAACTATGATGAGCTATGGCTTTGACCCCTATCTGTCCAGCTGGAGCCCTTACCACGGAGCCGTATATGCAGTTGTTTCTTCTGTCGCAAAGATTGTAGCGGCAGGCGGCGATTACAGAAAGATCCGCTTTACCTTCCAGGAATACTTCCGCCGGATGAGCGAAGATCCTTCCAGATGGAGCCAGCCCTTTGCGGCCCTCCTTGGTGCATACAGCGCGCAGATGGGCTTTGGCCTTCCTTCAATCGGCGGTAAGGACAGTATGTCCGGAACCTTTGATGATGAAGCAGGTGAAATCAATGTTCCGCCTACACTGGTATCCTTTGCAGTAGATGTAAACAGCAGTAAAAATATCATTACCCCGGAATTAAAAAAGGCCGGAAGCCGGATCGTTGTATTTAAGGCTCCAAGAGACAGCTATGATCTGCCGGATTATGCTCAGATCATGGATGGATATAATAAGATTTTTGAAGACATTAAGACCGGAAAGATTCTGTCTGCCTATGCGGTAGAGGGTCACGGCGCTGCTGAGGCAGTAAGCAAGATGGCCTTTGGAAATAAGCTTGGAGTAAAGATTGAACACAATGTAGATCCAAGAGATTTCTTTGCTGCCGGATGGGGCGACATTGTCTGCGAGGTAGCAGAAGGCAGGGTAGGACAGTTGTCTATTCCATATACTGTAATCGGTGAAGTGACAGATAAGGGTGCTTTTGAGTATGGAAATGTACATATTTCCATGGATGAAGCATTAAAGGCATGGACAGGCACTCTGGCGGCAGTAT
>CAUCBQ010000030.1 GCA_958441075.1 uncultured Clostridiaceae bacterium | reverse complement strand
CCTCATCCATGACGATCAGACCGCCGGAACCCATCATGGAACCAATGGCAATCAGGTTGTCGTAGTCAATTGGAATATCAAAATGCTCAGCCGGGATACAGCCGCCGGAAGGTCCTCCGGTCTGTGCGGCCTTAAATTTCTTGCCTCCGGGGATTCCGCCGCCGATTTCCTCGATTACGGTCCGCAGGGTAGTTCCCATGGGAACCTCTACCAGACCGGTATTGTTGATTTTGCCGCCCAGGGCAAATACCTTGGTACCTTTGGATTTTTCCGTACCCATGGAAGCAAACCATTCAGGGCCGTTTAAAATGATCTGAGGGATATTGGCATAGGTTTCTACATTATTTAAGATACTTGGCTTTCCGAATAAGCCCTTCTGTGCCGGGAACGGAGGACGGGGTCTTGGCTCACCGCGTTTTCCCTCGATAGAGGTCATAAGAGCGGTTTCCTCGCCGCAGACGAAAGCACCTGCGCCCAGACGGAGGTCAATATCAAAATCAAAGCCGGTTCCGAAAATGTTTTTGCCTAAAAGCTCCATCTCACGGGCCTGTCTGATGGCGATCTGAAGACGGTCTACAGCAATGGGATATTCTGCACGGACATAGATATAGCCCTGGTTTGCACCGATGGCGTAGCCGGCAATCGCCATAGCCTCCAGCACTGCATGGGGATCGCCCTCCAGTACGGAACGGTCCATAAATGCACCTGGGTCGCCCTCGTCTGCATTACAGCAGACATATTTCTGATCTGCGTCATTCTGACGGCAGAGCTTCCATTTTAAGCCGGTGGGGAAGCCTGCGCCTCCGCGGCCTCTCAGGCCTGCGTCTAAAAGGGTCTGGATTACGTCATCGGGAGTCATCTCGGTGAGGACCTTGCCCAGAGCCTGATAGCCGCCGGTTCCGATGTATTCTTCAATATTTTCAGGATCAATAACACCGCAGTTGCGAAGGGCGATACGGTGCTGCTTTTTATAAAAGTCCGTGTCGCTTAAAGCCTTGATGCCGCCGGTAGGGCTTACAGTCTCCTGATAGAGAAGACGGGTCACCACGCGGCCCTTTAACAGATGTTCAGATACAATCTCGGGGATGTCTCCGGGCTGTACCATGGAGTAAAAGGTGGCATCCGGGTAAACAATCATAATAGGACCCAGGGCACAGAGACCGTGGCAGCCGGTTTCTACAACCGCTACCTCATCCTCCAGTCCCTGGCGTTTTAATTCATTTTTTAATGCATCCATAATCTGGGGGCTTCCGGAAGAGGTACATCCGGTACCGCCGCAGACAAGCACATGTGAACGATACATAGACAGCTCCTCCTTTATTTTAATCCTGCGGCACCCATAGTATATTTTTCAACCGGATGACCGCCTATCAGATGGCGTTCAATTACCTCTAAGGCCTTGTCAGGGTTCATTTTTACATATGTAATTTTATCTTTGCCGGGTTCCATGACCTCGACAATGGGCTCATACTGGCACAGTCCGATACAGCCTGTCTGAGTTACGCTGATCCGGTCCGTGAGGCCTTTGGACTGGATCTCATGGGCAAAGGTATTAAGAACAGGTCTGGCGCCTGCAGCGATTCCGCAGGTAGCCATACCTACTACCACGCGGGTATGGTTATGGTCTTCAGCGCGCAGGTTTACCTGGCTCTGCATCCGCTCGCGGATGGCCTGTAATTCAGCAAGAGTTTTCATGGGTTATAAACCTCCTTCTATCTAAGGGGCAGCGGTCACAGCAGAACGCCGCCGTCGGTTTCCTTCTGATTTTCCTTTAGAAATTCCAAAATATAGGCGGATATTTCCGGTGTGTCAAGGGGAATGCCGCCAAGGATCTCCCTCATCTGCCTGGTATCCAGGATAAAGGAAGCTCCGTTGTATGTATATGTATAGCAGAAATCCGTGTCCGGATGGTATACGATCAGGTTGTGGATGGTGCTGTTTATGTCGCCCAAAGGCATACGGTCAATGTGGGATAAGCCGAATACGGCAGTTACCTCCGTGCCTTTACCTATCTGAGAACAGATGGAAAAGCTCCCTCCGGCGCTTTCGGCGGCCATTTTAAAAAAGGGAACTCCCAGCCCCACCTTCCGGGTAGTCCGGGTAGTATAAAAGGGATCTGTTACATGGGAGAGCTGTTCTTCGCTCATGCCGCAGCCGTTATCCGCAATCTGCACGGTCAGCAGGTCTGCCTTTGTATCTGCATTTATGCTGATGGTTACAAGAGAAGCACCTGCACGGGTGGAATTTTCCGCTACATCCAGTACGTTTAAGGAAATTTCCGGCATCATAGGCTAGTTATATTTGGCCAGAATACCCGGAATGTCATCGGGTGTAAGGCGGCCGTATACTTCTCCGTTGATCATCATAACAGGAGCCAGTCCGCAGGCTCCCACGCACCGGCAGGAATCCAGTGAGAATTTGCCGTCCGGTGTACATTCTCCGTTGGTAATGCCTAAAAGCTCTTCCAGCTTGTGAAAGATTTCCCCGGAGCCCTTCACATAGCAGGCTGTTCCAAGACAGACAGAAATTTTGTACTGTCCCTTGGGCTGTAAGGCGAACTGTGCATAAAAGGTCGCTACGCCGTAAACCTTTTCCAGCGGAACCTCCATCTCGTCTGAGATTATGGTCTGCACTTCAATAGGAAGATATCCGTAAATTTCCTGAGCCTTCTGCATCACCGGCATGAGAGCGCCCGGCTGATCCTTAAGATCGGCGATTACCGCCTTTAACGCGGCCTCCTGCTCAGGTGTTCCCCGAAAGGGAACCGTCTGTTTTTTGCACGCCATCGTTTTTACCTCCTCGTCATTGTACATTATGCAATGTGTTAACATTCTAACACATACAGTCAAAAAAATCTACCTGTTAAGGAAAAAGTGTCAAAAACTTTACGTAAATTTATGGGTAAAATGTGCAAAAACAGAGACATATTTATTGAAAGAATTAGGGATAAATGATATGCTGACAGTAAGCTGTAAATGAACAGACAAAACTGGTAGGAGAGAATGCGTATGACAGTGAGAGATGTAAGGGAGGTACTGGGCGCCAGAGTGCTGGCGGGAGAGGAGTATTTGGACCGGGAGGTAAGATCTGCCTGCGGCTCTGATATGATGAGCGATGTGCTGGCTTTTTCAAAGGATCATTCGGTACTGCTTACGGGGCTGTGCAATCCTCAGGTGATCCGTACAGCGGAGATGCTTGATATTGTGTGTATTATATTTGTAAGAGGAAAAAAGCCGGATGAAAGTATGCTTGAGATGGCAAAAGAGAGAGGGCTTGTGATACTTGCCACCGGACACAGGATGTTTTCTTCCTGCGGCATGCTTTATCAGGCGGGCCTTAACAGCGGGGCTATCTAATTATGAAGGTATAGGGAAAACAGGAAGGAATATTTCTATGGAAGAAGCAATTATTTTAAAATATCCCATATCCGGAGATGATTTTACCCGGGCGGGGGAGGCCAGCAGCGATGTAAAGCGCAAGCTCAAGCAGATGGGTGTGAATCCGGAGGCTATCCGGAAGGTAGCCATTGCCATGTATGAGGGGGAGATTAATATGGTGATCCACGCAGACGGCGGGGAGATCACAGTAGAGATTACTCCGGAAAAGATCAATATGATCCTGGATGACAGGGGACCGGGTATAAAGGATGTGGAGCTGGCCATGCAGGCAGGGTATTCTACAGCGCCGGATGAGATCCGTTCCCTGGGCTTTGGAGCGGGAATGGGCCTTCCCAATATGAAAAAATATTCAGACCAGATGGAGATCGATACCAGAATCGGAGAGGGAACAAGGATCACCATGGCGGTATATATCTGAGGGGGTGCTTGAATGGATAAATTCTATCATTCCGTGCGGCTGGATCCGGCCTTGTGCAAGGGCTGCATTAACTGCATTAAGCGCTGTCCTACGGAGGCTATCCGTGTCCGCGCAGGAAAGGCAAGCATTAATAAAAAGTTCTGTATAGACTGCGGAGAGTGCATCCGTGTCTGCCCTCATCACGCAAAACACGCTACATATGATAAGCTGGATACCATGAAGCAGTACGAGTATACGGTAGCGCTTCCCGCGCCGTCTCTGTACAGCCAGTTTAATAATCTGGATGATACCAATATTGTGTTAAATGCCCTCATAAATATGGGCTTTGACGATGTATTTGAAGTCAGCGCAGCGGCAGAGCTGGTCAGCGAAGCTACCAGGCAGTATATTTCCGACCACGAGGAGCAGCTTCCTTTAATCAGCACGGCCTGTCCTTCTGTTGTGCGGCTGATTCGGGTGCGGTTTCCCGCTCTGATTCCCCATCTGCTTCCCTTAAATCCTCCGGTAGAGGTGGCGGCTATTCTGGCAGCCAGGAGAGCTATGGAAAAGACTGGGCTTCCCAGAGAGAAGATCGGCATTATGTTTATCTCGCCCTGTCCCTCAAAGGTGACTTATGTGAGAGCGCCTCTTGGTACGGAAAAAAGTCAGGTGGATAAGGTTCTTGCTATTAAGGACGTATATCCCAGACTTCTGGCGGCTATGAAATCTGTGGCAGGAGAAGACTACCCTTCTATTGGAACCTCAGGAAAGATCGGTATCAGCTGGGGGCACAGCGGAGGGGAAGCAAGCGGCCTTTTTACAGAAAATTATCTGGCAGCAGACGGCATTGAAAATGTGATCCGTGTGCTGGAGGATATGGAGGACCAGAAGTTTACCAATCTGAAATTTGTAGAGCTGAATGCCTGCAACGGAGGCTGTGTGGGCGGCGTGCTTACAGTGGAAAATCCCTATGTGGCAGAGGTGAAGCTGAAACGGCTCCGAAAATATATGCCTGTGGCCCGGAACCATATAGAAGACGGCGAACTGGATGCGGTGAAATGGACCACGCAGATTCAGTTTGAGCCTGTATTTAATTTGGGAAATAATATGATGGAAAGCTTTCTCCGTCTGAATCAGGTGGAAAGGCTGGTAAAGAAATTTCCGGGACTGGACTGCGGCTCCTGCGGAGCGCCTACCTGTAAGGCTCTTGCAGAGGATATTGTCAGGGGAGATGCCAGTGAAACAGACTGCGTATATTATCTGAGGGAAAATCTCCACAGGCTTTCCGAAGAAGTAGCCATACTGGCGGATGATCTTCACAGCAAGGATAAAAACAGCCAGGATACCTTAAATACATTAAAAGAGTGCATACGGAGGATTTCAGATGAGATGTCCTCACTTGACAGTCGGGAAGAGGGGGAAGAAGAATGACTGTACAGGAGCTGATTGACAGAAAGATCTTTCAGGAGATCAATATAGGAGACGATACAGACAGGGATGTTACAAAGCCCTTTTGCTGTGACCTTTTAAGCATTGCCATGGGACGGGCTCCGGCAGGCTGCGCCTGGGTTACGGTAATGGGAAACTTAAATACGCTGGCAGTGGCAGCTCTTGCGGATGCGGCCTGTGTGATTCTGGCAGAGGGAGCTGCGCTGGATGAGGCTGCTGTAAAGAAAGCCTCCCTTCAGGGAATCACGGTGCTGAGAACAGAAGAGCCTGTATTTGAGACAGCTCTGGCTGTAAAGGAGCTGTTAAAATGACAGAGCTGGCATATGATCTTCACATCCATTCCTGCCTGTCACCCTGCGGAGATGATGATATGACGCCGGCGAATATTGTGGGAATGGCGGTGCTTAAGGGGCTGGATGCAGTGGCTCTCACAGATCACAACAGCTGTAAAAACTGCCCTGCTTTTCTGGCTGCGGCTAAAAAATATGGAATTATCGGGATTCCGGGCATGGAGCTGACTACTTCAGAAGAAGTCCATGCAGTCTGTTTGTTTCCTGAGCTTGGGCAGGCTATGAATTTTGACCGTTTTGTATACAACCATCTCATTAAGGTGGAAAATCGTCCGGAAATCTTTGGAAAACAACAGATTTACGATGAAAATGATTCCGTCTGCGGGGAAGAACGTTATCTGCTGATCAATGCCGTGGATTTGTCCTTTGAAGGACTTTGGGAAAAGGCAGTTTCCTATGGAGGCGTCATGTTTCCGGCCCATATTGATAAAAATTCCAACAGCCTGATTGCTAATCTGGGATTTATTCCTCCCGATAGTTCCTTTCGGACCGCAGAGCTGAAGGATATGGGGAGGCTTCATTCTCTGAAAAGAGAGCATCCTTATCTGGAGGGCTGCCGCATTATCAGCAATTCAGATGCCCATTATCTGGAGCATATTCATGAAAGGGGATTAACGCTGCCGGTTGGGGAACGTTCGGCAAAAGCTGTTGTGGATACACTGAGAAGAGGGCTTTTAGGAGACGCTGCTGTTTGAAGCGGGTATGTTAAGCATAAAAGCCCTTGTGGCAGAGCCGTAAACCGTGGTATGATGATGGGCAGAATTAAGGCTAAAATACAGCTACAGAGAGAAAGGATGCAGATAACCATGACAGCAGAAGCACAGATTAAAGATTATCTGGAGATATTATCATCCAAAGCCCCCATACCGGGAGGCGGAGGCGCCTCCGCCCTTGCAGGGGCATTGGGAGACAGTCTGGGACAGATGGTAGTTCACCTGACCCTGGGAAAGAAAAAATATGCACAGGCGGAGCATGATATGCTGGAATACGAAAGCCGGCTGAAAATTCTTCAGAGGGAATTTTTGATTCTGGCAGACAGGGATGCAGAGGTTTTTGCCCCCCTGGCAGAATGCTACCGCCTTCCTTCATCCACAGAGGAAGAGAAGGCATATAAAGAAAGGGTCATGGAGGAACGGCTTATACAGGCCAGCTATGTACCCCTGGAGATTATGGAAAAGGCAGTGGAAATGCTGGGAATTTTAAAAGAACTGTCGGATAAGGGAAGCGTTATGGCGGTCAGTGATGTGGGTGTAGGCGTGCAGTTTGCCCGCACTGCCATTTTGGGGGCTGTGATGAACGTATATATTAATACCCGTTCTATGAAAGACCGCAGGAGAGCAGAGGAGCTGAATAAGGAAGCAGAGCGCCTGACACAGGAGGGAACAGCCTTTGCAGATCTGATCTATGAAAAAATAGTAAAGCAGCTACGGGGCTGACGACACAGACATATAAGCCGTGAGGAGGAATGGAAAATGGAATTATTAAAGGGTGCTCCTGTTTCTGCCGCCATCAGGGAGCAGGTTGAGGAAAAATTAAGACAGCTTCAGGGGATGATCCCCAGACTGGCCATCATACGTGTGGGAGAAAAGCCGGATGATATGTCCTATGAAAGAAGTGCGGTAAAAAAGATGGAGGCCTTTGGACTGGGAGTAGAGACCTTTGTATTTCCGGGAGATATTTCAGATGGAGATTTTAAAAAGGAGTTCCGAAAAATCAATGATGCTCCGGATATCACGGGGATTCTGCTCCTTCGCCCTCTTCCAAAGCAGATACGGGAGAGGGATATTGAGTCCATGATTGATCCTGAAAAGGATCTGGACGGTATTTCACCGGTAAATATTGCAAAAGTGTTCTCAGGAGATCCTACAGGCTTTGCACCCTGTACGGCAGAGGCAGTGATAGAAGTATTGAAAGCCAATAGTATCTCTATAGAAGGAAAGCGTGCGGTAGTCATAGGCCGGAGCATGGTGATCGGAAAGCCGCTTTCCATGCTGCTTCTCAGGGAAAATGCAACTGTGACCATCTGCCATACCCGTACCGCGGATTTGCCGGAGATCTGCCGTCAGGCCGAGATATTGGTAGCTGCGGCGGGAAAAGCAGCAATGGTGGATGAAAGCTGGATCTGTGATGATGCCGTCCTGATTGATGTCGGCATCAATGTGGATGAAAATGGAAGGCTTTGCGGTGATGTGAATCAGGCTTCTCTGGAAAACCGCAGAGTAAGACTTACGCCCGTACCGGGAGGGGTTGGGGCGGTAACGACTGCTGTACTGGCAAAGCATCTGATTCAGGCGGCACAGAGAGGCATTTTACAGTAAAAACAGGACAAAATGAGGAGAATCTGAAATTACCCCTTGCGAAAATAAAAAAAGCGATTATAATATAAAACGTTACTGATTTCATATTTATGCATTTATATGCATGATTAAGCAAAGCAGAAAGAGGAGAGAGCATTATGAAAAAATATGTACTTGCACTTACGGCAGCTTTAATGGCAGCATCTTTAACTGCCTGTGGCGGTTCTGCAAAAGAGACCACAGCAGCCAAGGCAGAGACTGAGGCAAAGGCAGAGGATACCAAGGCAGAGAGCGCAGAGAAAGAAGAGACCACAGCGGCAGAGGCTGAGACAGAGGCAGCAGGCGGCGTTCTGGTTATGTCTACCAACGCAGAGTTCCCGCCCTATGAGTACCATGACGGCGGCGAAATCGTAGGTATTGACGTAGAGATCGCACAGGCAATTGCAGAGAAGATGGGAATGGAACTGGAGATCGAGGACGTAGCCTTTGATTCCATCATTCCTGAGATCACCTCCGGAAAGGCTGATATGGGCCTGGCCGGCATGACTGTAACAGAGGACAGAAAGGTATCCGTGGATTTCTCCGATACATATGCAAAGGCGTCTCAGATGATTATTGTAAAAGAGGACAGCGCCATCGCAGGCCCGGATGATTTAAAGGGCGTAGTAGTAGGCGTTCAGCTGGGAACCACCGGCGATATCTACGTTTCCGATCTGGAGGCAGAGGGAACCACCGTGGAGCGCTACAACAAGGGCTTTGAGGCTGTTCAGGCATTAAGCCAGGGCAAGATTGACGCGGTAGTAATCGACGGCGAGCCTGCAAAGACCTTCGTAGCCCAGACAGAGGGCATCAAGATGTTAGACGAGGCCTTTACAGAGGAAGAGTATGCTATCGCTGTCAAGAAGGGAAACACAGAGCTTCTTGAAAAGATCAACAGCGCGCTTGCCGAGTTAAAATCCGAGGGCGTTCTGGATGAAATCGTAGCAAAATACATTACAGCAGAATAAGAATCAATGTCCGGTCCGCCAGGTGCGGGCCGGGCCTTTTCCGGAGCCTGTCTGATATCTGCTGTATCTCATTACAGAGGGCGGCAAGCAGAGGTGAGACAGATTCCGGAACGGAAGCTGTTCTGGCTTACACATTCGAAAAAGAAAGGAATAAGTGGAATGTGGGAAAATTTTACAAATGCATTTTATTTAAACTTTATATCTGAGGACCGGTGGCGCTATATTACAGATGGTTTGCAGACTACGCTGATTATTACCTGCTTTGCCTGCCTGATGGGTATTGTGCTGGGCTTCATTGTAGGTATGATCCGCTCTACCCATGACAAAACAGGAAAGCTAAAAATCCTCAATGTGATCTGTCAGATTTATCTGACCGTAATCCGGGGAACTCCGGTTGTAGTACAGCTTTTGATTATCTATTTTGTGGTATTCGGCAGCGCCCGTATTGACAAGGTAATCGTGGCAATTATGGCCTTTGGAATTAACTCCGGCGCCTATGTAGCTGAGATTTTCAGAAGCGGTATCATGTCTATTGACCCCGGACAGATGGAGGCGGGCAGGAGCCTTGGCTTTAATTATTTTCAGACCATGCGCTATATCATTATGCCCCAGGCGTTTAAGGTAGTGCTGCCGACTCTGTGCAATGAGTTCATTTCTCTGTTAAAGGAAACCTCTGTTTCCGGATATATTGCTATTCAGGATCTTACCAAGGGCGGCGATATCATACGAAGCAGAACCTACAGCGCTTTTATGCCGTTGATTGCAGTGGCGCTGGTGTACCTTACAATTGTATTGATCTTTACAAAACTGATCCAGATTCTGGAAAGGAGGCTGCGTCAGAATGAGCGGTAATAATAAAGAAGAAGCGCTGATCCGTGTTCAGGGCCTTGGAAAAAGCTTTGGAGCGATTGATGTATTAAAGGACATCACGGTAGATATCAACAAAGGTGATGTGGTTTTTGTGATCGGACCTTCCGGCTCGGGAAAAAGTACCTTTCTGCGGTGCTTAAACCGTCTGGAGGAACCGACCAGAGGACATATTTTCTTTGAAGGAACGGACATTACAGACCCCAAGACAGATATTGACAAGCACCGCCAGAAGATGGGAATGGTATTCCAGCAGTTTAATCTGTTTCCACATATGGATATTATGAAAAACCTCACCATCGGTCCTGTAAAGCTTCAGGGAATCAGCCAGGAGGAAGCGGAAAAGGAAGCAATGCGGCTTCTGGAGCGTGTGGGACTGGCTGACCGTGCTCATGCATACCCCAGCCAGCTTTCCGGAGGACAGAAGCAGAGGATCGCGATTGTGAGAGCCCTCTGTATGAAGCCGGATGTGATGCTCTTTGATGAGCCCACCTCTGCCCTTGATCCGGAGATGGTAGGAGAGGTGCTGAATGTTATGCGTGATCTGGCAGAGCAGAAGATGACCATGGTGGTCGTAACTCATGAGATGGGATTTGCCAGAGAGGTAGCCACCCGGGTTCTGTTTATGGACGGCGGTTATATTATGGAAGAAGCAGCTCCTGAGGAATTCTTTACGAATCCGAAAAATGAGCGTTTAAAGAGCTTTTTAAGCAAGGTGCTGTAAAATACAATCCTTCAGCGCTGGCGTTTTATCTGCCAGACTGGAGGATTTTTGATTAAATTCTGATAAATTAAAGGAATATTTGATAAAGTCTATTGATAAAAGGTAAAATTGGTATTATCTTAGCTATATACAGCGGCGGCAGTAAAAATATGCACAGCCGGTCTGGGAAAGGAAGAACTTGTATGGGTGTGAAAAATAATGACGGCGGCAGTAAAAAGCCATTTCTGTATTATTACATCGTTGTCCTTCTGGTGGTGATGGTTTTAAATGCGCTTGTGTTTCCTTCTATAATGGAGCGTTCCATGGAGGTTCCCTTCAGTGAGTTTGCAGCTCAGCTGGATGCGGGGAACATAAAGGAGGCATATGTAAGCAGCGATAATACGGAGATTGTCTATTCTTTAAAACCGGAGGAAGGGGCCAGGCCCCAGTGGTCTGCCATTACCTACAAGACGGGCAACATGGTGACAGAGGATGAACTGGAAGCCAAGCTTTCGGCCGCAGGAGTGGAGGTTTATACAAAGGAGATTCCTCACAAGGAGTCCCCTCTGGTTAATTTCCTTATGTCATGGATTTTTCCGATTTTGATGTTTGTGGTGATCGGTCAGATTATGGCGCGTATGATGGCAAAACGTATGGGCGGAGGAAATGCCATGACCTTTGGCAAGTCCAATGCAAAGATTTACGGAGAAAATGAAACAGGCGTTACGTTTCGGGATGTGGCAGGTGAGGAAGAGGCTAAGGATGCCTTAAAGGAGATTGTGGATTTTCTTCATAATCCGGAAAAATATGCAGATATTGGCGCGAATCTGCCCAAGGGAGCTCTTCTGGTGGGACCTCCCGGAACGGGAAAGACCCTTCTTGCAAAGGCTGTGGCAGGTGAAGCCCACGTTCCCTTTTTCTCTATTTCCGGTTCGGAATTTGTAGAGATGTTTGTGGGTATGGGTGCAGCCAAGGTAAGAGATCTTTTTAAACAGGCCAATGAAAAAGCGCCCTGTATCGTATTTATTGATGAGATTGATACCATCGGAAAGAAGCGCGACGGCGGCGGGATGAGCGGGAATGATGAAAGAGAACAGACGCTGAATCAGCTGCTGACGGAGATGGACGGTTTTGACGGAAAGAAGGGTGTGGTAATTCTTGCAGCAACCAACCGTCCGGAATCTTTGGACCCTGCTCTTCTTCGTCCGGGGCGTTTTGACCGCCGGGTACCGGTGGAGCTTCCTGATTTAAAGGGAAGAGAGGCAATTTTAAAGGTACATGGGCAGAAGGTCAAGATGTCGGATGATGTGGATTATAATGCCATTGCCAGGGCTACTGCAGGAGCCAGCGGTGCGGAGCTTGCCAATATTGTCAACGAGGCTGCTCTGCGGGCGGTGCGTTTTGGAAGGAATGCGGTATGTCAGGAGGATCTTCAGGAGAGCGTGGAAACTGTTATCGCAGGCTACCAGAAGAAAAATGCAGTGATCCCGCCGGATGAGCGCCGGATTGTAGCGTACCATGAGGTGGGCCATGCTCTGGTAGCGGCCTGTCAGAGCCACAGCGCTCCGGTACAGAAGATTACCATTATTCCAAGGACCTCAGGAGCACTTGGCTATACCATGCAGGTGGATCAGGGGGAACGGTATCTTATGAGCCGGGATGAGGCATTAAATAAGATTGCCACCTTCACAGGAGGACGGGCGGCAGAGGAAGTGATTTTCCACTCTGTTACCACCGGAGCTTCCAATGATATTGAACAGGCAACCAAGCTTGCAAGAGCTATGGTAACCCGGTACGGCATGACAGATGAATTTGATATGGTTGCCATGGAAACGGTAAACAATCAGTATCTGGGAGGAGACACTTCGTTGATGTGCTCTCCGGAAACGGCTAAACGGATTGATGAAAAGGTAGTTGAGATTGTACGGGAACAGCATGAAAAGGCAATCCGTATTTTAAAGGAAAATGAGAAAAAACTCCATGAGATTGCATCCTATCTTCTGGATAAGGAAACTATCACAGGAGAGGAATTTATGGAGATTTTTGAAGAAAAGGATTCGGATGGGGAAAAGGCCCCGGAACAGGCAGAGTAAAGGATAAGCGCAGCCCCGGAACAGGTGAAATCGTAAGGTTTTGTTCGATTGCATTTGCTCCGGGGCTGTGTTATGATGAAATATCCGAACGTGTGTACTGGATAAGAAAGGAAGGTAAGAGAAATGAGCAGTATTTTGGAGCAGCTGTATACAGGGGATCTTGTTCCGGCAGAGAATCAGATTCAGGGAAACGAGGAGTATGACCGGCTTTGCAGACAGTCGGTACAGGAGATTGAGGCATTTTCCCAAAAGCTTGATGATGAAAGCCGCAGGAGCTTTGATGCGCTTTTAGAACACTATCTGGAGCTGACTTATATAGAAAAGAGTCAGACCTTCTGCGACGGATTTCGTCTGGGGGCCGGAATTATGTGTGAGGTTTTCCGGGGAAGAGAAAACTTTTGCAGATAGGAATCTCTATTTTTGTAAAATCGAACAAATGTTTGAAAAATGGGTTCAGATATGATATACTGGTACTATCAAACTGATTAGGAGTTTATGCCATGGCAAAGCAATATATTAAGATCCGGGGAGCCAGCGAACACAATCTGAAGCATGTTTCCGTGGATATCCCCAGAGATGAGCTGGTGGTTTTGACAGGTCTTTCAGGTTCGGGCAAATCCTCACTGGCCTTTGATACGATTTATGCAGAAGGGCAGAGGCGTTATATGGAATCGTTGTCTTCCTATGCCCGTCAGTTTTTGGGGCAGATGGAAAAACCGGATGTGGAGAGTATTGAAGGATTGTCTCCCGCTATTTCCATTGACCAGAAATCCACCAATCGAAATCCGCGTTCTACAGTGGGAACAGTAACCGAGATTTATGATTATATGAGGCTTCTCTATGCCAGAGTTGGAATCCCTCATTGTCCCAGGTGCGGCAGGGAGATCCATAAGCAGACCATTGATCAGATGGTAGACCAGATTATGGCTATGCCGGAGCGTACCAGAATTCAGCTTTTGGCTCCCGTGGTCCGGGGGCGTAAGGGAGAGCATGTAAAGGTTCTTGATCAGGCCAGAAAAAGCGGTTATATGCGAGTTCGGATTGATGGAAATCTTTACGAGCTGTCTGAGGAAATCCGTCTTGAAAAGAATATTAAACACAGTATAGAGATTGTAGTAGACCGTCTGGTGGTGAAAGAGGGGATTGAAAACCGTCTGACGGATTCCATCGAGACAGTTATGGCCTTAAGCGGCGGCCTGATGACTGTAGATGTGATTGGCGGGGAGCCGGTTAATTTCAGTCAGAGCTTTTCCTGTCCGGACTGCAATATCAGTATTGATGAGGTAGAACCAAGAAGCTTTTCCTTTAATAATCCTTTCGGAGCCTGCCCTGAGTGTTTTGGATTGGGATATAAGATGGAATTTGACGAAGATCTGATGATTCCAGATCCGTCCCTTTCCATTAATCAGGGTGCGATCGTGGTTCTGGGCTGGCAGTCCTGTACGGATAAGGGAAGCTTTACCCGTGCAATTCTGGATGCTCTGGCAAAAGAGTATCACTTTGATCTGGATACTCCTTTTGAGGCATATCCGAAGGAGATTCACGATATCCTTCTGTACGGTACAGGGGGACATGAGGTAAAGGTGCGATATAAGAGCCAGAGGGGGGAAGGCGTCTATGACGTAGCCTTTGAGGGCCTGATTGAAAATGTAAGCCGCCGCTATAAAGAAACTTTTTCTGAAGCATCCAAGGCAGAGTATGAAACTTATATGCGCATTACGCCCTGTCCAGTGTGTCGGGGACAGAGGCTTAAAAAAGAGTCTCTGGCTGTGACCGTAGGTGATAAGAATATCTATGAAGCTACGAATATGTCCATTGTGAAGTTTAAGGAATTTATGGATGATTTGAAGCTGACGCCTATGCAGCAGACTATCGGAGCGTCTATTTTAAAGGAAATCCGGGCCAGAATCAGCTTCCTGATTGATGTGGGGCTGGATTATCTGTCTCTTTCGAGGGCGACAGGTACTTTATCCGGAGGAGAAGCCCAGCGCATCCGCCTTGCGACTCAGATCGGTTCGGGGCTGGTAGGCGTGGCCTATATTCTGGATGAGCCAAGCATTGGCCTTCATCAGAGGGACAATGACAAGCTCTTAAAGACTCTGCTGCATCTGAGGGATCTGGGCAACAGTGTTCTGGTGGTGGAACATGACGAGGATACCATGCGGGCAGCAGACTGCATTGTGGATATCGGCCCACGGGCTGGGGAACGTGGGGGACAGATCGTAGCAGTGGGTACGGCAGAGGAAATTATGGCGAATCCGGACTCTGTTACAGGTGCCTATTTAAGCGGGCGAATCCGGATTCCTGTACCGGCAGAACGCAGAACGCCTACAGGCTGGATTACAGTACGCAAAGCGGCAGAGAATAACCTCAAAAATATTGATGTATCCTTCCCGTTGGGAGTGATGACCTGTGTTACTGGCGTATCTGGCTCTGGAAAGAGTTCCCTTGTAAATGAAATTTTGTATAAAGCTCTGGCAAAGAAGCTGAATCGGGCCAGGACCATACCGGGAAAGCATAAGTGCATCGACGGTACGGAACAGCTGGACAAGATTATTGCGATTGACCAGTCTCCAATTGGCCGCACACCCAGATCCAATCCTGCTACCTATACAGGAGTATTTGATCTGATTCGTGATCTGTTTGCATCTACCAGTGATGCCAAAGCCAAGGGCTACAGTAAAGGACGTTTCAGTTTTAATGTAAAGGGAGGACGCTGCGAGGCCTGCTCCGGAGATGGAATCATCAAGATTGAGATGCATTTTCTTCCAGATGTATATGTGCCCTGTGAGGTTTGCGGCGGAAAGCGGTATAACCGGGAGACGCTGGAGGTAAAGTATAAGGGAAAGAATATTTATGACGTATTGGATATGACAGTAGAGGACGCTCTTGCTTTCTTTGAAAATGTCCCGTCTATTACCAGAAAGATACAGACACTTTATGATGTGGGTCTGGGATATATAAGGCTGGGACAGCCTTCTACAGAGCTTTCAGGAGGCGAGGCGCAGAGAATTAAGCTGGCTGCAGAGCTTTCCAAGCGGGGAACAGGAAAAACGATATACATTCTTGACGAGCCTACCACGGGACTTCACTTTGCCGACGTCCATAAGCTGATCGAAATTCTTCGCAGGCTTTCAGACGGGGGGAATACGGTGGTTGTGATTGAACACAATCTGGATGTGATCAAGACCGCAGATTATATAATAGATATTGGCCCCGAGGGCGGAGATAAGGGTGGCACGGTGATTGCGAAAGGTACACCGGAAGAAGTATCAGAAAGCCCGGTATCTTATACGGGAAGATATATAAAGAAATACCTTTTATAAATGCTTTAAGAATGGATGGTTCAGGCTTCTTCGGAAGCCTGAAATTGTCTAAATATTCGATTTTGCATACACAAATTGGTAAGAAACCCCGACGCTTCTTGCACGCTTACAGCGGGCAAGAAGATGCATGGCTGAACTGTTACAATTAAAATAAAAAAATTAAAAAAGTTGTTGACATATGAAGATAAGTTTGATATTATATATCTCGCGCCTGAGAGAGCGCAAGAATGTTTGAAAAAATAAAAAAATAAATTTAAAAAGTTGTTGACAAAACAAAAGCGATCGGTTATAATAAATAACCGTTGCAGATGAAAAGTCACGCGACAGCAAAGATCCTTGAAAATTGAAGATTAAACAGTATGTAAAACCCTGAAAATTCTAACAATTCAAAAGGTTCGGTTTAGACCTTAGGATTTGAGAAAATTCAGAACAAAAACCAAGTAAATGTGCGAATAAAGATTTGATGAGAGCCGCTTGCGGGTATCAGCAAATCGAACGCGACCGACAGAAACGAAAGTTTCTGGAGGGACGGTTTAAGATAACATTAGCCAAGCTAAGTAATCTTGAATAAGAATCAACTTT
>CAUCBQ010000029.1 GCA_958441075.1 uncultured Clostridiaceae bacterium | reverse complement strand
GAAACAGCAATATGGTTCTGGCAACTCTGATCTATCAGAGAGCCATGTCCGTAGGCGACTGGAACGGAGCTTCTGCGGTAGCATTGATTATGATCGTAATTACGCTTGTGGTAATCCGGGGCTTTAATGCTCTGGCGTCAAGACTGGATAAAAGAGGAGGAAACCAATGAAAAAGAACCGTTGGCTGACCATTTACGCAGCCTTAGTATTTTTGTTTTTGATGATCCCTCTGGTGATTATTACGGTTACGGCTTTTGGAGGGGGAAGCGCCATTACCTTTCCCATTGATTCCTTTTCCCTGAAATGGTTTGGAAATGTATTCACCTTAAAATCCTTCCGCCGTTCCTTCCTGACCAGCCTGGAAGTGGCATTTCTGGCAACCTTTATCGCTCTTTTGGTTGGAGTTCCGGCAGCTTACGCTCTGGCCCGGTCAGGAATCCGGGGAAAACAGCTGCTGCGTTCCGTGTTTTTATCTCCAACCATTGTGCCGGGAATTGTAGTCGGCTTTATTTTGTATCAGTTCCTGATTCTGACCTTCCGTCTTCCGGTGATGGCAAGTCTTCTGGCAGGTCACTTTCTGGTCACCCTGCCTTATGTGATCCGGGTAGTAGGCTCTGCCATGGAGCAGTTTGATTTTTCCATAGAAGAAGCAGCATGGAGTCTGGGATGTCCTAAGGGAGCGGCATTTTTTAAGGTGGTTCTTCCAAATGTGACCTCCGGTATTTCATCTGCCTTTATGCTGGCCTTCATCAATTCATTTAACAACATTCCGGTATCCATGTTTTTAACAGGTCCCGGCGTCAGCACCTTCCCGGCAACACTGATGAATTACATTGAATATAATTATGACCCTACGGTGTCCGCTGTTTCTGTACTTTTAATGGCAGCGACTGTACTGATTATGGTGATTGTGGACCGGACCCTGGGAATTGCTTCACTGGCAAAATAGGAGGATAAGAAAATGGCATTTATGACATTGGAGAAAATCGGCGTCAGCTATGATAAGAAAAAACAGATCTTAAAGGGACTGGACCTGTCTGTGGAAAAGGGCGAGCTGGTATCCCTCCTTGGCCCCAGCGGCTGCGGAAAAACCACCACTCTCCGGGTAGTAGCCGGGTTTATTGAACCGGGTGAAGGAACCTTTACACTGGACGGGGCAGATATGACAAAGGTTCCGGTACACAAACGGAATTTCGGAATCGTGTTTCAGAGCTATGCCCTGTTTCCTCATCTGACTGTGTATGATAATGTAGCTTTTGGACTGCGTACCCGAAAGATGGATAAGGCTCGGATTGACAGCAAGGTAAAGGAAATTCTGGAAATCTGTGGTCTGACGGAGCTTTCCGGTCGTTTTCCCAGAGAAATGTCCGGCGGACAAAGACAGAGAGTTGCTCTTGCAAGGGCGTTGGTGATTGAACCAAAGCTTCTTCTGTTAGATGAGCCTTTAAGTAACCTTGACGCTAAGCTGCGCATCAGCATGAGGATAGAAATCAAACGGCTGCAGAAAAAACTGGGAATTACCACATTGTTTGTTACCCATGATCAGGAGGAGTGCTTCTCCATTTCCGATAAGGTGGCAGTTATGAACGGGGGAGTCATCGAACAGTATGATACGCCGGAGCAGATTTACAGACAGCCTGCCACAGAATTTGTAGCCCGGTTTATTGGTTTTGAAAATTTTCTGAATCTGGAAAAATGCGGAGACGGTCTTTATCAGGCAGGGGATCAGAGCCGGTTCCGGTCCTTTATGGAGTGTCCGGAGGGAGAATTTACGGGAACCATCCGTCCGGATGATATCCGTATTGCAGCGCCGGATCAGCGGGAAAATGTAATTGCCGGAAGAATCGGCGTTCGTACCTTTCTTGGAAAGAGCTATCAGTATGAGGTAGAAACAGCAGCAGGTGTTCTTAAGGTCAATATGAATACGGAATGCGTTTATTCAGAAGGGGATCAGATTCGGCTGTATCTTCCGGAGGATAAGCTGGTACTGGTACGGCGGTAAGAAAAGAACTGAAAATTGAAATAATCATATAAGGAGACGAAAAAATGAAAAAGAGAGTATTAGCAGCAGCAGTCTGCGCTGCAGCCATGGCAGTAACCGCCTGTTCAGGAGCAGCAGAGGGAGAAAATGCACAGGCAGGAGGAAAGCAGAAGCTGGTTCTGTCCACCTACGGTCTGAGCGAGGATATTTCAGCGGAAGAGGTGTATGCGCCCTTTGAGGAACAGTTTAACTGTCAGATCGTCACAGAAACCGGAGGAACCAATGACAGATATACCAAGCTGAAGGCAGACAGCGAAACCTCCATTGATGTAATCGAGCTGTCTCAGGCTATGGCAGCCAAAGGTGCAGAGGAAGGTCTGTTTGAGACGATCGATTTAAGTAAGATCGAACACGCTTCCGACCTGATTGCAGCGGCAAAAACGCTGGCAGAAAACGGTCAGGGTGTTCCCTATACCATCAACAGCATCGGAATCATGTATAATCCGGAAGCTGTCGGCTTTGAAATCACAGGCTTTGATGATCTGTGGAAGCCGGAGCTGGCAGGTATGGTGTCCATTCCGGAGATTACTACTACCTTTGGTCCTGCTATGGTATATATGGCCAGCGATCATGCAGGGGTTGATATTAAGACCGATAAGGGTGAGGCAGCTTTTGGGGCTCTGGAGGAGTTAAAGCCAAATCTGGTAAAAACATATACAAAATCCTCTGATCTGATTAATATGTTTACTTCCGGGGAAGTGGCAGCGGCTGTAGTTGGTGATTTTGGCGTGCCGACCATTCAGGCTGCAAATCCTGATCTGGTATATGTAACTCCGGATGGAACCTATGCGAATTTCAATACCATCAGCATCACGAAGAACTGTCAGAATAAGGAGCTGGCTTACGAGTATTTGAATTACCGTTTAAGCGCAGAGCTCCAGTCCAAGACAGGAAAAGCTTTAAATGAAGCTCCTACCAATAAAAATGTGACTTTTACAGAAGAAGAATCCGAACACATGACCTATGGTTCTGCGGCGGAAAATGCAAAGGTTCTGGACTATGGATTTGTCAATCCTCTTTTAAACCAGTGGATTGATCAGTGGAACAGGGTAATCAATAACTAAAGGAGCTGAAATTATGTCCCCGGATTATATTATAAGAAATGTCAATGTATATCAGACCTTCCGTCAGTGTTTTGAACTCCGGGATGCAGCTGTAAAGGACGGCCGTTTTTATGCCGTCCTTCCTGTTAATACGGGATTTTATTCTGAAGAAGTTCCCTCCTACGATGCACGGGGGCGTTATATGATTCCGGGTCTGATCGATATCCATATGCACATAGAAAGCTCTATGACCTGCCCGTCCCGTTTTGGGCCTTTGGCGCTGTCTCACGGCACTACGACTGTAGTGGCAGATGCCCATGAGATTGCCAATGTGTTTGGTATGGAGGGAATTGCAGCGTTTCAGGCACAGAAAACAGAAATGGATATCTTCTGGGCCATTCCTTCCAGTGTTCCGGCTACAGATATAGATCTGGAAACACCGGGAGCCACGATTACGCCGGAGGATGCAGCCGTTCTTTTGGAAGATGCGGATACCCTTTGTCTGGGAGAGGTGATGAATTTTAAGCAGTTGGCTCCGGAAGATGACAGAGATACGCCAATTCGCCGTATGGTTCGTCTGTGCCGCGCAAAGAGAGGAAGGGAGATCCGTCTGGAAGGACACTGTCCCAGACTTACCGGCGCTGAACTTAACCGTTTTATTTATGAAGGCATTGACGCGGACCATACCCAGCAGACTCCGGAAGCTGTTCTGGAAAAAACAGATCTTGGGATGTTTCTGGAGCTGCAGAGAAAATCCCTGACGCCTGAGGTAGTGGAAACTCTGAACCGTTATAATCTGTATGAAAATGTGGCTCTTGTAACGGATGATGTGATGCCGGACCAGCTTTTAAAGGGGCATCTGAACCAGATTGTGCAGACGGCTGTTCTGGCAGGAATGCCGCTGGAAAAGGCAATTTACTGTGCCACCTATACGCCGGCCAGAAGAATGCATCTGGATGACAGGGGAATGATCGGACCAGGAAAGCTGGCTGATTTTATCTTTCTTAAGGATTTTAACACTATGGAGCCGGAAGCCGTAGTAAAAGAGGGAAAGCTGGCCTGGAGACAGGGGGATTTTCACCGCGGCGCCATAGAAGAAAAGAACTTCCCGGATCATTTCTATCATTCCGTTCACTGCAGGCCGGCTGTTTTGGAGGATTTTATTTTAAGAGCACCGGTGAATTCCGGTTGGGTTACTGCCAATGTGATGCAGATTGATACATTTGGTACAGCTACCAGACAGGTGAAACGGCAGCTTCCGGTGAAAGATGGGATTGTCTGCTGGCAGGAGACAGGACTGAGCCTGGCGGTTCTCTATGAGCGCCATGGAAAAAACGGAAACGTGGGCTGCGGCCTTGTGGAAGGAGCATTTACAAAGAAGGGGGCGGCAGCCACAACCTGGAGCCATGACAGCCACAATCTGCTGGTTCTTGGAACCGATCCTGAGGATATGCTTCTGGCTCAGAAGCGCGTTTTAGAGCTGGAAGGGGGATACTGCGTTTTTTCCGGCGGCAGCTGTCTGGGACAGGTACGGCTGAATGTGGCAGGAATTATAAATGAAGGTCCTATAGAGAAGCTTTCTGGTGAGCTTGGACAGGTAAGAAAAGCCATGGCCTTTCTGGGATATAAGAATAATAATGAAATCATGTCCATGTCGACGCTGGCTCTTCCCGTTTCTCCGGCATTAAAGCTTACAGACAGAGGACTGTTGGATGTAAAAACCCAGAAACGGGTAGCGCTTATTGAGGTATAAAGATGAAAACCATAATTACAAACTCCATTGTCGTCACGATGAACCCACGGATGGATGTGTTCCCGGACGGCTATGTAAAAATAGAAGGTACAAAGATTCTGGAAACAGGCCCTTCTTCTGCCCTGAAGGAAACAGCAGAGGAATTAGGGGCAGCAGGCTGGCAGATCAGAGATGGGAACAGAGGAATCCTTATGCCCGGTATGGTCAATACCCACTGTCATCTGGGAATGGTTCCCTTCCGGGGACTGGGAGACGACTGTAAGGACCGGCTGCGCGTTTTTCTTCTTCCCATGGAGCAGAAGGCCATGAACCGGAGGATGGCGGCGCTTTCCAGCCGTTATGCCATCTGTGAGCTTTTGCTGTCCGGCGTTACCTCTGTAATGGATATGTACTATTTTGAAGCTGCAGTGGCTCAGGTTATGGACCAGACCGGAATCCGGGGAATTGCCGGACAGACGGTGATGGATGAAGGCGGATGCGATGCTTCCGGTGCAGATGAGGCTCTGGGTATGGCAAGGGAGCTGATAGAGGCATACAGGGAGCATCCCCGTATCAGCGGCTGCGCAGCGCCTCATGCCACCAACACCTGCAGTCCGGAAACGCTGAAAGAATCCTGGAGGCTGGATATTGCCAATCAGGTGCCATTTACTCTTCACGCGGCAGAAATGGACTATGAGATGGCCTGGCTGGCAGAAACCAGAGGCTGCACGCCTGTTGAATATCTGGATCAGCTGGAGGTTCTTTCCGGCCATACGGCAGCGGCTCACTGCATCCATCTGACAGACCGCGATATGGAAATTTTAAAGCAGAGAGGAAGCGGGGTATGCCATTGTATCGGTTCTAATGCAAAGGCAGCCAAGGGAGTAGCCCCTGTGCTCAAGCTGTTAAAGGCAGGTGTTCCCGTAGGCCTTGGAACAGATGGCCCGGCCAGCGGAAATACCCTGGATCTCTTTACACAGATGCGCCTGTGCGCCGGATTTCAGAAAAACAGCAGTCGGGACCGAAGCGCCATGCCTGCAAAGGACATTGTTTCCATGGCAACCTGTCAGGGAGCCAGGGTGTTGGGACTGGAAGATAAAGCAGGGTCTATTGAACCCGGAAAGGAAGCAGATCTTGTACTGGTGGAGACAGATTCTCCAAATATGTTCCCTGTATATGATCCCTATTCTGCGCTGGTTTACAGCGCCAATGCGTCTAACGTAAGGGACGTATATGTGGCAGGAACCTGTCTGGTACGGGATAAGAGGCTGGTTTATGAGGATCTGGAATCGGTTCGGAGAGAACTTGCAGACTGTATGGGAAAAAGCGCTTTTGGCGAGATGCGGGAACTGCACCGATTATAGAAAGCTGTTTTGTTACAGCGAAAATAGAAAGCTATATGAAACCTCCGGCAGAGTGCCGGGGGTTTTGCAGTTATATGCGGCGATAAGGAGCATAATTGACAGCAGAAACGCTTTCGATTAAACTATAGATACGCATTAAAAATATAACGGGAGAATGAACGAATGAAGCTGGAAGCAGTATCAGAATGCAGAGGAACAGATCGGAATACAACGGGAGACAGGGAGCTGCTGGCAGTCAGTTTTGGAACCAGCTACAGTGATACACGGGCAAGAACCATCGGGGCAATTGAAAGGGCTATGGAGCAGGCTATGCCGGAATACGCCCTGCATCGGGCTTTTACAAGCCAGATTATTATTGACCGGGTGAAACGGAAGGAAAATCTGTCTATTGACAATATGAAAGAAGCTTTAAACCGTGCGGCAGGCCGGGGCGCAAAAACACTGATTATTCAGCCTACCCATCTGATGAAGGGCTTTGAATACAGGGATCTGGCTGAAGAAGCCTGCGAATACAGGGATTTATTTGAACATATGGCTGTGGGAGAGCCGCTTCTGGCATCAGAGGAGGATTTTGAGGCAGTGGTTCAGGCCATTACCGGGGATACAAAGGAATATGACGACGGTGAAACAGCCATCTGCTTTATGGGCCATGGTACGGAAGCAGAGTCCAATCAGGTATATGAACGGCTTCAGCGACTGCTTTATAAAAGAGGCTTTAAGCATTACTATGTGGGAACCGTAGAGGCAGAGCCCTCCCTTGAGGATGTGCTTAAGGCAGTAAAAAAAGGCTCCTACAGGAAGGCAGTGCTTCAGCCTCTTATGATTGTGGCAGGAGACCACGCAAATAATGATATGGCAGGAGACGAAGAGGGGTCCTGGAAACATGAATTTGAAAAAGAAGGCTATGAGGTGAGATGTGTTTTAAAGGGCCTGGGAGAAATTGAGCTTATACGGCAGCTGTTTGTCAGACATGCAAAGGCAGCCGGAGAGAATTTCGAATAGTGCAGAAATACAGTGCAAAGAAGCCGCTTATAAAGCTCCTGAAGGAGGAATTGATATGAAGAAAATGATTCCATTTTTACTGTCCTGTTTTCTGCTGTCAGGCTGTTCTGCTTCTTCTGATAAAGAAGCAGGATATCGTCAGATTACCATGGATGAGGCAGTGGTTATGATGGAAGAAGAAAATGATTATATGATTCTGGATGTACGGACTCCGGAGGAATTTTCCGGCGGTCACATTCCCAATGCAGTAAATATCCCAAATGAAACCATTGGTACAGAGGAGATTGATGAACTGCCGGACAAGGATCAGCTGATTCTTGTGTACTGCCGCAGCGGGAACCGCAGCAAACAGGCAGCCGGAAAGCTGTCTGGCCTGGGCTATACAAATATCGTGGAATTCGGCGGCATCAGGGACTGGAAAGGTGAAACGGTAAGCGAATAACCGGTCTGCTTCACAGGCAGTCTGGGTATCAAATTGTAATATAAAAGTAAGAAGCGCCCGGAGAAAATAATGCTATAATAAAGGCATATAAAAGCTTATTTTTGTCAGAAAGGAGAAATGTATGAATATGTTCGGAGCATTATTCGGAATCCTTATGGGGCTGACGGTCTGGGCCGGCATGATTGCCCTGTTCTTTTACATTATATACCGTGTCATCCGGGCCGCAGTTAAGCAAGGAGTTATGGATGCCTATGAAGAAATCCGTAAATAAAACCGTCAGAAACGGATCGGAAGGGCCGTTATATAGAAGAGCTGGAGCAGTGGGAGCATTTCGGAAGCCAGTTTGTATTCTGTATGATAAAGGAGGAACCGGTATGAAACTTATATTTAAGCAGAGACTGTTTTCATGGTTTGACAGCTATGATATCTATTACGAAGACGGAACCACTGCCTATACTGTAAAAGGACAGCTTTCCTGGGGACACTGCCTGAAAATATACGATGGTCAGGGATGTGAGGCCGGTATGGTGAAGGAACGTATTTTTACCATGCTGCCCAGATTTGAGCTGTATCTGGGACAGGAATATGCAGGCTGCATCAGTAAGGAATTGACCTTTTTTAAGCCGCGCTACAATATTGACTGCAATGGCTGGCATGTTGAAGGAGATTTTCTGGAATGGGATTATAAGATCTTAGATCGGAACGGAAGGCTGGCAGCGGCAGTTTCAAAGGAACTATTCCACATGACAGACACTTATGTAATCGATGTGGAAGATCAGTGGGATGCCCTCTGTGCCCTGATGGTGGTGCTTGCCATTGATGCGGAAAAATGTTCCCGGAATTAGGAGAGTATATGAAGGTTTTAGTCAGCGCCTGTCTTCTGGGCGAAAACTGTAAGTATAATGGAAAGAATAACAGAAATGAGGCGGTTCTTCGTTTTGTAGAGGATAAGGAAGTTATTTCCATCTGTCCGGAACTTTTAACCGGACTGGGTGCGCCTCGTACGCCTGTAGAGCTGTCCGGAGGCCGGGTGGTAGACAGGGAAGGAAAGGACAGAGATGCCCTGTACCGAAAGGGCGTGGAAATGGCTCTGGAACAGATAAAGGATATGGATATTGACCTTGCCATTCTTCAGTCGCGCAGTCCTACCTGCGGAGTACGCCAGATATATGACGGTACATTTACAGGGAGAAAGATTGATGGGATGGGAATTTTTGCCCGTGAGCTGAAAGAGCGGGGAATCCCTCTTATGGATGCAGAGGAGTGTGAGTATGAGTCTGTACGCCATAGGTGATCTCCATATGTCCTTTACGGCCAACAAGCCTATGGATATATTTGGAAAAGAATGGAAGGATCATGTAAAAAAGATCGAAAAGAACTGGAAAAAGATGATTTCTTCCGGGGATACAGTGGTTCTCGCAGGGGATCATTCCTGGGGGAGAAATTTAAAGGAAGCAGAGGCTGATCTGGAATTTATTGCGTCCCTTCCCGGACGCAAGATTCTTCTGCGGGGAAATCACGATATGTTCTGGGATGCAGGAAGGACAAAAAGGCTGAATGAAAGCTTTAACGGGCGGCTTTCCTTTTTGCAGAATAATTTTTACACCTATGGACATACGGCCCTGGTAGGAACCAAGGGGTACTGCTATGAAGGAAAGGACAGCCCGGAGCATTTTGAAAAACTGGTAAAGAGGGAGCTGGAGCGCCTGCGGCTGTCCTATGAGCTGGCTGCAGCAGCAGGCTATACCTCTTTTATTCAGTTCCTTCACTATCCGCCTACCAGTATTGGAGAAGAGGAAAGCGGCTTTACCCGGATGGCGCTGGAATATGGGGCAGATCAGGTGATTTACGCCCATTGCCATGGGAAAGACCGCTTTCAGGACAGTTTTCTGGGAAATGTAGACGGGGTGAATTACCGTCTGGTGTCCTCTGATTATCTGAAATTTAAACCGGAACGGATTCTTCCTTAATTAGTTGCCTCTTCTGTCTGTTTCAGGCTCTGCATATACTGATGCATGGATTCAGCCACAATTTTACTGTGGGCTACGGCTTCCACCACTGTCCGCGCACCGTTTACCACATCTCCGGAGGCAAAGATGCCGGGACGGGTGGTATGACCGGTTTCATCTGCCACCAAAAGACCTTTGGCGTCAGCGGCCAGTCCCTCAGTGGTGTTGACAATCCGGTTCTGTGGGCCCTGACTGATGGAAATAATCACGCTGTCAGCGGGGTAAAGGGTTTCGCTTCCGGGAATTTCAGTGAGACGGCCTTCTTCATCCTCGGTCATATCCTTAAAGATTACTCCTTCATCTGTGATTTCCACAGGAGCCTTATTGTATTCAAACTGAACTCCCTCCAGCTGGGCATAGCTGAATTCATGGTGGCTGGCTGCCACCTTTTTTGTGATGGAAAAGCAGGTCAGATAGCGTACGCCTTTTCGGATAGCGGTTCTTGCCACATCCATAGCGGCATTCCCCGCTCCGATCACAATGACCCGTTCGCCCAGGCAGTAACTGTCAGGATTATTCAGATAATTGATTCCAAAGTGCACATGTCCCAGCGTTTCGCCTTTGATGTGAAGGGCATTGGGCTTCCATACGCCGGTTCCTACGAAAATAGCTTTATAGCCGTCGCGGAAGAGATCGTCAATACCGATTGCCCCTCCGATATGGGTGTTGGGCCGGAACTTGATGCCTTTCAGATCCAGATGGCGGTATTTGAAATCGTCCAGAACAGACTTTGGAAGGCGGAATTCAGGAATGCCGTAGCGTAATACGCCTCCGATCTGGTCCTTACCCTCAAAGATAGTCACATCATAGCCGTACCGTGCCAAAATCACTGCGATGGTCAGGCCGGCAGGGCCGGAGCCGACGATCGCTGCACGGATGCCGTTTGATGGGGCCGGACCCTTTGTCATTTTGTTGGCATAGGTAGTAGAAATATAGCTTTCAATAGTCGAAAAATGAACCGGAGCGCCTTTGCGTCCCAAAACGCAGTGGCCCTCGCACTGATTTTCATGGTTGCAGACCAGGCTGCACACAGTGGTCAGCGGATTATTTTCAAAGAGCATCCGCCCGGCTTCGTCTAATTGTCCTTCCTTTAACAGACGGATCACCTGCGGAATCGGTGTGCTGATGGGGCAGCCCTTCTGGCACTGGGGAACCTTACAGCCCAGGCAGCGGCTGGCTTCATCCATAACGTGTAATGCCATAGTTTATGTCCTCCCTGAATATCGGATATACGGCCGGATGGTCCGGCACAAGCTTTTGTTTTTTTCATCTTATCACAAAAATTTTTCTGTTGCCAGTGCATAATGATATGTATGTAATTCTGATATGAATGATAAAAAATGCACAAACTGTCGTTTGTCAGAAATTCGTCAGAAATGTGTAAGTTGGCAAGCGGAAATGCCTGTGTTATACTATAAATGTGTTTAAGACACAGACAGCAGAGATAGGTGAGAGGAAGATTTGGCATGAATATAAGACAGAAATGGTTTACAAAAGCAGCGGCTCTTGCCTGCGCAGTAACGCTTATGAGCCCCCTTACAGTATTTGCAGGCTGGCAGAAGGAGGGGGATACCTATGCTTATTATGAAGAGGACGGTACCCGGGTAGTCAATGACTTTCGCAAATCCGGCAGCCAGTGGTTTTATCTGGATGAAAACGGTCATATTTTAAAGGACTGCCAGCGTGAGATTAACGGAAAGGTTTATGTATTTAATGAAAGAGGCGCTATGGACTCCAGCCCTTCTGTTAAATCAGGAGAAAAAAGTAAAGATACGGGAGCAGGTTCTTCCTTTACCGCCATCAGCAGCAGGCAGCAGTATCTGAACAAGACAGCCAACCCCTATATGAATGATAAAACGGTTCAGTGGTTTAATGCGGCCTGTGCTATTCTCACCCGGCACAATGCGGGAAATATCCGTGCCTTTGGCGGCGGCTTAAAGCTTACAGGAAAAGAGGAAAATGGTGAAGAGATGGATAAAGCTGCCAGAGATCAGAACCGGCAGATGTTAAAGACCAGCTGGGGTATTACTGACCGTTCTTCAGCCGACCGTGTTTTAAAGGAGCTTCTTGACTCTGCAGCTTCAGAAGAATCTGCCTATGATTACAGCCGGGCCATGTCCAATCTGGGCTTTTATTATCTGGCTGATTATTATACGGAAGAGGAAGCATTGGATCAGGCCCTGGAGGTAGCAAGGGAGATTCAGGAGACCTTTTCTTCCTGGGATGAATTTGTAGAAGACTATCTGGAGGGATATGAGGAGCGCTCAGGTGATACCTCCGGAGAGAGAAGAGAGATCTATGAAAACCTGAAAGACAGCCAGTGGAACCCATATGAGATAGAGTGGAATTTAAAGCTCAAAAAGAGCTGGTAGGAGGCTTATAGCAAGAAGTCCCTCAAGGCTTTTGCAGCTAAAGTTTAATAATCGTTATGTTTAAGCGGTGTAGCCTGTTAGCTATGCCGTTTTTGATTTGCTGCCCTATCTGCAGAAAATCCTGTTATCGGCAAATGTGTATTAAAATATCCTCGATATTAATTGCAATTGTTCCGATGATGCGATATGCTGAATTTATAGTAAGAAGTCCTCAAATCAGGAGGTATGAAAGATGGAATATTTAACAGTTACACAGGTGGCGGAAAAATGGGGCATCTCTGCCCGCCGTGTTCGTTTGCTTTGTGCCAATGGTGAAATTGGCGGGGTTATCCGCAAAGGAAAATTATATATGATACCTGCAGAAACAGAAAAACCATTGGATAAACGAAAACTGCCTAACAAACGAAAACGCGGCAGATTTGCAGATATACTAACTGAAATTGATATTAAAAAAGTTAAACTTGATAATATGCGTCCACTTACTTCAGGCGAAACACATCGTCTGCGTGATGAATTCATGGTTGACTTCACCTATAATTCAAACGCTATCGAAGGCAATACGCTTACTTTGAAAGAGACCGCTATGGTGCTTGAAGGAATGACTATAGACCGCAAACCCCTGAAAGATCATCTTGAAGCCGTCGGACACCGTGACGCTTTCCTTTATATTGAAGATATTGCACAAAATAAGACAAGATTGAGAGATACAGAAATTAAGGCAATTCATTCGCTGGTGCTGATGAACAGGCCTGAAGATAAAGGTGTTTACCGTCGAATTCCCGTTACCATTGCAGGTGCATATACCGAGCCGGTACAGCCCTTTCTCATTGTGCCGAAATTGACAGAATTACTTTCCGAAAATGAAGAGCGTAAAAAGACAATGCATCCGATTGAACGCATTGCCCGTTTTCATCTTGAATTTGAGAGAATACACCCTTTTATAGACGGTAACGGAAGAACGGGGCGTTTGATTTTAAATCTTGAACTTATCCGTAACGGCTATCCGGCAATCAATGTAAAATTTACTGACCGCAAACGCTATAATGATGCTTTTGATGCATTTTATCGTGACGGCAAAGCAGACGATATGGTGTTGCTTGTTGCAGAGTATGTAAACGAACGCCTTGACCGGTATTTAGAAATTGTGAAGGAGTAAAATTCTTTTCGCCTTCTCTGCCGTCTGTTTTACGAACCGAAAGAGCATATACCGACAGGAGTACAAAGTGTAAGGGAGAAGCTGCTTCCATATGCAGCCTCTCCCTTGCAGTCATCCTTTTTATGATGCAGTTTTACACGGTTCTGGATTTTGCAATATATACCGGGAAGGTATCAGTGCCCTTTAATTCCTTATTAGCTGTAACCGTTACATTCTTATCGGTAATCACATATTCAAGGTCAGCGCCTTCTTCGATTACAGTATCCTGCATGAGAACGCAGTTTTTCACCTTTGCGCCCTTTGCGATTTTCACGCCTCTGAACAGGATGGAATTTTCCACCTCTCCTTCGATCACACAGCCGTCAGCCGCCATAATATTATTTGTATGGGAACCGTTAAGATAGCGGGTAGGGTTGTCATCGCGGATTTTTGTGTATACAGGATTAGATGCAAAGAGGCCGTCCAGATTTTCATCATCCAGAAGCTTCATGTTTTCATCAAAGTAGCTCTTCATATCGCAGATCCGGGCAGTATAGCCGTTAAAGCGGAAGGAGCGGATATCCAGCTTGTCAATCTGGGGTGCTAAAATGTCGCGTTCAAAATATACATAACCACGGATAAAGGCTGTGTTGATCTGTTCAATCAGAAGCTCTCTTGACATAACGCAGATGTTTAAATAGAAATTCTGCACGCCCGTCTCCTTGGCATTGATATAGATTTTGGAAACCTTATCTCCGGCCAGACTCAGGGTGTAATAGAGCGCAGTGCTGTTTACGGGTGATTCCAAAAGACATGCCGGAAGGGCTTCTTCCTTGTAAGCCATGGTTACGTCGGCTCCGCTGGCTTCATGCGCTTCGATCAGGGCGTTGAAATCAAAGTTTAAAGCAATATTGGCGTCAGCCAGAACCACATATTTTTCCTTCTGATCCTTCAGATAATCGATAATGCTGGCAAGAGCCTCAACACGGCCGTTGTAAACCTTTACGGTTTTTTCTGCATAGGGAGGAACGATATTGAGCCCGCCCTTTTTACGCACCAGATCCCACTCACGGCCGGAGCCCAGATGATCCATCAGAGAGTGGTAATTATTACGAACGATCATGGAAATATTGTCAATACCGCAGTTAGCCATACTGGACAGGATAAAATCCACCATGCGGTAACGGCCGGCAAAGGGAATGGAGGCCATCAGGCGCTCGCCTACCAGTTCGGGAACCAGAGTATCATAGCTGTTTGGAAAGATGATGCCCAGAGCATTAGAGTTGGAGTTTACCATTGTTCTTCACCGCCTTCTACATTTTTTGTCACCATAGCATTGGGGCCGATTTTTGCCTCAGCTCCGATGGTGATTCCGGAGCCGATGGTAGCTACACCGTTGCCGGAGGCATCTGGCATAGCGCCCACGGAAGCGTTTTCACCGATTTCTACATTTTCAGCCACAATACAGTGACGTACTATAGCGCCGGAACGGATGATGGTTCCGCCCATGATGACTGCATCTTCTACAATAGCGCCCTTTTCTACACGCACGCCTGCGAAGAGTACGGAGTGGCGTACGGTACCTGCAATACGGCAGCCGTCGGTAATCATGGAATTTTCTACAACGCCGCCGTCGGAAATCTTGTGTCCGGTCATACCGCTGTTGCGGCTGTAAATCTTCCAGTTTTCGTCAAACAGGTTGATGCCGCTGTGCTCGGGGTCCAGAACCTCCATATTGGCCTCCCAGAGAGAAGGGATGGTTCCTACATCCTTCCAGTAGCCGTCAAAGTGGTAGGCATACATTCTGCGTCCGTCCTTTAAGAGGTTGGGAATGATATTATTGCCGAAGTCATTTTCAGAATCCGGGTCTTCCTCATCCTCAATGAGGTATTTTCTTAAAATATCCCAGTTAAAGATATAGATACCCATAGAAGCCAGATTGGACTTGGGGTTCTTTGGTTTCTCCTGGAATTCGGTAATACGGTCATCTTCATCTGCAACCATCAGGCCGAAACGGGATGCATCCTCCCAGGGTACTTCCATAACAGCCACGCTGAATTCCGCATTTTTCTCCTTGTGGAAGCGGAGAAAATCGCTGTAATCCTGCTTGCAGATCTGATCTCCTGAAAGGATGATTACATACTGGGGATCGTAGCGCTCAATAAAGGAAATATTCTGGTAAATGGCGTTGGCTGTACCTTTATACCAGTCAGAGCCGGAGGCTTTCTGATAGGGTGGGAGCACATGAACGCCTCCGTGAAGGCGGTCCAGATCCCATGGTTGTCCATTTCCAATATATTCATTCAGTACCAGAGGCTGGTACTGGGTCAGGATACCTACAGTGTCAATTCCTGAATTTACACAGTTCGAGAGCGGAAAGTCGATGATACGGTATTTTCCGCCAAAAGGAACTGCGGGTTTTGCCAGCTTCTGAGTCAGGGCATAAAGCCGTGAACCCTGGCCGCCGGCAAGCAGCATTGCAATCATTTCTTTTGCCATTTCAAATTCTCCCCTTGTATTTTAGTGAACCCTCAAATTTCAGAAGGTTCTGTTAGAATTGTAACACAAAATGGTAAAAACGGACAGTATTTTGTAAGAAAAAGATAATGAATACAATATTCAAAAGACAATCTGTCAAATGTGCACAAAAGTGTGGGTAAGTGTCTAAAAGAGAGTTCTATGATCCAGATTTTTAAAGGGAATAATGGGAGCTGCATGATCAGAGTGAGGGCCAAGCTGTTTTTCCATCCAGATCATGCTGTACCAGCGGCCGAATTTATAGCCGCACTGGCGAAACATTCCCACCTGCTCATAACCCAGATGGCTGTGGAATCCGGCGCTGTTTCTGGTAAGGTATTCGTCCTCCTTATCCGGCCATGCGATACAGGCGTAAAGATTGAGGATATTCTGAGCAGACAGAGCTCGTTCCAGAGCCTCATAAAGCCTCTTTCCTACGCCCATACCCTGTATATTTTCACGCACATAGACAGAAACCTCAGCGGACCAGTCATAGGCTGCCCGTCCATAAAAAGGGCCTGCATAGGCGTAGCCCAGAATCTGCCCGTCTGTTTCGGCTGCAAGATAAGGGTAGCGGGTCAGGGTATGGGTGATCCGGCGGGTAAATTCATCCACAGAGGGAACCTCATACTCAAAGGTAATGGCTGTATGCTCCACATAAGGCCGGTAGATATCAAGAAGTACCCGGCTGTCTTCGGGGGAAACGGGACGGATGGCGATGGGGGATTTTTGTGTCATAATGGATACCTCCGGATGAAATAGTGTGGTTTTATTCAGTATAGGGCGGAACGGTGATTGTATCAAGCCTGCAAATAAAAAGTCAAGGCTAAATTGAAAGAACATTGAAAATTTTATAC
>CAUCBQ010000028.1 GCA_958441075.1 uncultured Clostridiaceae bacterium | reverse complement strand
GGTTCATCCATGGATGAATATACGGCATCTCCCTGCTCTGATGTCCTGTACGCACTTATAAAATATACGATCAATGCTACAAGAAAAACAGCAAGCAGAATACCTGCTCTCTGCAATATTTTTTTCATCTGTTTATTCATTCCTTTTTCAGATCTTTCTCTGCTCACTTCTATTTTATATAATAACCGTTAAAACTACAACTTAATCTTTTTTGAATATTTATTCTAATTAATACACATCCCTCTGCGGCACCGCCGATCCTGCATCTCATCCAAAATCAGTGTCTTTACAATATCCCAAAACCATGTTGGATACTCATCCTGTTTGGGAGGCCGTGTGGAACCGGAACCCTGTGGCGGATAGGGAGGACGCATCGGCCCGGAACCATGCGGTGGATGCATCGGCCCGGAACCATGCGGTGGATACGGTGGACGCATCGGGCCAGGACCCTGCGGTGGATACGGTGGATGCATCGGCCCGGAACCATGCGGTGGATGCGGTGGACGCATCGGGCCAGGACCCTGCGGTGGATACGGTGGGAGCATCGGCCCGGAACCATGCGGTGGATACGGTGGACGCATCGGCCCGGAACCATGCGGTGGATACGGTGGACGCATCGGGCTAGGACCCTGCAGTGGATGCGGTGGACGCATCGGGCCGGAACCATGCGGTGAATATGGCGGACGTCTCATCTCCTGGCTCTGCATTCCTGGATTGTTTCCTGCTCCCATCGAACCAACCGGAGCATACATAGGCCCCATACCCCAGGCCATCCCCTGCACATCGGGTCCAATCCCATTTATTCCCCATCCATTCCACCATCGTCTCAACGGCGGTCTCATTTCCTGACTTTCTATAATTCTGCTATTTTCCTTCCAATCCGCCTCTGTTGTTATCTGGTGAATATCTTCTTCATTGTAAGCTGTTTCTTCCGTCTCTTCTATTTTCATCTCCTCTCCGCTTTCCTTTTCCATTACCGGTATTTTCTTATTTTCTGTTTTTAACGCCGCCCCTTCTATGTTCTTCTCTTCCGCCCCTTCTTTCATATCCTCTGTTCTGTTTTCGTCTGTTTTATTCTTTTTACTTTCATTTTCCTCTCTGTTTTTTAATTCCTCTGTTCCAATTTCCTCTTTTTCCTTATTTGTATCGATCGCTGTTAACTCTTCCTCTTGACTGATTGCGGCCTCTGTCTTTTCCTCATCTACACTCATTTTTTCAATTATCTTTTTTTCCTGAAACTCCCACACATCTCTCAAAATCCCCATATCCCCAGATTCACTCACAGCCTGACAGACAGAATTACATATCTGATCTACTACCCTTTGCTCCGGCCATTCATCATACATTGGGCTGTTCTGATAATCCATCCGGTCACAGACCTCCGACACATAACTCTGTATCACACGAATTCCTCTGGGATACATACTCTTAAATTCTTCCATTCATCTGTCCCTACCTATATCTTTCACTTCTATCATATGCGGCAAACTCAAAAAATGTTTCACGTGAAACAACGCCGAAATATGCTTTATGAGTTTCGCCGCTGATTATCAGTTGTCAAATATCTGTTCTTGCAAGCGTGACAGCCATTTTTCTCGCTTCCATAAACAAAAAAAGGATATCTGAATTCGATTTTCAGATATCCTTGTCTCGCTAATTTTTCTTTACATATCCCAATGCCTGCTCCAGAGCTTCCTGCTCCTCACTTCCCAACACTTTTTCTGTCTTACCGGCATCTACTTCCTTCATATATAAATAACAGCCTTCCTTGCTGTGAAGACAATTCAAAATAAATCCGCTGTTGGTATAATCCAAAAGGGCAATCACAAAACTCAAAGTACCGCCCATTCCGGGAAATGCATTATACCTCACCATCCCAAATTTCTGAAAGGAGGATCGAAAATTTCGGTTCAATGTGCGGATCGAATCCTTGGCCGCCCGATCCTCTGCCTTCAGTATACGAATTTCCTCCAACTGATCCAGAATCACGTCTTCCAGAGTTTCCGCATCCTTTCCCCGCATAAAATAATCATATTTTCGGCTCAGTTTTTTCAGCTTTGCCATAACAGCAATTACCAGTATTAATAGAATTGCTACCAGTCCTGACAATATCACAATCACATATGCCGGATCAAATGGAAGTTCAAATAACATACTGTTTTCCATTCTTTTCTAATCTCTCCTCACTTTTATCCGAATCTTTGGTGCAGTATTTTAATTCTAATGAATAGATTCAATCATTTCTACAATTCGTTCCAATTCTGCCTCTGAATAGTATTCAATTTCAATACGGCCCTTATTCTTATCCTTATTATGTATGCTGACCTTTGTTCCCATAATGGTTTTCATCCTGTCTTCCAGATTTTGATAGATCAGCATCAAAGCATCATCCTGCTTCTTTTCTTTCTTCTCTTCTTCTCCAGCGGCTTCCCTGACCATCCGTTTTACCATCCGTTCGGTTTCCCGAACACTTAGGCTCTTTTCTACAATCTCCTTTGCAGCCTTTAACTGAAGCGTCGCTCCATCCAGAGAAAGAAGGGCTCTGGCATGTCCGCTGCTAATAATGCCCTGAATCAACATTTCCTGAATCTTCTCATCCAGCTTTAAAAGACGCATTGTGTTTGTAATAGTCGCTCTGTTTTTTGCCACCCTCTCTGCAATCTCTTCCTGAGTAAGATTAAACTCACGAATCAACTGCTGATACGCCTTTGCCTCTTCAATGGGATTCAAATCTGCCCTCTGGACATTTTCAATCAGAGAAATTTCCATTGCTTCCTGTCGGCTGTATTCCTTTAAAACCACTGGTGCTTCCTTAAGGCCCGCCAGCTGAGCGGCTCTCCATCTTCTCTCTCCGGCAATAATCTCATAAAAGCTCCCGCTTTTCTTTACCAGAAGAGGCTGAAGAATCCCATACCGTTTGATTGAAGCAGACAGCTCCTGAAGCTTTTCCTGATCAAAGGTCTTTCTAGGCTGCTCCTTATTGGGCTGAATCAGAGAAAGCTTTACCATCAGTTCTTTTCCTTTTCCATCTTCCATGGCAATCTTTTCTTTCTGTTCCTTAATAACTTCCTCCCCAAAGATTGCCCCCAAACCTTTTCCTAAACCTTTTTTAGCCGCCATTATACCTCTCCTCTGCTAATCACTTCTGCTGCCAGCATCCGGTAGCTCTCTGCTCCTGTGGAACGGGATGCATAGTGATTGATGGACATTCCATGACTTGGCGCTTCTGCAAGCCGCACATTTCTTGGAATAATTGTTTTGTAAATTGTCTGATTCAGATTGCTCTTTACGCTCTCTACTACCTGAAGAGACAGATTGGTTCTGGCATCATACATGGTAAATACTACACCTTCCAGTTCCAGTGAGGGATTCAGCTTTCTCTTCACCAGATCTACCGTCTTTAACATCTGGTTCAATCCCTCCAAAGCATAATACTCACACTGAATCGGCACAAGTACAGTATCAGCCGCTGTCAGAGCATTGATTGTAAGTATATTTAAAGAAGGCGGACAATCAATTAAGATAAAATCATACTGATCCCGTACCATATCTAAAGACTTTTTAAGCAAAGTCTCCTTCTCATCCAGCTCCTGAAACTCAATCTCTGCACCTGCCAAATTCATATCCGAGGGAAGCACATCCAGATTTTCCTGAACTTCTTTTGTGATACACTCTTCTATGGCAGCCTCACCAGCCATCATATCATAAACGGTCTGTTCAAAATCCTTCTCTTCCAGGCCCAGGCCGCTGCTGGCATTTCCCTGTGGATCAAAGTCCACCAGCATAACGTGCTGTCCTGCTTCTGCGAGACAAGCTGCCAGATTGATCGCCGTGGTTGTCTTTCCTACTCCGCCCTTCTGATTTGCTATTGTAATAATTCGTCCCATATCCGTTTCCTCACGTTCATTTTCGATGTACCAGACGATTATAACACAACTTCTCTGCTTTTCCTATGAAAAACTCTGCTTTTGTATTTATTTTTCTATTTTATACAAAATATTATATAGCATATGTTTCACGTGAAACATTTTACTTCTGTGTTTTACTATCTGAATATGGAGATATCAGGGCCCGATGGCGAAAGTGCAATGAAGGCTTGCTTGATTTTCATTGTAATCACTATTCACTTGTACTATAATAATCTTACCATCAGTGAATGGTTAGACACACCACCATCTATTAACACCTGACACCCGCAATCACTTTTTCAGGAGACAAACCAAATGAAAACAAGGAATAAATTATTAACCCTGCTCATATTGGCTGCAGGTGATGCTGCTGCCACTGCCTGTATCAACAAGGCCATCAAGCTATCCGCCATTTCCAGACATATTCTTGAAAATGAAAGCAGCGCTTCTTTATGCTATCACTGGCGTTTTGGAAACATTCATTATACGAAGGAAGGAAATGGCAAACCCATTCTTCTGATCCATGATCTTTCCCCTGCCTCCAGCGGTTATGAATGGAAAGAGTTTTCCCGGCGTCTTGCAAAGGACCGCACCGTCTATACCATCGATCTGCTGGGATTTGGCCGTTCAGAAAAGCCCAATCTCACCTACACAAACTATCTTTATGTGCAGCTGATCTCAGACTTTATTAAATCAGAAATCGGCCATCGTACAGATGTGGCAGCAACTGGAGACTCCTCTTCTATTGCTATCATGGCCTGCAGCAACAGTCCGGAGCTGTTTGATCGTCTTTTTTTGATTAACCCTGAGTCACTGCTATCCAGCAGTCTGGTTCCCGGAAAAAATGCAAGGCTTTACAAATTGATTTTAGATCTTCCTATTGTGGGAACTTTAATTTACAATATAGCCTGCAGCCGCAAAAATCTCACTCAGGATTTTATGAGCCGCTGCTTCTGTAATCCATATTCCGTCAATTCCCGGCTGATTGACGCCTACTATGAATCAGCCCATTTAGGTGCATCTCCCAAGTCCATTTACGCCAGTGTTAAATGTAATTATACAAAGTGTAATATTACCAATGCACTGCGGCGAATTGACAACAGTATCTGTCTCTTTGGCGGAGAAGAGCTGGACAGCATGACTGAAATAATGGACGACTACCAAACATATAATCCCGCCATCGAGGCAATTCCCGTTCCCAAGGCAAAGCATCTGCCTCATCTGGAATCTCCGGCCCGGTTTTATGAATTATTCCGCCTCTATCTGGAAAATTAAAATACCGGCAGTCTCTGCAGCAAATGTTTCACGTGAAACATTTGCTGTAAAAACTGCCGGCTATTTTTGTAAAAATAACTATCATTCAAAGGAGACTATCTATGTTACGAATCGGCTGTCACCTCTCCTCTGCCAAAGGCTACTGCTCCATGGCAAAGGATGCTGCCAAAATACATGCAAACACCTTCCAGTTTTTCTCACGCAATCCCCGCGGAGGAAACGCAAAAGAAATCAATCCAGAGGATGTAGCTTTATTTCTTAAAAAGGTACAGGAACAGGATCTGATTCCCATTCTCTGCCATGCCCCCTATACCTTAAATGCCTGCTCCGCAGATCCTCATCTCAGAGATTTTGCACGTGAAACCATGGCAGATGATCTGGCACGAATGGAATACACACCCGGAAATCTTTATAACTTCCATCCCGGAAGCCATGTAAAACAGGGAGTTGAAATTGGAATTTCCTATATTGCAGATATGTTAAATTCCATATTAAAACCAGAACAAACTACCACAGTTCTCCTGGAGACCATGGCTGGAAAGGGAAGTGAAATTGGACGCAGCTTTGAAGAACTCCGGCAGATTATTGACCGTGTACATCTGTCAGACCACATAGGAATCTGTATGGATACCTGCCATGTATGGGATTCTGGTTATGATATTGCAAATCATCTGGATGAGGTTCTCACAGAATTTGACCAGATCATCGGTTTAGATCGCTTAAAAGCCATACATCTCAATGACAGTATGAATCCTCTGGGTTCCCATAAGGATCGCCACGCACGATTAGGAGAAGGCCAAATTGGCCTGTCCGCTCTAAAAGCAATCATCAATCATCCTGCCTTAAAGATGCTTCCTTTCTATCTGGAAACCCCAAATGATCTGGATGGTTATGCCCATGAGATTGCCATGATGCGCGAAGCCTGGAGTTAACACTCCGGGCTTTCCTTCTTTCCGGCCAATTTCTTCTTTCTTGCGTTTTCTGTAACCGTTTTCATATTTGCCGATCCGCGCAGGATCAAACGACAGGGAACCATAACCCTCTTTCCGATTCTCCGTCCTTTTTCCTTCTCATCAAACCGTTCCTGAAGCAGCCGCATAGCCTCTCTTCCCTGTTCCACTGCATCTCTCTCCACAACAGAAAGACGGTATCCCAGCTCATATAAAACCGGCTGATCATCAAAGCCCATAAAGCCTACATCTTCCCCTGCTGTAAGCCCCTTTTTTTCCAGACACTGCATACAGCCGCAGGTTCCCGCTCCGCTCAGTGCAAAAAGGGCGGTAGGCGGCACAGTCTCCTCCAAAAGCCCTGCGACAGAGTCTGCCGTCTCTTTCCCACTTTCTCCGCTGTATATCACATACCCATCAGAAACCTCCAGGCCGTGATCCTCCATTGCCTGCATAAATCCCCGAAAACGCTCTTTGTCCTGTCTGAGATTACTTTTTTCACGAATTACTGCAATCTTTTTATGTCCTGCATCCATAAGTGATTCGGCGCCTTCATAAGCCCCCCTCCAGTTATCTCCAAACACACAGTCAAACTGAGCGCCCTTTATCGTTCCCTCTGTTAAAACCACCGGTATTCCCTGTTCTTCCAGACGGAGAAGCTTATCTCTTGTCACCTTATCGTCAGAGACTGCCGGCGCTACAATCAGCCCCTTCATCCTCTGATTCTCGGCAGCTTCCAGAAACTCATGCTGCCTCTTCACATCTCCTCCCGTGTTCATAAGAACAATATTGTAGCCAAAGGGCTGAGCCAGACGGCAGATCCCCTCCAAAATTCCGCTGTAAACTCCCTGGTTTGCCGAAGGAAGAATGATTCCGATACTGAAGCTGTCCCTCCCGCTCAGACTCCTTGCAATCAGACTGGGCGTATAGTTATTCTTCTCAACTGCTGCCATTACCTTTTTCTTTGTCTCTTCTTTTACATATCCCGAACCATTTAATACACGGGATATAGTAGCCGGAGACACTCCGGCTACCCGGGCAATTTCTTTAATGTTCATGCGACCTTGTCCTGCCTGTGTTGTATTTTCTGTAATCGTTTTCATATTGTATACCCTGATTTTACATTATGCGCGGCAGGGTGTATGTAACCGTTTTCCACACATCCTGATCCATTGCTTTCACCCGTATTTTATCCTTTTTATCACTATTTCCCCAATGGCTCTTTCCCCGGCATTCCCGCTTTTCTCGGATACCGGGCAGACACCGGCTTTACCTTCTGTATACGGATCAGGCTTCTGGAGCCGTCGCCTCCCGGAAGTGTAAAACGAACAACTTCCTTTATCTCTCCTCCCAAAATCGCCGCTGCCTTCCTTCCCTGATTCAATTCTTCCTCAATTTCCCCTGATTTATAAGGAATAAAGAATCCCTCCTTCTTCACAAATGGCAGACAATATTCTGACAATGACGCCAGATTTGCCACTGCTCTGGACACCGCCAGATCATACTGCTCTCTATGTTCCTTCATTCGTCCTGCATCCTCTGCCCGACTGTGGATACATCTCACATCCTCCAGCCCCAGTTCTCTGCAGACCTGTTCTAAAAATTTCACTCTTTTATTTAAGGAATCCAACAATGTAAGTCTCAGCTGTGGAAATACAATCTTAAGAGGAATCCCCGGAAACCCAGCCCCCGTTCCCACATCAATAACAGAAACCGTTTTCACATTATCCTCTCCTGTTTCTGTTTCCTTTGCCAAAAGCTCCGGATACGCCTTTACCAGGCAAAGACTGTCGCAGAAATGCTTTGCCACCACATCTCCTTCCTCTGTAATGGCGGTCAGGTTCATAACCTTATTCGTCTCTATCAGCATTTCATAATACATAAAAAACTGCTCTAACTGCCTCTGGCTTAAGGTTATATTCAGCTCCTTAGCCCCGGCTTTCATTTTCTCAGCAAATGATTCTGTCATTAATCCCGTCCTCTCTACTCTCTTCCCATATATACTAAAAGCACCGATATGTCCGCAGGAGATACCCCTGAAATCCGTGATGCCTGCCCCACTGTAGACGGCTGTATCTGATTCAGCTTCTGAACCGCCTCCCTGCGCAGGCTCTTTACCTGGCTGTAATCAAAATTTTCGGGCAGATGTCTGCCTTCCAGTTTTTTAAACTGGGCTACCTGCTGTTTCTGCCGCCGGATATAGCCTTCATATTTAATTTCGATATTTACCTGCTCCCTCACATCAAAGGGAAGCTCTGGCCTCTTTTTATCAATTTCCCTTATCTTTTCATAATCCAGCTCAGGACGGCGTACCAGCTCTGCAAGCGTGCTTCCTGACTTAAGAGGCGTGCTTCCATACCGCTTAAGAACCGCCTGGACAGCAGGTGTCCCTCCGATTGCCGTACCTTCCAGACGGCGAATCTCCTCTTCAATGGCCCTGCGCTTTCCAAGAAGTTTTTCATACTCATTACCGCTTACCAGCCCGATCTTATGACCGATTTCCCGAAGTCTTAAATCCGCGTTATCCTGGCGCAGAAGCAGCCGGTATTCTGCCCTTGAAGTCATCATGCGGTAAGGCTCATGGTTTTCCTTTGTAACCAGATCGTCAATCAACACACCGATATACGCCTGTGAACGGTCCAGCACTATCTGCTCCCGTCCCAATACCTCCATAGACGCGTTTACGCCTGCCATAAAGCCCTGAACCGCCGCTTCTTCATATCCTGAGCTTCCGTTAAACTGACCGCCTGAAAACAGGCCCCTGATGCGTTTAAACTCCAGAGTAGCTTTTAACTGCAGAGCATTGATACAGTCATATTCGATTGCATAGGCATTGCGCACAATCTTTACACGCTCCAGCCCTGGCACGGTGCGGTACATGGCATACTGCACATCCTCCGGAAGCGAGCTGCTCATACCTCCCAGATACATTTCATTGGTGTAAAGGCCCTCCGGTTCTACAAACACCTGATGACGCTCCTTATCGGGGAAACGCACTACCTTGTCCTCAATGGACGGACAATACCGGGGGCCAGTCCCCTCAATTTCCCCCGAAAAAAGCGGTGACCGATCCAGATTGTCACGGATAATCTGATGAGTATTTCCATTCGTATAGGTGAGCCAGCAGGAAACCTGATCCTTTTGTATGCTTTCCGGGTCCGTTGAAAATGAAAACGGCACAATCCGTTCATCCCCAAGCTGCTCCTCCATTTTTTCAAAATCAATACTTCTCTTATCCACTCTTGCCGGAGTTCCCGTCTTAAACCGGAACATCTCAATTCCATTGTCAATCAAAGACTGAGTCAGATGATTGGCAGCCTGAAGGCCATTGGGCCCTGTGGGATTGCTTACGTCTCCGTAGATACATCTGGCCCGCAGATAGGTGCCTGTACACAAAACCACAGCCTTTGCATGGTATACAGCCCCTGAAAAGGTCTTTACTCCCTTTACAGCCCCTTCCTCCACAATCAGCTCCGATACCTCTGCCTGGCGCACTGTCAGATGATCTGTATTTTCCAGAGTCTGCCTCATAGCCTGACTGTACGCCTGTTTGTCTGCCTGGGCCCTGAGAGAGTGAACGGCCGGCCCCTTGGATTCATTTAACATCTTGGACTGAATAAAGGTTTTATCAATATTTTTTCCCATTTCTCCGCCAAGAGCATCCAGCTCCCGAACCAGATGGCCCTTGGAGCTGCCTCCTATATTGGGATTGCAGGGCATCAGGGCGATGCTGTCCACGCTGACCGTAAACATGATGGTTTCAAGCCCCAGACGCGCACTGGCCAGAGCCGCCTCGCAGCCCGCATGGCCTGCTCCCACCACCACAATATCATAATTTTCTTCCAAATACGGCATCTCTTTACTTCCTTCCTGTGCTTTCATTTTCCCGTACAAAACTTTGAGAAAATCTCATTTACCACATCGTCATCTACTGCTTCTCCCAGAATCAGCCCCAGCTGCTCATAAGCATCCGCAAGATCAATGGAATAAAAATCCTCCGGCATTCCGTCAAGCACACTTGACTGAACCATTCTAAGACTTTTAAAAGCCGCCTCCAACGCCTCTTTATGACGGGCGTTTGTGATATACACCTGATCATTAAAAGCGATTTCCCCATGATAAAACATGGACTGGATCTCTTTTTCCAGATCCTCAATTCCCTGCTCCTCCTTGGCAGAAATAGGAATAACCCTGTGACCGCACTGCTTCTCCAGCACCTCTTTATCTACGGTAAGCTCCAGATCTGTCTTATTCAAAAGCACGATGGCCTTCTTATCCCGGATCAGGTCCATAATCTCCCGGTCGCTCTCATCCAAAGGACGTGAACCGTCCGCCACATAGATAATCAGATCCGCCTCTTTTGCCGCTTTCATGGCGCGGTTTACGCCGATCCTTTCCACCACATCCTCAGTGTCCCGGATTCCTGCCGTATCTACTACATTCAGGCTGATTCCCCGAAGCTTAATATGCTCCTCCAATGTATCTCTGGTAGTTCCTGCAATATCCGTTACAATCGCTCTCTCTTCCCCCAGAAGCACATTCATCAGGGAAGATTTTCCTGCATTGGGCTTTCCCAGAATCACCGTCCGGACGCCCTCTGTCATCACTCTGCCGTCGTCAGCTGAAGCTATCAGTTTCTCTATCTCTTCCATCACCGGCTCCAACACCTTTAAAAGCCTGTTTCCATATCCATCCAGGGAAATATGCTCCGGATCATCCAAAGCAGATTCTATAAAAGCAGTTTCGTAGAGAATGGCTTCCCTGAGAGCCCGTATCTTTCCTGAAACAGAGCCTCCCAGCTGGCTTACAGAGCTTTTTAATGCATAGTCATTGGAAGCGTGGATCAGTTCTGCCACAGCCTCTGCCTGAGCCAGATCCATCCGCCCGTTTAAAAAGGCACGCTTGGTAAATTCTCCCGGCTCTGCGGTTCTTGCTCCGTTGTGAAGAACCGTTTCCAATATCCTCTGCACCATACGCACGCCGCCGTGACAGTCGATCTCCACTGTGTCCTCTGCCGTATAACTGTTAGGTCCCCGCATAATCAGTACCAGAACCTCATCAATCCTCTCATCCCCGTCATAAATATATCCATAATGGGCTGTGTGGGACTTTACACCTCTTAATGTTCCTGTCTGTCCCTTTTTATTCCGGTAGATCCGGTCAATGACCTCAAAGGCCTGATCTCCGCTGATTCTGACAATGCCGATTCCTGAATTGCTCATGCCTGTAGCAATGGCAGCAATGGTTTCTGTTTTCATTTCCACTCCTCATCTTTCTGGCTTTCAGCGCAAAAAGAGGCCGCCGCAAATCACTCTGCAACAGCCTCCCATGTTCATTTACCGGATTACTCCTCTGTTTCCTGTCCGCTGCCGCCGGCTGTCTCAGCATTATGCTCTGACAGGGAAGCCGCCTGATAGGAGTCATTCCTGCGGTTATTTCCCCGGTAGCCGCCGGTCCGCTCATAGCGTCCGCCGCGGCTGCGGTCATAACGTCCCCTGCGCTCACCGGCGCCTGTTTCCTTCTTAAGGGCAATTACCACATGGCGGAAGGGCTCCTCACCCTCGCTGCGGGTAGTCACATACTTGTCATTCTGGATTGCCGCATGGATGATCCTTCTCTCGTAAGGATTCATGGGTTCCAGGGAAACGGGACGTCTGGTTCTCTTAACCTTGTAGGCAATATTTTTTGCCAGGGTTTCCAGAGTCTCTTTTCTGCGTTCGCGGTAATTTTCCGTATCCAGCTTAACTCTCAGATAACCATCTGTTTCTTTATTTACAATAAGGCTTACAAGATACTGAAGGGAATCCAGGGTCTGGCCTCTCTTGCCGATCAGGATACCCATATCTCCGCCCTCTAACTCCAAAGACAGTTCCTGCTCTTCTTCATTATATTCCGCCTTAACAGATACGTCCATACCCATAGCGTCAAATATCTGTGTCAGGAACTCAATGGCCCTGTCAGCCACTGTTTCTTTTTTCTTTGCGCGGATTACGGCCGGTTTTGCGCCAATACCCAAAAAGCCTGCGCTTCCCTTCTCCACAACCTCGTATTCCAGCTTATCGCTGGTTGTCTTAAGTTCGATCAGAGCCTTCGTAACCGCTTCATCCACTGTCTTTGCAGAAACCGTAATCATATCCATACGAAACCCTCCTATCTTTTCTTTCCCTTCTCCTGACGCTCATTGTATTTAGCTACCATATTAGCCTTGGAAGCCAGACTGCCCGGTTTTGCATCCTGATTGTAATACTTGTTGGATTCCTCTACCAAAGCCTTTGTCTTGGCAATTTTCTCCATTCTGGCTGATTCTTCTCTGGATTCCTTCTCTTCCATTCTCTTTAACATCTCGTCTACATTTCCGACTTTTACAGGAGAAAGACCCTTCTTGGCTCGCTTTTTGTTGGTCTTTTCGATGTTTTTCTGTACAAGATCATCCATATCTACCTTTTTCAGATAAGAGTTGATTCCTACCTGCTGGATAATGGTGAATACACTCTGAGCCACCCAGTAAAGGCCGATACCGGAAGCAAAGGAGAAGCAGAAGAATACGGACATCAGAGGCATGGTGATATTCATGGACTTCATCATGCTGGCTGCCGGATTCTCCTCGTCAGACTGCTGAGGCTGATTTGCCGTCATAAGCTTGGTGCTGTACCACTGGCTTAAGCCTGCAAGAAGCGGAATTGCCAGAGCTGCAGCTGCCATACCCAAAGTTACTCCGCCAGTCTGCTGGAAGAAATTAGCAATCACCTGGAATGGAGTATAGGCAATATTCAGTCCAAAGAAGCTCTGCATATTTTCAATGGCTTCAACTGCATTTACGCCTGCTTCCGTCACTGCCTGTCCCACTGTAGGGAAAGCATTTACAAAGCTGTCCCACTGCTGGGCCGTAAAGGTATATAAAAGGTCAATAACTGTATTTACATTGTTGTAGTCAAATCTCTCACCCACCATCTTATGGGCCTCTGCCAGCTGGGTAAATGCCTGCTGGGTCTGATATCCGCTGGGAAGATGGCTGATAACCGTCTCATAATAGCCTCTTACAGACTGTACATAAGCCGGAATATTATAAATAACTCTGTACAGTGCAAAAATGATCGGCATCTGGATCAGCAGAGGCAGGCAGCCTCCCGTCATAGATGTGCCGTATTTCTCATACACTGCCTTGATCTCAGCCTGCATCATCATCGCAGCCTTCTGATCATTTTCTTTCCCCTTATATTTCTTCTGAATTGCCGCTATTTCCGGCTGCATAACCGTCATCAGCTTGGATGATTTCTGCTGTTTGATGGTCAGGGGAATCATAAGAACCTTTGTAACCAGTGTAAACAGGATAATACAAAGGCCGATATTTTCAATGCCGAATGTGCTGGTGAACTCAAAGAGCAAGTCCATAATCCAGCCAAGGATACTCGCGATTGGCCCCAGAAAACCGCTATCCTTTGTCAATACTACTGCGCCGACTAAACCGTTCAAAACGCTACCTCCTTATGGATCTTTTTACGGAACTGGATCATAACCGCCTTCTGCAAAGGGATGGCAACGAAGTATCCTCCTGCAGGCTAACCATGTACCTTTTAACACGCCATACTTTTGAAGTGCCTCAATGGCGTATTGAGAACACGTTGGTGTGTAAATACAGTGAGTCCTTACCTTTAAGGGCGACAGATATTTCTGGTAGATCCTGATAAGCAGAATCATTCCTTTTTTAATCATAACTCTCACTTCGATTCTTTTAAAATGTGATGCAGTCCGCACAGGTGCATATATGCACCCTCCAAATGTCTGTAATCAGATCTTGCGGCAGCCCCTCGGGCTACCAGAATGATGTTTAACCCAGTCTCAATTTTATTATCATTTAACCGGAATATCTCCCGCAGCAGCCGGGTCACATGATGGCGCACCACGCTGTTGCCTACCTTTTTACTCACCGATATGCCGATGCTGTTCGCTTCTCCCCCGTTTTTTACCACATACATGACTAAAAGACGGTTGGCATACGACTTTCCGTTTCTGTATATATACTGGAAGTCACTGTTTTTTTTAATGGAAGGAAATCGCTTCATTCGATCCTCCTGAAAATTTGCCGGAACAGGATTTCGCTCTGGATTCCGGTTTATTATACACGTAAGAAAAAGGCCACATGAAAATGTGGCCTTGCAATTCTTAAGCGGTTAACTTTGCTCTACCTTTTGCTCTTCTGGCAGCAATAACTTTTCTACCGCCTGCTGTCTTCATTCTTGCTCTGAAGCCATGAACTTTTGCTCTCTGTCTTTTCTTAGGCTGAAATGTCATCTTCATAATCCGGGCACCTCCTATCAAATATTATCTGGTAATGTGATATAGCACACATTTGACTAGTATAATTAAACATCTTCTCAATTATATAGAAGAAATCTGCCTCCGTCAAGCAATTTTTTATTAAAATCAGGGCTTTTGCGCCCTGAAACCGCTTACCTCACAAATTTCAGCATAATCTTTCCAATTACGGCAACCAATACCGCCGCCACAATTGCCTCAGGAATTCCCGATGCAGTAACTGTAGCCATTATAAGTCCCCATACAGCATCAACTGCAACGCTCTTTACCTGAGCATACTGAATAGCCAAAAGCTTATAAATGCTTCCCATTACGGCTACTGTATTGACCATAGACCCTATAAAACCGGTTACAGCCAGTGCCGCTGTGCGGTTCATCCTGCATTTTGACAGTAAAATCCAGAGCCACCCTGCTGTAAAACCAATTAAAATCCGGCAGCCTACAGAAATCCAGACTGCCTTTACTGCTCCTGAAATCCCGGTCATGCTCATAAAAGGTGAAAAAGCAAAGGATAACAGCGTCGGCGCCATGGTATTGCTGATCATGGAACAGATACCAAACACTCCTCCCAGAATAGATCCGGCCATAGGTCCCAGAAGAACGGCTCCCAAAATCACCGGAATATGCACAGTTGTCGCCTTCACCACAGGCAGCTGGATCATTCCCAGGGGCGTATTCGCCAAAAGGATTACCACTGCCACCATAAGTGCAACACTTGCAAGCCAATGGGTGTCTTTTTTTCCAGTATTCATTTTTTTCCTCCTTGCTGCTGTTCTTTATCTAAGATACAACGCATTACACAGGCATTATAGCGGCGCTTCTTTTCTGCGTCAATCTTTTTCCTCTAAATCCACGATCCTTTTTTTCACATTATCCACAATTTGTTGATAACTTGTGGATAAGTATGGGATATTTCGGCATTCTTCCCCATCCGTGGACAAAATCCCCTTATTTTCTGTAAGTTTCCCCATTGTGTACAACCTGTGGTTATTTTTTTCCTCATTCTGTGGAAAACCTTTTTTCCCACTTCTCTGATTCCCTTCATCCACAGGTTTCCTACAAAGTTATCCACAGATATTTACACTTTTGATTGAAAAATTCAGACCGTTAGTATACAATGTATTTAGATTGGGCAATTCTGCAATACAGTTTCAGGAGACAGAAAATGATAGAGAAAATAAAAGAAAACTGGGAAAAAATTCTGCTTATTTTAAAGGAAGAACACGAGATTTCAAATATCTCATACCAGACATGGCTGGAACCTTTAAGCCCCTATTCTTTTAAGGGAAATACCATTACGATTATTGTTCCAGAACAGACATTTTTAGCCTATGTAAAGAAAAAATACGGCCTCCTTTTAAAAGTTACCATCTCCGAATTTCTTGGACAGGAATGTGAGGTGGATTTTAAGGTAAAAGAACAAATGGAAGCTCAGGAACAGCCTGCTGCTCCCTCCCTTATCCCCAAGGCCAAGGCTCCCGTAAGTCCGGATGTAATCCAGAGCGCCAACTTAAATCCAAAGTATACCTTTGATACCTTTGTAGTAGGCTCCAACAACAACCTTGCCCACGCGGCGGCCCTTGCGGTAGCGGAATCTCCGGGAGAGATTTATAATCCGCTGTTTATCTATGGTGGCGTTGGACTTGGAAAAACCCATTTGATGCACGCCATCGCTCATTTTATACTGAAAAACAACCCGAAATCCAAGATTCTTTACGTCAGCTCTGAGACCTTTACCAATGAGCTGATCGATGCAATCCGAAATAAAAACAATATTACCACCACAGAATTTCGGGAAAAATACCGCAACAACGATGTTCTCCTGATCGACGATATCCAGTTTATTATAGGAAAGGAGAGTACCCAGGAGGAATTTTTCCATACCTTTAATACTCTGTATGAATCGAAAAAACAGATCATCATCTCCTCTGATAAACCGCCTAAAGAGATCGAAACTCTGGAAGAGCGGCTGCGTTCCCGTTTCGAATGGGGCCTGACCGTGGACATCCAGTCCCCGGATTATGAAACCAGAATGGCCATCCTGCGCAAAAAAGAGGAAATGGAAGGCTACAATATTGATAACGAAGTGATTAAATACATTGCCACTAATATCAAATCTAATATCCGTGAGCTGGAAGGCGCTCTTACAAAAATCGTAGCTCTTTCCCGCTTAAATAAATGTGATATTACTCTGGAGCTGGCAGAGGAGGCATTAAAGGATATCATTTCTCCCAATGCCCAGAGAGAAGTGACTCCGGAACTGATCATCCAGGTGGTATCGGATCATTTCGGCATCACACCCGCTGATGTTATTTCCCAAAAACGAACCAAGGATATTGTATATCCCAGACAGATCATTATGTACCTCTG
>CAUCBQ010000027.1 GCA_958441075.1 uncultured Clostridiaceae bacterium | reverse complement strand
CTTTTCTTTTTATCAACATATTGTGTATAATGTGTGGATAAGTACAAGATATTGAAACGGAGGTGAGCCTGATGGCAAAGAAGATGGTCGGAAGGCCGCCCAAGTATGAAAACAAAGAACAGATTGAAAGCCTGATCGAGCAGTATTTTAAAGACTGCGAGGGTGAAATACTGAAAGACACGGAAGGAAACCCGATTTTGAATAAATGGGGGAATCCGGTTATCGTCAACCAGAGGCCGCCAACAGTCACGGGCTTGGCGCTTGCGCTGGGGTTTGCGAGCAGACAGGCACTGTTAAACTACCAAGGCAAAAAAGAATTTAATGACACGATAACGCGTGCAAAGACCAGAGTGGAGCAGTACGCAGAAGAGCGTCTGTTTGACCGTGACGGATCTAATGGGGCAAAGTTCAGTCTGAGCAATAATTTTTCTGGATGGGGAGAGAAGCCTCCTTCTGATCTCGATGAGGAGGAACAGCGAGCCCGTATCGCTCAGATCAAAGCCCAGACGGATAAGCTGAAAGGCACTGACAATGATGCAGAGCTGCGCCGATTGGATGAGGTCCTGAGTGAGATCAAAGGAGTTGTGTGATATGCCATTTTCTGATAAGCAGCAGGAGTTTTTCCGGAATGCAAACCACCGATGGAATATCAAAGTGGGTGCCACACGTTCAGGAAAGACCTATATGGACTATTATGTAATTCCTAAGAGAATCCGTGCCAGAGTTGGAAAAGAAGGATTAGTGGCAATCCTGGGCGTTTCTAAGGGCACGATCCAGCGAAACATCGTTGAACCCTTACAGCGTATCTGGGGTACAAACCTTGTGGGAGATATTAACTCCCAGAACATCTGCCCCATGTTCGGGGAGGATGTTTACTGTCTGGGTGCCGAGAAGGTCAGTCAGGTATCCAAGATCCGGGGATCCTCACTGAAATACTGCTATGGTGATGAGGTGGTGGATTGGAACCAGGACGTATTTAATATGCTTAAATCCCGTCTTGATAAGCCATATTCCTGTTTTGATGGAGCGTGCAATCCGGATGCTCCGCAGCACTGGTTTAAGCAGTTTCTGGATTCAGACGCTGATATTTACTCCCAGAAGTATGAACTTTTTGACAATCCATTTGTAAGCCCTGTATTTGTGGATGAGCTTTGTAAGGAGTACAAGGGGACGGTCCTATATGACCGGTACATCCGTGGGCTGTGGGTTGCGGCAGAAGGATCTGTGTATAAGCTGATGTGTGATGCAGTATCCAGTGGAGGGGTTAATCCGTTTGCAATTTATGAAAAGCCTAAGAGTATCATGCAGATCAACATAGGTGTGGACTTTGGCGGATCTGGTTCCGGTCATGCGTTTGTTGCTACGGCATATTCCAGGGCATACCACAGTATTATTGCCCTTGCCAGTGAGCGGCATATGAGTAAAAACGGAAGCATTGATCCGGATAAGCTGGGGGATTTGTTTGTGGACTTCTGTCTGAAGATTATAAACCTGTACGGATTTATCACTGCTGTTTACTGCGATAGTGCGGAACAGACATTGATTGCAGGTTTAAGGACGGCTGTCAGGAAGTCGGGGTTTGGCTGGATCAGGATTGAGAACGCTCTTAAGACAACGATTAATGACCGGATACGTTTTATGCAGCGGATGCTCAGCCAGCACCGCTTTTTTTACATGCAGGATCAGTGCCAGACGTTGGAGGATGCCCTTACCACAGCTCTCTGGGATGAGAAGAAAAGCCTTGTGGAAGATGTACGGCTGGATGACGGTACCAGTGATATAGATACGCTGGATGCGTTTGAATATACGTTTGAGCGGGATATCAGCCGGTTTATCCGGTACGAATAGAGGTGATGAGAATGAAGTTTTCAAAGATGCTGACAGCAGTCACGGAGATATTGAATCAGGATTCCGATACGCAGGTGGATGTGTGCCTGACCTCACAGATGGCATCTGCGATTGAGCTGTGGACAGCCATGTATGAGAATCATGCCCCATGGATAGACCGGAAAAAAGTGAAAAGCGCACAGATTCCGGCAGCCATTGCCTCGGAAATTGCCAGGCTGGTGACACTGGAAATGCAGTCCGAGATTACCGGAGGGGAAGCTGCTGCATATCTGAATCAGGAGTACCAGAGGAAAGTTTTATCTGACCTGCGGCGTTATGTGGAGTATGGGTGCGCAAAAGGCGGCCTGATTCTTAAGCCGTATATGGCTAAGACAGGGCTTGCAGTCCAGTATGTACAGGCAGACAGCTTTTTCCCCCTGTCATTTGATGATTCAGGCCAGATCTTGCAATGTGTGTTTACAGAGCAGTTCCGGAAAGGGAAAAAGATATATACCCGGCTGGAGGTACACACGCTACAGAATGACGTGATCCATATCACAAACAGGGCTTTTGTGGCAACCAATGATTACAGCCTGGGGACAGAAATCGAGGTCAGCAGTGTTGACCGATGGTCTGAGCTGGTGCCGGAGCTGTCGCTTTCAGGATCGGACCGGCTACTGTTTGGATATTTCAAGGTTCCTATGGCAAATGCAGAGGATACAGACAGCCCGATGGGGGTATCGGTATACTCCAGAGCAGATGAGCTGATAGCAGAAGCAGATCAGCGGTATTCAAATATCTGCTGGGAGTATGAAGGCACCCAGCTTGCGGTACATATTGCGGAGAGCCTGTTAAAATACAATCCAGATCAGGATAAGTTTGAATATCCGGGAGGCAAAGAGAGGCTATACCGCAGAGTAAGTTATGCGACTGGTGCAACGGATAAGCCGTTTATTGATGTATTCTCTCCGGCAATCCGGGATACAGCCCTGTTTAATGGATTCAACGCTCAGCTGAGGCTGATTGAGTTTGCCTGCAATCTGGCCTATGGGACCCTGTCAGATCCTCAGAACGTGGATAAGACAGCCACAGAGATTAAAGTTAGTAAACAGAGGTCTTACACATTCGTTTCAGATACACAGATGGCCTTGCAGCGTGCTCTGGAAGATTTGGTTTATGCTATGAACTTCTGGGCGGTTCTGTATGGCCTGGTTCTCCCAGGAAATGATTATCAGGTATCCTTTGTATGGGATGACAGCATCATTGTGGACGCAGAGGCAGAACGCCAGACAGATCGGCAGGATGTGGCTATGGGCGTAATGTCTTTGGCTGAGTACCGCAGTAAGTGGTACGGCGAGACGTTAGAGGAGGCTGCGAAAAATCTGCCGGAGCCTGCACTGACAGAGGAGTGATACCATGACACCCGAAGAACTGGAGAAGCTGCCAAAGCCATTAGAGCGCACCATGACAGCGTTGGAGCTGTCTGTTATGTCTGAGATCATACAGCGCATAAAAGAGGTATCCCAGGTTACTCCGGTGATTGACTGGCTGCTGATCCGGATGGACGCTGTTGGCAAGAGCCGGAAAGAAATCAAGCGCCTGCTTCAGGAGGGGATAGAATCAGCAGGGCTTGATATCGACCAGATCTACGATCAGGCTGCACAGTCTGATTATATCCGTAACAAGGCTATCTATGAGGCCGCAGGCCGGGACTATTTGCCCTACGAAGAAAACCAATGGCTTCAGCAGGTCGTGGAAGCGGTCAGGGAACAGACCAGAGACAGCCTGAGGCCGATGGAAAACATCACCCAGACAACCGGGTTTAATGTGCAGATGGGAGGACGAAAGGTATTCACGCCGCTGTCAGAGTATCTGGAGCGCAGTCTGGACAAAGCCATGCTGGGGATCACCACCGGCATAAGGACATACAGCCAGGCCATAGGGGAGGTCATTGACGAGATGACAGCCAGCGGTATCCGGACTGTGGATTATGCATCTGGCAAATCTGACCGGATTGAGGTAGCTGCAAGGCGCGCGGTGATGACGGGCGTAGCCCAAATGGTTGATAAAGTGAATGAGAAGAACGCCAAGGAGTTGGGGACGGATTACTGGGAAGTAGACTGGCACATGGGGGCCAGAAACACAGGAACCGGGTATTTGAATCATCAGAGCTGGCAGGGGAAGGTCTATTCCTCTGAGGAGATGCGGACAGTCTGCGGACTTGGGGAGATGCTTGGATTTGCCGGGATTAACTGCTACCATATCCGTTTTCCCTTCCTTCTTGGTATTAGCAAACGGAGGTATACAGATGAGTGGCTGGAAGAACAGAACCGGAAAGAAAATGAAAAAAAGATGTTTAAAGGGCGTGAATATGATACATATGGAGCCTTACAGTATCAACGGCGCTTAGAGCGCACGATCCGGAAACAGAAGCAGGATGTTAAACTTTTAGAGGAGGCTAAGGCTGACCAGGATGATATTACAGCGGCTAAGAGCAGGCTGAGGCTGACGAACAAGACCTATGTAGAGTTTTCTAAGGAAATGGGGCTCAGGCAGCAGCGGGAACGGCTGAAAGCAGGGGAAGCAGAACTGACAAAAGAGTTTGTTGACGCAGTTGAAAAGAGAAAGAAAAATGCTATAATTAAATCAGAACTACAGAAAATAGGGATAAAGGGCGAGCCGGAAATTGCCCCTAAGTCTATGGATTTGACGGAATATAGTTTTGATGAAAAGCATATCAGCCAGGAAAGACCGCACAGAGTAACAAGAGATGAAGCAGAAGGTTTCATGAAGAATGCAGACATTCTTTTAACAAGATGGAATGGCAGATTTAAAAACTATTATTCAGCTAATGGTGCTGTCTATATTGATACAAAGGAAAAGAATATTCGTACAGCATTTACAAGTAAAGAATATGACAATGCAACGTTACAGCTTATGGGGGTGATAAAAAGATATGGGAAAGATTGAATGCCCTTTAGTAAGGAAAATGATTGAAGAAGTGGAATGTTTTGATGTGAGCATGGTTGCAGAGGGGATGGCTCCGCAGAACACCGTACCTGATACAATAACAAAAATTCCAGAATTTAAGAGTATCTGTTTGGACTGTCCAAATCACAGAGAGTAGATACCACCAGTCAGTAATGGCCGGTGGTATTTTTGTACCCATTTTTAGGCGTTGCGACGTCGCAACAGGAAGGAGCGCATGATGAGTAGATTTCTAAGCTGGCTGAAACGGTTCTTCTGTCGGGCAAATCCTGAATGCGAACACCGGTATAGAAAGCACTGGTGCCGCCGCCATGGCCCTTATGGTGGGTATGTGAGACGGTGCGTGAAATGCGGAAAAATTAGCCGTAGCAAGTCATAGAATTAGTCATAGACACGCAGGGCGGACCTGGGTGTTATTTTTATGCCTTTTTTCGGTCAGATGATGAGACCTAAAACAGTCATTCGTTTGGTGGACGGTTACACACCTATAAATAACCTAATGGCGAATCAATACAAAGAAAGGACACAGGGAATGAAAACAGAAGATTTACAGGCAAAGGGTCTGACACAGGAACAGATCGATTATGTAATGGCCGAGTATGGTAAGGAGCTTAACGGGATTAAGCAGGACCGGGATAACTACAAGACCCAGCTTACAGCGGCGCAGACTACGCTTAAAAGTTTTGAGGGTGTAAATGTCCAGGAGCTTCAGGGCAAGATTACCCAGCTGACCGCTGATCTGGCAAACAAGGAGACAGAGTATCAGAAACAGATTGCCGACAGGGATTTCAATGACCTGTTAAAGGCAACGGCAGAGGGCTATAAACCAAGGAATCTGAAAGCCGTCATGCCATTCCTGGACGTTGAAAAGCTGAAAGGCAGCAAGAACCAGGAAGCAGACATCAAGGCCGCCCTGGATGCGGTGAAGAAGGACAATGCATATCTGTTTCAGGATGTCAGCATCCCCAGGGTGGTGTCTTCTACGCCTGGCCCGGGCGGTGCAGCGACAGAGGACACAAAAGCCAGAGCCAATGCAGCATTAAGAAACATTTTAGGAAGAGAATAAGGAGGTAAACAATATGGCAGTACATATTACAAGCAGGGCCGATGCAGAGGCCATTATCCGTGAGCAGGTGGTATCCACTATTTTTCAGGACGCGCCCAAACAGTCAGTATTTATGTCTTTGGCGCGCAAGCTGCCGAATATGACAAGCAACCAGACCCGTATCCGCGTACTGGATTTCCTGCCAACTGCTTACTGGGTAAACGGTGATACCGGTATGAAGCAGACCAGCAAGCAGGCATGGGATAATGTGTATATCAATGCGGCAGAGCTGGCAGTCATCATTCCGATTCCGGAGGCGGTACTGGATGATGCAGAGTTTGACATTTTCGGGGAGATCACTCCGAGGGTGAATGAGGCGATCGGCCAGAAGGTGGACAGTGCCATTATCTTTGGTGTGAACCGTCCGGCAGAGTGGCAGAACGATATTGTTACTCTGGCACGTCAGGCAGGTAATAACGTAGCGCCTAGCGGCAGCCCTGATTATTATAATCTGATTCTTGGAGAAGGCGGTGTTATTTCCAAGGTAGAGGAAGATGGTTATATGTCCACAGGTGCTCTGGCTTCCATGGGAATGAGGGCAAAACTGAGAGGGATTAAGGCTACGGATGGAACCCCGATCTTTAAGTCAGATATGCAGGGATCCACAAACTATGCACTGGATGGTGCGCCTATGTATTTCCCACAGAACGGTGCATTTGACAATACGATTGCGCAGCTGATTATTGGTGATTTCAAACAGGCTGTATACGCGATCCGTCAGGATATCACTGTAAAGATCCTGGATCAGGGTGTTATTCAGGATCCCACCACAAAAGAAATCGCTTACAACCTGGCTCAGCAGGACATGGTGGCGCTGCGTGTCGTATTTCGTATGGGATGGGCGCTCCCGAACCCTGCAACCAGGATGGATGAGGATCGTGTGGGCTGTCCGTTTGCTTACCTGGAGCCAGCGACGGCAGTGACTACCCAGAAGGTTACATTTACAGTCAAGGACAACAACAGTGAGCCGAAAGCGGTTGAAGGTGCCATTGTAGACGTCAATGGTTCCAGACTGAAAACCAATGCTTCTGGTGTGGCAGAGTTCCATCTGCGTCCGGGTACCTATCCGGCAAAGATCAAGAAGAATGGGTATGGCACTGTGACAGAGACAGTGACTGTGGACAAGTCCGCAGTACCTAAGGCAGTTACCCTGATCCCGAATGTGTAGAAAGGAGCTGGCGCTGATGAGTTATGCAGATGAAGGATTCTATACAGACCGATATTTGTTAGGCCGTAAGCCGGTCATCAGCGCCGGCTTTGACTTCTATTCCCGTCAGGCCAGCCAGGTGATTGACAGCTATACGTTCGGACGTTTAAAGCAGACGGCGAAGATTCCGGAGGCAGTGCGCCTGTGCTGCTGTGAGCTGGCAGAGGCTGAGTTTTCCAGAGAAAAGCAGAAGAGGGATTCTGGCGGAAAAACATCTGAGAAGATCGGAACCTATTCCGTCAGCTTCGCCTCTTCGGGAGAGAGTGATTCTGCATATGCCGGGGAGCAGGAGGCCATCGTGATGAAATGGCTTGGAGGTACCGGCCTGTGCTATCAGGGGGTGTGAGATGTATACCAACTCAGACGCAACGCTGTATCTGTACAGCAAAGAGGGCAGGGACGTACGATATACCCGTGTTCCTATTGAGGGAGTGTACTGGGAGAATGTGCAGCAGTCTACATTCCTGAAGACAGGGCAGAAGGATGCAGCTTCTGTCCTGCTGGTAATCCCGTATGGGAGTCTGAATGGTCCGTTACGCCTTACAAGAGGGAAGGATCTGGCTGTAAAAGGGATTATCGTGGATGAAATCGACAGCAGCACGCCGGAGGCCTTGTCGAAGTCATTGGCAACCTTAAAGGCGGCCCATGATTATGTGACCGTTACCACAGCAGATGAACGGCTGTATGGCAGTGAATCCGTGTGGCATTACGAGTTGTCCTGCAAGTAAGGAGGCAGGTATGGAGGTTAAATTTGAAATGAAGTCCACAGAGGCCCTTCTGAGGGATCGCGGTTTGCAGAAAAATGGGCCAGTACAAAAGCTGGTAGACAGTGAGTGCATGAGGTACATGTCCCCATATATGCCACGCAGACAGGCGGGAGAGTTGGAACACATGATGGTTATGGCGACTGTGGTCGGATCCGGGCAGATCGACATTCCTGGGCCTTATGCTCATTACCTCTATGAGGGGGTTCTGTATGTGTCACCTACTACAGGAAGCGCGTGGGCGAAAAAGAATGAGATTAAAGTTCCGACCGGGAAGGCGCTTACCTATGCAGGGGCTCCCATGCGGGGAAAGAAGTGGTTTGAGAGGATGAAAGCAGACCGCAAGGATGATATCCTCCAGGCGGCGCAGGCTCTGGCAGACAGGAGGGGAAGTTCATGACCATCATAGACTATATGCGTCAGACATTGACGGAATATCCAAAGATATCCGAGTTTCTGGCCGGGGATGAGATTCATATTGATTTTACGGAGCCTGATCCGGTCAATTATGGTCTGACCAGCAACGGGGACAGCCTGGTAAAGGAGGACGTACTGGGAAACCAGATCCGGCAGCATAATTTTGTTATGTATGCAGTCGGTCAGTCCTTTACAGATTATAACCGGCTGGCAAACAGTAACTTCCTTCTGGAACTGTCACTTTGGCTGGAGCGTCTGCCTTCCGGGGATGAGCTTACATTTCAGGCCGGAGAACAGGAACTAAAGGGAACTTTTTTAAAAGCAACCACAGCCAATGCAATGAGCATGGGGTTGATGGGGGACACCATTGACAGCGGCGTAATATATCAGCTACAGATTTACGCCCAGTACAAAATAGAAAGCGAGGAATTTTAAATGCCAGGAACAGTAACAGGGAAAATCAAACGTAAATTCATGGCGCACTATATTGATGCGGCAGCTCCGGGAGCAGGATCAGAGGCGGCAAAATATGTCCGCTTAGGAAAGGATCTGGAAGAGTTCAATGTGGAAATGAACGCTAATGTGGAAACAAAGAATAATATCCTAGGTGAAACTTCTGTAAACCTGGACAGCTATCAGCCGCAGGCATCCGCTGAGCCGTATTATGCAGAGATTGGTGATCCTCTGTTTGAACGATTACAGGCAATCATTGATGAGCGCCAGACTTTGGATGATCTGAAAACATCTGTGGTGGAAGTACATCTTTGGGATGAACATGAATCAAAGACGGGTTCTTATGTAGCGTATAAAGAAGATGCCATTATTGAAGTCTCCAGTTATGGTGGAGATACGACCGGATATCAGATCCCGTTTAATGTACACCATACAGGAAACAGAGTAAAGGGATTATTTGCATTAGCTACAAAGACATTTACAGAAGACGAAAAAGAATGAAGAGGGGTCAGAATGAGAAGTCTTAATTTTAATGATGGTTATGAGAGTTTTATGGTTAATGATGATCCGAACCGGGTAATACGGTTTAATCCGGCTGATCCGGAGATTATAAACCGTGTTCTGAGCGTTCAGAATGAATTTAGCACCCATCAGATCCCGGAAGGGATTGAGCTGAATCCGGACGGAAGTCCTAAAACGGATTTGGAAAAGAACGGGGCATATGTGGCTGAATTTACGGCTGCCATGCGTAAGGCCTTTAATGGTATTTTTAATGCAGATGTGTATGATACGATTTTTGCAGGTCAGTCCCCATTATGCATTATAGGTCAGAATTATCTTTTTGAAGAGGTTTTAAATGGATTATTGGAATTGGTGCAGCCGGCTGTAAAAGCCTATAACGAAAAGAACCGTAAGAAGATGAGCCAGTATTTAAAGGATGTGGAAGCCGATGAAGTTCCTGCCGGACAGCCTTGAAGTGGGCGGAGTTACATATCCGATTGAAACGGATTACCGTAATGTCCTAATTTTTCTGTCTGCTTGTACCGATCCGGATCTGACAGCCGCCCAAAAGCTTGAAATACTTCTAAGAAGGCTGTACAGAAAGGGATACAGCCAGATTCCTCAGGAATATATAGGGGAAGCTATCTTGCAGGCGAAATGGTTTGTGGACTGCGGCAGGGAAGATGATGATAAAAGACCGGCTAAAAAGATGATGGACTGGGAGCAGGATGAGGCGATCCTGTTCCCTGCGGTCAATAAAGTAGCCGGCATAGAAACACGAGCTGTCCCCTATCTTCACTGGTGGACGTTTGCTGGGTATTTCATGGAGATTGAGGAAGGAACATTCTCTACGGTTCTGGGAATCCGTCAGAAAAAGGCCAAGGGAAAACGGCTGGAAAAATGGGAAGAGGAATTTTACAGAAATAATAAAAAGCTGTGTGATCTGAAGACTCGGTATACGGAAGAAGAACAGAAAGAGATTGATTATTGGAATAAGCTATTGGGTTAGGCACCGGAAGGTGTCTTATTTTATGCCCGGAAATGAGGTGAGAGCATGGCAGCAGATGGAAGCCTGAGATTTGATACTGCGGTCAATACAGATGGGTTCAAGGATGGCACGAGTTCTATTAAAAAAGCAGCAGACAGATGTGCCAAAGCTGTGGGGGCCGCAGGTCGTGAAATCAATAGTCTTTTTTCAAAACCGATACAGATCTCTAGCGTAGAAAGTCAGATAGCACGGACAGAGGCAAGGATAAAACAACTCCAGGCAGAAATACATCATATAGGTGAAACGGAGATACCGACAGATGAGTATAATACGCTGTCCAATGCAGTAGAGAAAACAAGCAAAAAGCTAGACGGACTTCTTGAACGGCAAAACAAAATGGAGGAACAGGGTGTTAAGAAAAATTCCTCCAGATGGAAAAACTTGCAATATGATATTGATGAGACAAGCCGGAAACTTAGAACATACAAAACTGAGTTACAGGATACCATCAACAGAGACCGGGCTTTTACATCAGGGAAGGAAAGCCCATCATACCAAAAGAAGGCTTCTGATCTGGAGTATTTAAACAATCAGCTGTATATACAAAAGCAACGCCTGATGGAGCTGGTTGGAAAAGAAGGGAAGGCTGCAAAAGAAGCCTCAAAATTATCAGCTATAGCAGAAAGTGCGGAAGTTAGTAATCAGAAGATCGTGGATCTTACCAGAAGACTGCAACAGCTTCAGGCAAGACAGAAAGAGCTTAAATCTGCTGGAGTAGGACTGGGTTATGCCGAATATGACCGAAATGCTTCTGAGATTGCACGGATGACCGCCGAATTAAAGAAGTACGAGGCTTCACTGGTAAATACAAAAGCCCAGACACAGCAATATGTAGGAGTGGTCGCATCTGTAAAAGCAGCATTTGCACATTTACCTGTTTTTTTTACTGTATTAGGAGCAAAAGTTGCAAATGGATTTAAAGTCGCTCCGATTAAACTGTTTCACCTTGCACTAAATGGCGTGTTAGGCATGGCCCGAAAAGTGGCTGTGACAATGGGGACTCTTGGATTAAAGGGAGTTAAGGCCGCAGCATCCAGTGCGACGAAAGCATTGTTAAAAATGAGTAAGGCATTTTTAGGATTAGGGAAAAGTGCCAAAAAAGGGAATAAAGGTTTGTCCATGTTCAGGATGTTGGGACAGAGCATCATGTTTTCGGCTGTGTTTCGAGGGCTTTCGGCAATAACGAGAGCATTTAAAGACGGTATTCAGGGCATGGCTCAATATTCCTTTTCGTTTAATGCGGTCATGAGTTCGTTTACTTCATCCTTGAGCCAGCTTAAATATTCATTTGCGGCTGCATTTGCACCATTAACCAGTGTTGTAGTTCCTGCTTTGGATATTCTGATTCAGAAGCTGATTCAGGCCATTAACGTAATCGGTCAGTTTTTATCAGCCATTACAGGTAAAAGTACGTTTACCAGGGCAAAACGAGTAAATAAAGATTATGCAGCCAGCCTAAAAAAGACTGGAGGCGCAGCAAAGCAGGCAGGAAAGGATGCGAAAAAGGCACTGGCCCCGTTTGATGATCTGGTACAGATCCAAAGAGAAGGGGCTGACGGTTCCTCCGGTGGATTAGGTGGAGGTATAGATCCCTCACAGATGTTTGAAACTGCAGCAATCGATCAGGGAATCAGCGATTTTGCAAATAAACTGAAAGAACTGTGGCAGGCGGGAGACTGGGAGGGTATTGGACAGTTGATCGGTCAGAAGGTCAATGAATCAGTCCAGAAGTTTACAGACTATATAAGCTGGGACAATGTAGGCGCTAAGATCACCGCATTTGTGATCGCGTTTACTACGTTGTTTAACAGCCTAGTCGCAAGTATTGATTGGTATTCGATTGGTATCATGATGGGGACAGGAATCAATACGTTAGCAAATACGTTGTATCTGCTTCTTACTCAGATTGACTGGCTTATGCTGGGATCAGCTCTAGCAACAGGGCTTAACGGTATGGTCGCTACGATTGACTGGAATTTATTTGGAGCCACTCTGGGAGCATTTTTCCAAGCAAAAATTTCAGGTCTGTATGGCTTTGTGGATACTGCAGACTGGCCATTGATTGGACAGGCTGTTGGAAATGGGCTCAATGGAACCATATCACAAATTGACTGGGGAATGCTTGGGCTGTTATTTGCCACAGGATTAAGTGGATTATTTGCTATTGCCGGAAATTTTGCTCAGACATTTGACTGGACAGGATTCGGTAGCTCAATCGCTTTGAGCCTAAGTACGTTTTTCCAGACATTTGATTGGGCTGGATCTGGTACGGCCATCAGCGATTTTGTTCTGGGATTGTTAAATGCGTTTGTAACATTTATAAAAGAAACGGATTGGACAGCCTTAGGAGCTGGCGTTGCTGAAATGGCTTTAGCGATAGACTGGTGGGGGATCCTGTTATCTGTTATTGATGCTGTGCTCCAGACATTGAAGGCTGTAGTTTTGGCTTCTTGGGGCCTTTTATCCGAAATAGGAAAGAGTCTGTGGGAAGGATTCTGTGAAGGAGTGAAAACATTCTTTTCTGATCCGAAAGCATTTATCAGAGATAATATAGTGGATCCTTTTGTGAAGTATTTCAAAGAACTTTTCGGAATCCACAGCCCGTCTACCGTGATGGCAGAAATGGGCCAGTACCTTTGGGATGGCTTCTGTAACGGTATTAAAGAGTTTTTCTCAAATCCCGGAGCATTTATTAAGGCAAACATTACAGATCCATTTGTGAACGGATTAAAGAGCCTGCTTGGAATCCATAGCCCGTCTACTGTTCTGGCAGGAATCGGTTCTTACACAGTGCAGGGATTTAACCAGGGCGTGACGAGTGAACAGACTGCTTCCCAGAATGTAGTACAGTCATGGGCTTCTGGTGTGGCAAACTGGTTTTCAGAAAAGTTCGGAATCAGTACAGGGGATTCCATGGAATCCAAGAAATGGGCCAACAGCATTATGTCAGGATTTAACAATACTGTAAGGAAGAATTATACCCAGTCCCAGACGGTAATGGAAACATGGGCCGAAAACGTAAGGAAGTGGTTCGTGGGTGTTGACGAAAACCAGGGAGTAAATGAGTTTTCCTGGACGAAATTCGCAGACCTTATTATCCAGGCATTTAAAGCCAAAATAGAAGGCAGCCATTCCGAAACTCAGGGGCCTGTAGAAACATGGGCCAGAAATGTCAGGGAATGGTTCTGGGGAGACAGTGATCCTCAGGGAACTGGCGGAATGTATGCAGCATTCTACGACATGGCAAAGCGGATCAACGAGGGCTTTGCAAATGGTATCAGCGATTTTGCATATATGGCAAAGGATGCGATCCGGAAGTGGGCGGCTGAGGCAATGGAAGAAGCTGAGGAAGAGTTTGACATCAATTCTCCCTCAAAAGAGTTTTACAGCATTGCAGAGTATGTGGTCCGTGGATTCAACAACGGTATTGCTGATATGGCAAGATCGTCCCGCAGTATTGTGCAGGACTGGCTGGATGATGTCATGGATGTATTTGACGGCGTACAGATCCAGCTGCCTGTAGGGATTGATATTCCTAATGCGGTTTCATATCTGCCCAAGATGGCAAGTGGAAGTATTGTACCGCCACGGGCAGGTGATATGTCTGCATCTATGCGAGGCAGATCCTACGAAGAGGAAGAGGTATTATCCAGTCTGATTGCAAAGCTTGATGCATTGCTTAGCCGGATGCAGAGGGACGGCAGCCAGCCAATCCAGATCGTATTAAATATGACAGGAAGTATGGCAGCACTGGCAAGAGCATTAAAGCCGGAGCTTGACCGTGAGGCGGCCCGCAGAGGTGTGAGCCTGGTAGTGATAGGAGGAACCTGATGGCAGACAGCGTGTTTTTGATGGATGGCAGAATGTATAACGTGGAGGTGGAGGCTGAATCTCTGGAGCGGAGTTTTGCAGTGACAGACACGGACCAGTCAGGGCGCACCATGGACTATACCATGGAACGTGATGTAATCGGTACGTTTTATAATTACGCTATGAAGGTATACCCAAAAGATGGGGATACAGCCTCCTATGATGCATTTTATGATGCTGTTTCAGATCCTAATAGGGACAGCCATGAAATGACGTTCCCATATGGACAGGAGACATTAACCTTTCGCGCATACGTTACCCAAGGCAAGGACAAGCTCCGTATCCGGAACGGAAAGAATATATGGGGCACGGATGGCCTGTCATTGAATTTCACGGCAATGGAACCGCAGAGGAGGCGATAGGAAATGAAATGGGATATTAGGGTGGAGAGCAACGGGCAGCAGCCATATGCGTCAGTCGAGGAGCTTGCAAACACGGAGCAGCAGCTCCCACCTTATGCGCTGTGCCTGCCGCGTTATGCAAAGATGGACAGCAACTATCCTAATGCCCCGGACCGAATAGAAAAGGGGCTGTATGGTTACATCAGTACAGCCCTCAGCGGTTCGGACGGAAGGTTTGAAAATCCTCCGGTAATCACGGTGACATTTGACCGTCTAAAGACAAGTAATGGTATATATCTGGTTTTTAACCGATTAAGTGGTGACTATGCATCCGGTATTCATATCCGATGGAATAAGGACGGGGAGCTGGTGCATGAGCAGGAATTTGAGCCGGACGGGACAGAGTATTTTTGTCGGGCCAAAGTGCCGCTGTTCAATCAGATTGTAATTACATTCCTTAAAAGCAGCAGACCCTACCGTTATCTATGGCTGGCTGTTATTAAAAACCAGAGAATGACGGATGCAGGCGGCTTGAAAATCGTATATGACGATATCGCTCTGGGAGCAGCGGAGAATAATACCGCAGAGACACCGGACAAGGATTATTATGTAGATTTGCAGGATTTAAAGGAGGGGGTTGAGTTTCCGGATTATGCGCTGTGCCTGCCGCGTTATGCAAAGATGGACGGAGGTTATTCCAACGCTCCGGATCAGCTGGAAGAGATGGGGTATGTAAGCGACAGTATATCCGGCTCTGATGGTGCATTTACAGTACTGCCTGCAATCACATTTTCTTTCAGCCAGAATTATTCCAGCGTTGGGATTACGCTGAGATTCAACGATTATACAGAAGACCGGTGTAGCCGGATCAATATAAAATGGTATCGTGACGAAGAACTGTTAAAGGACCAGGATTATGAACCGGACAGTTATAATTATTTCTGTTACGGAGTAGTAGATTATTACAATAAAGTGGTCATTACGTTTTTGGAAACGAGCAAACCATACCGTAATGTGTTTTTAACTCATATTATATGGGGGCTGATCCGGGTGTTTAAGGATGATGAAATAGAGGACATTAACTGCCTGATGGAACTCAATTCAATTTCAGAAGAGGTCAGTATAAATACAATGGATTATACGATCCGAAGTAAAACAGAGTATGCGTTTGAGTTCCAGAAAAAGCAGAAACAGACTCTGTATTTTGACGAGGCAATTCTGGGGATTTATTACCTTAAGGATGGAAAACAGATTGGGGGAAAACGGTACTCAGTGGAGACACAGGATGCGGTTGGGATTTTGGATAATAATCCGTTTATGGGCGGAATTTATGAAAATATGTTGGTGTCTGAGGTTTTGGACAGCATTATGGAAAATGAAGGGATTACATACTTTTTGGATGATGCCTATAAGGAAACCAGAATAAGCGGATATTTGCCTATTACCAGCAAACGCAGCGCTCTGCAGCAGCTTGCGTTTGCTATTGGTGCTTTGGTAGATACAAGCTACGACCGTCAGTTGTATGTATATCCAGAGCAGACAGAGGTAACAGCAGAATTTACTAGAAGAGATATTTTCCTGGGTCTTACTGTGGATCACAGTGAAATAGTGACAGGAATCCGGTTGTATGTGCACAGCTATACGCCAAGCCAGGAATCAGCAGAGCTGTACAAGGGAAACTTAACAGGAGAAACCAAGCTGGAGTTTTCAGAACCGTATCATAGCCTGTTAATTACTGGCGGAATTATAGGAAGGCATGGGGCCAACTATGCGTATATCACTTCCAATGGCGGAGAGGTTGTCTTGACGGGGCTTAGATATAACCATAACACGATTACTCTCTTAAAAGAGAATCCTAAGATCACCCAGAATAAAAATATTGCTGAGGTAAAAGAAGCGACCCTTGTCACCATGGAAAATGCACAGGCAGTATTAAACAGGGTATATGATTACTACAGCAAGAATGAAAGCGTCAGCTTCCGGGCAGTTATCAACGATCAGGAACTTGGAAATCGGGTTCGGGTAACAACAGGATTTAGAGGCACAATGGAAGGGATGATCCGGAAACTGGATATGAAATTTTCACGGAGAAAAATCACAGCGGAGGTGACAGTGGGATGAGTACAGTGCTGGACACATTGATTACAGATCGGATCAGTGCGGACCTTGCGGCAGATCTGGATAAGGTCTATGCAGATTATATCTGCCTTAACCGGGTGGAGCAGGCCTGTGCTCTTCTGGCACAGCGGTTTGGCGTAGATATAAAAACCAAGGAATGGAAGATGGAGGACTACCGTACAGATACGGAAATGGCCCGACTGCTTGAAAATATCAAAAAGGTGAGAGCGGCATATTTTGTAAAGTCCAGTACCCCATCAACTCCGGTAAAGATCACATATGATAACATCTATCAGGCCAATGATATTGAGCAGATATTAAAGGATCTGGGAGATATGTATGACAGTATGATATCGGGGCAGAGGCGGTTAGGTTTTCATCTGGGGCGAAAAATGCTGGGAAACAGGAGGTAAGACATGTCATTAAAAACAGATTTCAAGGATGATATTTTTGAGGGAAACAGGAAGTATAAGCTGTCCCAGGATGGCGCGGGAAATACTGAGATTCAGGACGTGACGGTCTATAGTCAGGAAGGCGACCTGTTCACAGCTGAGCATATCAATGCAACCAACGAGGCAGTAAACGGTCTGTCAGAGGATATGGTAGACCTAAAAAAAT
>CAUCBQ010000026.1 GCA_958441075.1 uncultured Clostridiaceae bacterium | reverse complement strand
ACCAGGACCGCTCTGAAACCGCTTTCTGCACAGGCCTTTGCCATTTCCTCCGGCCAGGGATACATATCAAAGGCCGCAGTTATACCGCTGGTCAGATATTCCATCACCGCCAGTCTGGACAGCCAGAAGGCATCCCCCGGCTGCAGCTTTGCCTCCATGGGAAATACCTGTGTATGAAGCCAGTCCATAAGAGGCAAATCGTCTGCATAGGACCGCAGAAAGGTCATGGCTGAATGGGTATGGGCATTTTTAAACCCCGGCATGAGGAGATTTCCGTCGCCGTCAATCTCGCGCTCCCAGACAGGAAGCACAGTCTCAGAAGCCCCGGATTCATCACTGGATACCGGCGGACCTGCATAAGTAATCCGGTTCCCTTCTATCCATACCTCTCCCGGCATAACCTCCATGCTTTTATCCATTGTCAGAAGCCGGACGTTATAAAAGCGTATATTCATAATCCTTCTCCTTATTCTTTATTTTACAAGCATTGTACCATAACTTAATTTTTCTGTATATAAAAAACCGCCGTACCGCTTCATCCTGCGGTACGGCAGCTTCTGCCTGCTAAAACTGTTCCTGTGCATCTAATAAATACTGTACATAAAATGCAGCTCCATTGACCAGTGCATCCTCATCCAGATCAAACCGTTCATGATGCAGAGAATAACTGCAGTCCTTGGCTTCATTGCGGCATCCCACAAATGCATACACACCTGGGAAACGCTCCAGAAAATAGGAGAAATCCTCTCCTCCCGGAGTACCGGCATATTTAACCAGTCCCTCTTCTCCCAGAATCTTCTTTACAGAACCCGCAGCAATCTCACTGCACCGTTCATCATTGATCGTCGCCGGAATATCGCAGTAATAATCGAATTCATAGTCTGCCCTGTACGCTTCACAGGTAGACTTTATAATTCTCTCAATCATTCCCGGCAGCTGTTTGCGAAGCTCCGGATTGAAGGTTCTCACCGTTCCGCTTAATTCTGCTGTCTCTGCAAAAATATTGGCCATTGTTCCGGAATGGAAGGTACAGATACTTACTACCACTGTATCCATAGCATTCGTTTCCCTGCTGGCAATGCTCTGGAGAGCATCCACTACCTTTGCGCCTACATAAATGGGGTCCACTGCATAATGAGGCATCGCTCCATGACCGCTTCTGCCCTTAATTGTAATATTCATAAACGCAGCCGAGGTATATCTGGGTCCAGGATCTACAGAAATAGTTCCGGCCTCCAAAAATGGGAAAATATGCATTCCGCAGACCGTATCCAGCTGTCCTATCTTTCCGGTTTCCAGCATCTTAAGCGCGCCGTTGGTTTTCTCCTCAGCCGGCTGAAAAATCAGCTTCACTGTACAATCCAGCTCATCCCTGTGGTCAGCCAGCACCTTTGCCGCTGTTAAAAGCATACTGATATGCCCATCATGACCGCAGGCATGCATCACCCCGTCGTTTTCAGAACGGTACGGCAATTCCTTCACTTCTTTTATGGGAAGCGCATCAATATCACAGCGAAGACCAATCACCGGATGGTCCTTTTTTCCCTTCAGTGTCGCTATGGTTCCCGTTCCCACAGCCTCTTCATAAGGAATCCCCATTTCATCAAGCTCTCTGCGTATCCGGGCCGCTGTTTCTGTTTCCTGCCAGCTCAGCTCCGGATGGCGGTGAAATTCCCGCCGCATGGCAACAGCATAATCTTTATATTTTTTAACTTCTTCCAGTACGTTCACAGCAAGTTCTCTCTCCCCTCTTTACGTTCTTTTAGAACGGACCATATCCGGTCTGTACTGCAATAAACAGGAATACCAGCTGCAGAACCAGGAACATACCATGCAGCGGCAGAATAAATTTATACCAGCTCTTTAACGGCACCTTGCCCAGAGACAGATAAATCAGCAGCGTTCCGTTTGTAAACCAGAATGTATTGGAAATACCGTCACCAAACTGGAATGCCAGTACAGCAGTCTGACGGGTAATATTCAGCATATCCGCCAGAGGAACCATAATCGGCATAACTGCGGTTGCCTGACCGGAACCTGATGGAATCAATGCATTGATAAAGAAGTTTACCACAAACATACCTACTGTGCTTACAAATGCAGATGCACTTCCCATTAAACGGGAAAGTCCGTGTACCAGCGGATCAATCAGACCGCCATTCGTCATTGTCCACTGTACCGCTCTTGCAACACCGATAATCAGAGCTCCTACGAAGGCGCCTCTCATTCCATCCAGAATCATATTGATGGCATCTTCCATTTTCACCCTGTTAATAATAGCTACAATAACACCGCCCACCATAAAGGTAGTTGCCATCTCAGTATAAGACCAGCTCAGCTTCAGAATTCCATAAATTGTAAAAAGAATAGATACGCCCAGCACAACGAAGGAAACTTTCTTTGGAAGATCAAATTTCAAGCTGGGATCTACCGGTATTCTCAGAGAAGAGGTATCTACATCCTTCACCAGACTCTTAGAAGGATCTGCCTTTACCTTTTTGGCATATCTCATTACCCAGAACAGACTCAGCGCCCATACACAGCCCAGAGCCACAAAACGCAGCTCCCATCCGGAGAACATGGGAAGCTCTGCAATTGTATGAGAAATACCTACTGTATACACATTAAAAGGAGCAACCGCAAAGCTGATTAAACAGGCAAAGCCGGAAATTGCCATTCCCACAAGGGAATCATATCCCAGTGAAATAGCCAGAGATATAATAATCGGAACGAAGGGGATAATATGCTCACTCCATCCCAGAATGCCTCCAAAAATGAAGAACACAATCATAACTACAGCAATAATCATCTGGCTGCTGAGTTTTTCCGATACACGGAGTACACTGTTAATTGCTGCTCCTACCGTATCTGTCCGCTTATAAATCTCTACAATACCGCCGATGATCATAACGCAGAACATCATATTGGCTGTCGCCGTTAACCCCTCCGGAATTGAACGGAACAGATTAAAGAAAGAGATGGGGGTTCTTTCCACAGCGTGGTAGCTGTCTGCCATAACGCGGGTTACTCCATTTACCGTCTCCCTGTCATACGCCCCTGGTACTACAAAATAAGATGCAATTGCACAGGCCAGAACCATTAATACTAACGGTATAAACGGATTCAGTGCCTTGCCTGTTTTCTTTTTTTCATTTTTCATCTGTTTCCCCTTTCCCCGGTCAGAAATACCGAAGGATATTTTCCGCCAGGTCCAACATTATCTTTATGTCTTTTACCTCTACATATTCCCTCGTGCTGTGTGAATAATAAATGTTCATCCCAATAGGAATCGTCCTGATTCCCAGCCGGTTTGTGCAGGTTGCATCAAGAATTCCAAAGGAACGGGCAGGCCGCATCTGCAGTCCGGTCATTTCATAAATGCGCTCCAGACGTTTCAGCATATCCTTATTTTCACTGTAATCCATTTCCGGCAGGTCCATCTCTTCCCGCACGCTACATCTGCATCCCATCTGCGCCGCTGTATCCTTTATGATTTTCTGAAGAAACGCGCTGGTTCGATCCAGCAGCTCCTGTCCAAAGCTTCGGATCTCCACATCAAATCTTGCATACTTTGGAATCGCATTCGACTGTGAAAGAGAAACCAGATCAAATACATTGATGGTCTGGTCTTTACTGACCTGACCGGTAGGAATCTGATGAATAATCTCTGCCGCTGTCTTTAATGCGTTGATTCCCAGTTCCGGGTCCCGGATCACATGAGCCTCCTGTCCGATCAGCTCCACATGGAGATACATCCGCGACGGAGTACGCATCAGCACTTCTCCTGTCACATAATGATCGATAACAATGGCCTCTTCACTGTCAATTCTGGAATAATCCGCATACTTTGCCCCAAGAAGCCCCAGCTCCTGACAGACAGTAAACAGCATCTCCACAGGCCGGTTCATCTCTCCGGCACGAAGCAGCCTGCTGACAGCCTCCATCACCACCGCTATAGCCAGTTTGCCGTCTGCACCCAGAACACTGTTGCCCCGGCTTTGAATACGTCCATTTTCAATATAGCTCTCCACATTATTTCCCGGAACTACCGTATCCAGATGAAATACGAACAGAAACGGTTTTTTATCTGGCTTCCCCGGTACCTTTGCCAGAATGTTCCATCCGTCTGTCACAATCTGATGATCCAGCTCCTGTCTTTCAAACGGAATGCCCAGTTCTGTCAGCTCCCGCTCCATATATTCACAGAACGCCCTTTCATTATGGGTTTCACTGGCACAGTCCACATAACGCATAAACCGCAAAACAGTCTCGTCTATTGCTCTTCCCTCCTTTCCTTCTGAAATACTTCACTCCGGCTTTTTCTTCACACTTTTTTAAGGTGATTTTATTTTAACATTTCCATATCAGATTTACTATTGTCCAAACCATGTAATATCTCCCGCTATTTTTATGCATTTGCACAATTTATTCCGTATATCTTGCAGTTTTTGCGCCATTTTATTATAATATATGAAAAATCATTGGAGGAAACCCGTGATTAACCATAAAATAACCTGCCAGATTATAGAAAAACTGCAGGAGCGATTTTCGCTCCCCATCAGCATATGCGACCTCAGCGGCCGCACCATTGCCTCAACCGAGCCATCCTGTATCGGAGAAATGAATCTTCTTGCCATTGAATCCCTGAATCTGAACGCCAAGGTTACAACAGCACCCGGAACATACTTTCAGAATGCCAGTACAGCAGTTCCTCTCCGCCTTCAGGGAAGCCGTATAGGCGCTGTTGTTATAGAACCCAGCAGCTCTGCCAACCTTCATATGGCAGAACTGCTGGGCAATACCATAGAACTGCTTTACGAAGAACTGCTTTCCTTCCAGAAACGCCAGAATCAATCCCAGGAACGCAGCCAGTTTTTATTCGAATGCCTCCACCAGCAGGCCCCCTATACAGAAAATTTTATCAAGCGAGGTGAATTTTTTGGTATACAGCTAAAGGGGAAGCAGACCCTTATCCTGATGGAGAGAAAAACCGACGACCAGTTTACCTCCATCTCCATGCTCCAGAACCTTCTGGATGAACACGATATTATCCTCCCTCTTTCAGAAAATCAGGTTCTTCTTGTTTTAAAAGAAAACGTAACTTTTGAAAAAAAATATCACCGCATCCTCTCTGCTGCCGCAGACTGCCATATGGGCATCTGTTCGGGGGAAATGCATCTGAATACCGCTTACCAGGCCGCTCTGGAAAGTCTGAAGCTTGGGAAGGCTTTATTTCCAGATGAACACCTGCATTCATATGACAAAATGAAACTGGCTATCGCCTTATCCAAAACTGCCGTTCCCGGACTGGAGCAGGAATTTCAGCAGCTTTGCAGACAAGGCAAAAATGCCCAGCTGGCTGAAACGGCAGTTGCCTATCTCCGTTTAAACGGGGATATACAAAAAATCTGTGAACATCTCCATATACACAGAAACAGCATCCCCTACCGTCTGCACCGTATTCAGGAGATCTGCGGACGCAACCTGACCAATTCTTATGATATGCTGTGCTTATATGCGTCCTATATCTGCTATATACAAAAACAGCTGCAGGAGCAGTCCTGACATTATTTCCTGTCTTTCAGGTTTTATTTATGCTATAATTTTTACACCATCAGACAACAGGAGGCTATTTGAATGATACATTTCACCCTGCAGACTCCCTCGATCCCCACCTTAGAGGAAACACAGGCCATTGTACAGGAGGTTCACGAAGACCTTCAGCAGTTAAAGCCCAATGCAATTTTGGAAACGATCCGCTCATGGACGCCCGGACTTTTATCCCTCAGCTACCGTGTTCTCTACGCCGCTGTCATCATCATTATCGGAAACCGGATCGCCTTTTATCTCCGCCGGTTTTTAAAACGCACCTTTGACCGTATGAATATGGATTTAAGCCTGAGCAAATTTCTTATTTCTCTCGCAAATGCCATTACCTATGCTATTGTTATCTTTATGGCACTGGAAAAAATAGGAATTCCATCGACCTCCATCATCGCATTGCTGGGCTCTGCCACTCTGGCAATCGGCCTGTCTCTGCAGGAAAGTCTGGGAAATTTTGCCGGAGGTATCCTGATTCTGGTCATGCGGCCCTTTGGAATCCATGACTATATTGTATCCGAGGGGGTAGAGGGGCAGGTTTTAAATATCGGCCTTGTATACACTACCCTGCTCACAATTGATAACCGTCGAATCACCATCCCTAACGGCACTCTGTCAAATGCTGTAATTACCAACGTGACAGCTCAGGAAAAGCGGCGCATTGATCTGACTATAGGCATCAGCTACTCTTCAGATTTAAAACAGGCAAAAGCGATTCTGGAACGCATTTACAGAGAAGATCCTCAAATCATTCAAGATGAACCCATTACTGTTTATGTAAGCGAGCTTGCTGAAAGCTCTGTAATCATTGGTTCCCGTGGATGGGCCGCCACAGAGGATTACTGGAGCGCCCGTTGGCGGATTATCGAAAAAACCAAATTGGAATTTGACGCCGCAGGTATTGAAATTCCTTATAATCAAATGGATGTAAATATTTTTCAAAAAACTATTGACAAATAGCTTCACATCCCCTATAATGTCTATCATGTCACACAACAACACATAGACATGCGCCTCTAGCTCAGCTGGTAGAGCAGTAGACTCTTAATCTATTTGTCCAGGGTTCGAGTCCCTGGAGGCGCACTGAGAGGTCTGATTTTGCAGATATTAGAAGCTGCGGGGTCGGACTTTTCTATTTCAAACATACGATTTTCATTTATCAATACTATGCAAGCCTTCCCGCATCAAAATAGGCGGGAGGGCTTTTTTATTTTTAACAGACAGGCTGATCTGTACACGGTCTGCCAAACCATCAAAAAGGAGCTGCTTTTATGGAACAAAACCAACGTTTTTTACTTGAAAAACCCGTATTTCCCCTGCTGATCTCCATGTCAGTACCTGTTATGCTGTCCATGCTGATCAATTCTCTTTACAACATTGTAGACAGCATCTGGGTATCACGTCTGGGTACAGATGCAATTACCGCTGTTTCTCTGGCCTTTCCTCTGCAGAATATTATCATGGCTCTTGGAGTTGGTCTGGGCGTAGGCGTCAGCTCCCTGATCTCCATGAGCCTGGGAGCAGGAAACAGAAAACGGGCGGATCATCTGGCATCTGTAGGGTTTTCCCTGGCCCTGATGCACTGCCTGTTTTTTATTGTACTGGGTATCTTTATCACAAAACCCTTTCTCCGAATGTTTACGGATAATCCTGAAATTTTTAAATGGTCCTGCAGCTATACCTTTATTGTACTCTGTCTGTCCTCCGGGCAGGTTCTGCAGATGTACATGGAAAAGCTTTTTCAGGGCGTGGGACGGATGAAAACCACCATGTTTCTCATGGCAAGCGGCTGCCTGATCAATATCATTTTAGACCCTGTTCTTATTTTCGGCTGGTTCGGTGCTCCCGCCATGGGCATATCCGGCGCTGCTGCCGCAACCGTAATCGGACAGTTTGGAGCACTGCTCCTCTATATTTTGGTATATTCAAAAAGCAATCTGGGGGTATCCATCCTTCCCCGGCTGATGGCTCCGGACAGAGAACTGGTTCGTTCCATCTACGGTATTGCTGTCCCATCCAGCCTGCTTTTAGCCATGCCATCCCTTTTAACCGGCATTTTAAATGGTATTCTGACCGCCTTTGGAAGCGTCTATGTAGCTGCCTTTGGCCTGTATTTCAAGCTCCAGACCTTCGTTAATCTCCCCGGAAATGGTCTGATCCAGGGAATGCGCCCTATCATCGGATACAACTACGGCGCAGGAAAGCATGACCGGGTCCGCAGCACCATCCGGTGCAGTCTTGGAGTGATAACCGTAATTACTCTCGCCGGAACTATCGCCTCCGTCTGCTTTCCAGTCCCTATTCTGCGCCTTTTTGACGCAGAGCCAGAACTGATGCAGTATGGAACGGAAGCCCTGCGCATCATCGGCCCCAGCTTTTTGATTTCCTCCATCGGCATTATAGCCTCCGGCGTCTTCGAGGCTCTGGGACAGGGACGTCCCTCCCTGATTATCTCCCTTCTGCGCCAGCTTGTAATCATCGTTCCTCTTGGCTGGATTCTCTCCCGCTTTATGGGCCCCGCAGGCATCTGGATCTCCTTCCCTGCGGCAGAGCTTGTGGCTGCGGTGGTTGCATGGAGGATGATGGAGAAGGTTTATACAAACCATTCTGCCAATACACCTGTTTAAAATTCCATCTCCAATGTCATATCCATCAGATACTCAAATAAGATCAGCACTCTTGCATAAAAATAATTGGCCGTAAGATTCCGATCATCCAGTATCTTATCATCCAGAAGTACAAAAGACGGATCTGCCATGTCTGCGATCACGGAATGAACGCCGCCTGTAAAGGCAGCCACATCAATTCCGTGTGCGCAGGCATCCCGGACCGGCTTAATAATCGTGTCTGTTGTTCCGCTCTTGCTGATCGCAATTACCATTCCCGCCGAAAGAGCATTTCCTTCATATACCTCATAATTATTTGATCCAATAGCACAGTAACCCATCACCAACAGCTTGCGCACAAAAAAATCTCTTAAAGGTGCACAAAAGCCTGTTCCTGTAATCAGGATAGGATGGTGTCTGTGCTTTTTTAAAAGCGCCAAAAAACGGCTCATTTTTTCCGATGGTATTTCTCCGATAAAAGCCGTAATATCAGACTGGTGATTCTTATTATTTATCTCGTTCTGTACCAGAAATCCCAGGCGGTAAACCATGTCCGTATAACCTGTATAGCCCATTTTTTTACCCAGACGGATCAGCGCTGCGGGTGAGACATAGTTCCGGGCCGCAAATTCCCTGACACTGTACTGCACATTCTGATCTGCCGCCTCCAAAAGCGCCTGAAACATATGCTGTTCACTCTCATTCAAATGATACTGTTCTGCCAGTTTATAGATATCATGTTTCATTTTTTCTGCCCTCTGTGTTCTTCTAAATACCCGTTCTGTACATTTTACATTGAAATTATACGATAAGATACCCTTCTGTGCAACCTGCTCTCCCCAAAACGGCCTCTGTATGTGAAACATGTTTCAATCTATGTGAATATGTTTAAAACAATCCCAAAGCTATGGATTTTTTTATACAAAATGTTATAATCCAAACATCAAAACGGAACGGCGCCTTCCGACAGAAAACAAACGAAAAAGGAGAATAAATCATGAAAGCAAAAGTTATGAACGCCATGCAGAGCTTTTCCAAGGCTTTGATGGGTCCCGTTCTGTTCTTGCCTATTGCCGGTATGCTCCAGGCTCTGTCTTCTGTAATGTGCAATACAGCATTGGTATCAGAGGGGGGTATCTTATATACAGCTGGAAAATTTATTAACGGCGGAGTCAGCGCAGTAATCGGTAACCTTGGAATCCTGTTCTGTGTAGGTGTTTCAATGAGCCTTGCAAAAAAGAAAAAAGCAGATGCGGCATTCGTATCACTGGTCAGCTATCTGATCTGGCTTGCAGCCAACTCCCGCTGGCTCAGTGTTGCGGGACTGCTGGCAGAAGGTGATACCGCCAGCGCTCTCTACGGCACCGGCCAGACCATCTGCCTTGGATACCATGTAACAGACATGGGCGTATTTCTGGGCATGATTCTGGGCGTAATCGTAGCCCTGGTCCACAACCGCTTTATTGATACCGAATTTAAAGGCGCTATGGCCATGTACGGAAACAGCAAATTCGTATTTATTGTACTTCTTCCTATTGTATTGGCTCTGGCACTGGCAGCCGCCTATATCTGGCCTGTCGCAGCCGCAGCAATCAATTCCCTTACAGGTATCATGGCCGGTGCCGGCGCATTTGGAGTGTTCCTGTATGGATTCTTAAATCGTATCCTGATTCCTACCGGTCTCCATCATCTGGTATGGTCTCCCTTCCTCTATTCCGCAATAGGAGACAGCATGATCATCGCCGGAGAACAGATCGTAGGCGCAAAGCCTGTTTTTCTGGCTCTTCTCAGCGACCCTTCTGTTGCTTCCATGCCCGAATCTGCCCGCTTCTTAACCTACGGACTGATGAAGACCTTTGGCGTAATCGGTGTTGCCCTTGCTTTCATCGCCACTGCCAGAAAAGAGAAAAAGGCCGCTACAAAAGCTCAGGTTATCCCAGCCACACTTACCGCCTCTTTAGTAGGCGTAACAGAGCCTCTGGAGTTTACCTTCCTGTTTGCAGCTCCCGTATTGTGGGTCATCTACTCTGTTATGGACGGACTGTTCCAGATGATCGTATATCTGTTAAATGTCCGTGTCTGCGCTACCAACGGTATTATCGACTTCCTTGTACTTAATTTACCGGCAGGTATCGCACGAACCAACTGGCCTGTGTATGCAGCTGTAGGTCTGGCTGAAATCGTTGTGATGTATTTCCTTTTCCGCTTCCTGATCGTGAAATTCAACCTGAAAACACCGGGACGCGAGGATGGCGAAGAAGTAATGGATCTGGCAGCAAATGCTGCAGCCGTAAAATCTCAGATCCGTTCCGGAAATAAAACAGCAGCAAAGGATGAGGCTGACGCCGAAACTGCCGCACGCATTATCGAAGGACTGGGCGGTCCTGATAATATCGATAACATTGGAAACTGCATGACCCGTCTGCGCGTAGAGGTAAAGGACGCCTCTATTGTAAAGGATAAATCATGGTTTGCCCCAACCGGAGCAGCCGGTCTGGTTGTAAAAGGAAATAATATTCAGATCATCTACGGCCCCTCTGTCAGCAAAAAGCGTTCCATCGTGGAAAAAGCTCTTGGCCGTGAAGAATAAACCCATTTGTAATCACTCAGGAGGTATATAATGAAAACATTTAAGCTTGTCATTGCCGGAGGAGGCAGCACCTATACTCCGGGAATCGTTAAAAGTCTTCTTGTTCAGAAGGACCGTTTTAAACTCCATGAACTGGTTCTCTATGATAACAATGCCAAACGTCAGGAAGACGTAGGTGTTATCGTCCGTCATGTGGTAGAAATGTTTGATCCGGAGGTAAAGCTGACCCTTACTACAGATCCGGAAGCAGCTATGACAGATGCAGATTTTATCTTTGCACAAATGCGCGTGGGGCTCTACGCCATGCGCGAACAGGATGAAAAGATTCCGTTAAAATACGGAGTAGTAGGTCAGGAAACCTGCGGCCCGGGCGGCCTTGCTTACGGCCTGCGCACCATTTATCCCATGGTAGAGCTGATCGACTATTGTGAAAAATACGCAAAACCCACCTACTGGATTGTCAACTATTCCAATCCTGCTGCTATCGTAGCAAAAGCTACCTTCCGCCTGCGCCCCCATGCCCGTATTTTAAACATCTGCGATATGCCTGTAGCAATCGAGAGAAACATGGCTGAAATTCTGGGCTGTGACCGCCATGACCTGGAGGTAGATTACTTCGGTCTGAATCATTTCGGATGGTTCACAAAGGTGCGCCTTAACGGAAATGACGTTACAGAAGAATTAAAGTCCTATGTGGCAGAAAACGGATATATGCCGAAAAACGAAAAGAGCGATGTAATGCACAGCGACCCATCCTGGCTTCATACCTATGCCAATTCCAGACATATCTGCTCTGCATTCCATGATTACCTGCCAAACACCTATATGCAGTATTATCTGCTGGGCGATGAAGTAGTTGAAAACAGTGATCCAAACCATACCCGCGCCAATGAGGTAATGGAGGGACGCGAAAAAAGAATCTTTGACGCAGTGGCAGATTACCGCGCCGGAAAAGAAGTAGATCTGACAAAATTCTTTGGCGGTGTGCACGGTGAATTTATCGTAGATGTAGCAATGAGCCTGGCATTTGACCTGCGTAAGCGCTATCTTGTAATGGTTGAGAACAGAGGTGCTATTGAGAATCTGCCTGACGATGCCATGGTGGAAATTCCTGCCTATATTACAGAACGCGGAGCCGAGCCTGTGCGTGTAGGCGAGATCCCCACCTTCTATAAGGGCCTGATCGAACAGCAGGAGGCCGTTGAAAAGCTGGTAGTTGAGGCAGCAATCGAGCATTCCTACGAAAAGGCGCTGATGGCATTCACGCTTTCAAAAACCGTTCCCAGTCTTCTGGTTGCCAAAAAAATCCTGGATGACATGATTGAAGCCAACAGGGAATTCTGGCCTGAGCTGCATTAACCCATTATTATAGCCTGTATAAAAGCCCTGTCCGTCAGGGCTTTTTATGCTTTTCATCAAGTTTCCGCATTGACAACTCCCCCATTACATGATATAAAAGAAATGATTTATGCGTCTTTTTTAATGATTTATGCAGCCGTTAATGATTCATAAAGGCGCACTCACAAAGGTCGGACTCTGCAGATCGTCAGCAAGCTGCGAAGTCGGGCTTTTTCTTTTATGTAAACCAACCATAATATGCGCACTCTAAAGGAGGCTGTTCCGGCTATGAAATATTTCCATCGTTTGTCTGGTATTCTGGCAGCATTCTTCCTGATGATTGTTCTGTTCATCACGTCTGTAGAGGCTGTGGTATACTGGACGCCAGGATATTTTGAACAAGAATACACAAAATATGAGGTATTGGACGATCTTCCTGCCATGACTATGGAAGACCTGTTAGAAGTAACTGATGAAATGATGGCTTATCTGCGGGGAAAACGTGATGATCTTCATGTTATGACCGTCATGGACGGACAGGAACGGGAGTTTTTTAATGCCAGGGAAATTGCCCATATGGAGGATGTCCAGGGGCTGTTTCTGGCAGCCATCTCGATCCGCAGAGTATGCCTGGCCCTGTGTGCCGCCGCCCTTGTTTTTATGGCAGTTACAAAAGCTGATATGAAACGCCTCCTCCCCTCATCCATCTGTCTGGGAACCGGGCTGTTTTTTGGACTGATTGCAGCTCTGGCTGCCATCATTTCCACAAACTTTACAAAATATTTTATCATGTTCCACCACATTTTCTTTGACAATGACCTGTGGATTCTGGACCCGGCTACAGATATGCTGATCAACATCGTACCCGAAGGATTTTTTATGGATACAGCCGGACGGATCGCATTTACCTTCGGCAGCCTGTCACTTATCCTGTTTGCTGTCTGCCTGATTCTGACTCTGAAACACAAGCACCGCCCATAGGAGTGTAATGTATGAAACGACTTTTTTTCCTGCTTATATGCCTCAGCCTGATCCTTGGCCCTGCCCCCATCACAGCTAAGGCAGCTGTTCCCTGGCCCACCGGCGTTTCCATTGAAGCAGATGGGGGAATTCTGATGGACGCTGACACCGGAACCATTTTATATGGAAAAAATGAAGAACAGGCTTATTATCCGGCCAGTATTACCAAAATCCTCACTGCCCTGATTGTACTGGAAGAATGTGACATGGATGAAATGGTCACTTTTTCCCACGACGATGTATATAACGTAGAAGCCGGAAGCAGCTCTGCAGGAATCGATGAGGGCGATGTGCTGACGGTTCGCGACTGCCTTTATGCTCTGCTTTTGGCCTCTGCCAATGAAAGCGCCAATGCTCTGGCCTGTCATGTAAGCGGTTCCAGAGAAGCCTTTGCAGAGCTGATGAACGAAAAGGCCCAAAATCTGGGCTGCACAGGAAGCCATTTTGCCAATCCCAGCGGCCTGAACGATGAAAACCACTATACCACAGCCCATGATATGGCACTGATTGCACAGGAGGCCATCAAAAATCCTGATTTTGTGGAAATCAGCGGCACCCGCAGCTACCAGATGGCGCCTACCAGAAAAAATGCCGAGGGCGGCTATGTTGCCAATCACCACAACATGGTAAAACAGAATACCTCTGTCACCTATCCGGGAGCCTTTGCAGGAAAAACCGGCTATACCTCTCTGGCCGGAAATACCCTTGTAACCTGCGCCGAGCGCGACGGCATTACCCTGATTGCAGTTGTTTTAAACGGTCATCAGTCTCATTACCGGGATACAAAGGCCCTTTTTGATTTTGGTTTTTCCAATTTTCAGTCCTTAAAGGCAGCTGACCATGAGGTCACCTACCGTTCTCTGAAAAATGACATGACCATTGCCGGAATGACCGCAAAGGACAGCATTTCTCTCTCTCTGGATTCGGACAGCCGGGTAATTCTTCCCAAAGAAGCCATATTCTCCGATCTGACCCCCAGTCTGTCCTATGAACTGGAACCGGATGCGCCTTCAAATGCCATTGCCCGTATTTCTTATACCTACGAAGGCCATGAGGCAGGTCAGGTTTATCTGTGTACGGCATCCCGGACGAATCGGGCAAGTCTGTCTTCCGGGGAGATTTCTTTTAACGACACTCCCCCTGCTCCTTCTGAGACAGCCCCCCAGAGCCAGAAGCATTCTGTGCAGCCAGCTAACCCGGACTCCACAGACAAAAGCGCAGCTCTTCCTCTGTGGCTGACAGTCTCCCTTATCATCGGCCTTTCCACTATCCTTGGAGCAGGAAGCTTCCTCCTTCTCCATAACAGACAGAAGGAGAAGGAGGATCGGATGCGCCGCCGCCAGAGACGCCTGGAGCGGCTGGAGGATATGGGCCTTTCCTCCTCTGACTTTGATCAGATGCTGTCTAAAAAAAGAAGCTCCATGCCCTCCTACCGCCCACGCAGACGTACAAAGCGGCATCCCTTCCGAAAAAACCGACGCAGATAACAGTTAAAACTTCGTCACACACCAGATAAGGAATCCAGCTTATGACTCACTCCCATTTCTCCCTTCCCAGGGAGCCCTTTCATCTGAAACAATCGGTTCTGGAAACCATCCGGACACTGCCTACTACTATAACCTATATGGCAGCAGCGACTCTGGTTTCCAGCCTGATGTTCCATTTTACAGACAATCTGATCAATGTATCCATTGTTTATATATTGGCTATCATTCTTCATGCCAGGGCCACCAGCTGCTATGGTGCAGGCATTATTGCCTCCCTGTACAGCGTCTTTTGGGTAAATTATGCCTTCTCTGTGCCTTACATGAAGCTGAATTTTACCCTCAGCGGTTATCCCCTCACCTTTTTGGGAATGGCATTTATTTCCTGCTTTACCAGCAGCATCTGCATCATGATCTCCCGTCAGACAAACCTGATCCGTGAGCAGGACAAAAAACTGATGAATGCAGAAAAAGAAACTATGAAAGCCAACCTGCTGCGGGCTGTATCTCATGATTTAAGAACGCCTCTCACCACTATCATAGGCTCCAGCGCCACCTATCTTGAGCAGGAAAATACCATGACAGAAAAAGAGCGTCGTCAGCTTGTTGCCAATATTGAAGAAGATGCCCAGTGGCTCTTAAATATGGTCGAAAATCTCCTGTCTGTTACCCGGATTCAGGATACGGATGGAGCCCCCGCTGTTGTAAAGACAGAAGAGCCTTTAGAGGAAGTCATCTCCGAGGCAGTCCAGCGGTTTCGCAAGCGGTTTCCCCAAACTACCGTTCATGTAAATGCTCCTGAATCCTTTATCATGGTTCCTATGGATGCAAAGCTCATTGAGCAGGTTATTAACAATCTGCTTGAAAATGCAGTCTTCCACGGAAACAGCCAGACCCCCATTGAACTGACCGCAGCGGTTCAGGATGGAATCCTTTCTGTCGCCATTAAAGACTATGGCAAGGGCATTGATCCCGACCGCTTTCCCACTCTCTTTGACGGCGGAGGTTCCTGTTCAAATCCACGGGGCGATGGTCACAAAGGGATGGGAATTGGACTTTCTATCTGTAAAACCATTATAAATGCCCACGGCGGTACGATTGAAGCTGCCAACCATTCCGAGGGCGCTGTGTTTACTTTTACACTACCTGACTGGAGGGAATATTAATATGTCAACAAAAGCAACCATTGTCATCATTGAAGATGAAAAAAATATCTGCAGCTTTATCAGCCGCATACTGGAGCCTGAGGGCTATCGGGTTATCACATCCGCTAACGGACGGGACGGCCTGCAGCATATCAACTCCTGCCATCCGGATCTGATTCTTCTGGATCTGGGACTGCCGGATATGGATGGACTGGATATCATCCAAACGGTACGCACCTGGAGCACAACTCCCATTATCGTTATCTCTGCCCGCACTATGGAAAACAGCAAAGTTGCCGCTCTGGATATGGGGGCTGATGACTATTTAACCAAACCCTTTGGAACCGGAGAGCTGTTAGCCAGAATCCGCACTGCCCTGCGCCATGCCCAGCGAAGCCAGTCCCATGTATCTCATCTGTACAAAGCAGGCGATCTCTCTATCGATTTTGAACGCCGTCTGGTAAAAGTAAAGGGCCAGGAAGTACACCTGACCCAGATTGAATATAAGCTGGTTTGCCTGCTGGCCCAGAATGCAGGCCGTGTTATGACCTATGAATCCATCATCACCAAAATCTGGGGGCCTTATGCGGACAATGATAACCAGATCCTGCGGGTTAATATGGCCCATATCCGCCGGAAACTGGAAGAAAATCCAGCCGAACCCCAGTACATATTTACAGAAATCGGCGTAGGCTACCGGATGCGGGAGGAATAATCCCTTCCGGCAGCTCCACAGGCCGCAAAAAAGTCTGCCCATCACTTCTTAGGCAGACTTTTTCTTTTTCTCTTATTATCTTCTCTCTTCTGAACTAACAGCTCCAGATCCCTCTCCGAAGCCTCCTTAATGGTCTTTATCCCATAGTAATGATCCTTCTCCGATTTCTTTACCCTGATTTTCCCCTTCATATATCCATGGTCCGGACAAATACCTATGGCGAAATAAAATCGCTGACCATAGGAAAACCAGCGGATCTTTTTGCGAAGCATCCGTTTGCACCTGATACAGACCAGATCGCTGACTTCTTTATTTTTAATCAGCTCCTCCTTCGTTTCAAACTCCGAAGAGACATATTTGGAATAATCCGGAAAATAGAAACGGTAGCTGCTCCCCTGATCCGGAAGCTGAAAATAATCCACAGATACATAAACTCCAAACCGTTCCAGATCAATCTCCTTTAAAACTGCCGCCGTATAGCAGGCGTCATCCAATGCTCTGTGAAATTCCCCTTCCAGCGCAAGCCCCTGCTCTGACACCGCCAAATCCAGAGCTATGCGGCTTTTTCCATCTCCATATTCCAGTGAATACAGCTTCTGCACATCATAATACAGCAGTGGACGGGCAAAGGGATTTTCCAGACCATAGTAAGCAATATTCCGCTCCAGCTCCGTCAAATCCATAGACCCCCAGGAGCAGAACCGGTATTCCTCCGGGCCGCACCATTCCAGAAATTCCCGGATCGCCTGCTCAAAAGGCATCCCCTCCTGCATCAGCCGCTCCATATTAAGGCCTGTAACTTCCTGTATTTTAAAATGAAGCTCATCATAAACCTGAGGCTTCACCAGACGGTGAAATTCCCCCATTTTCTTCCGATTCTGATCC
>CAUCBQ010000025.1 GCA_958441075.1 uncultured Clostridiaceae bacterium | reverse complement strand
ACAGATGTATAAATATGAGGTTTGTATCAATAAGAAAACATTGCATAATATACAAAACTTAGTTATAATAGGTTTTATTAAGAAGCAGTAGGAGGATTTTGAAATGAACGTAATTGACACAAAGAATGCGCCGGGCGCAATTGGCCCCTATTCTCAGGCATATGAGGTAAATGGAGTAATCTATACATCCGGACAGATTCCTGTAAATCCGGCAGACGGTACTGTAGCAGACGGTATTGCCGCTCAGGCAGAACAGAGCTGCAAAAACGTAGGCGCGATTCTGGAAGCAGCAGGCAGCGGCTTTGACAAGGTATTTAAGACCACCTGCTTTTTGGCAGATATGGGTGACTTTGCGGCATTCAATGAAGTATACGCAAAGTATTTCACCTCCAAGCCAGCAAGAAGCTGCGTAGCAGTAAAGACTCTTCCAAAGGGAGTTCTCTGTGAGATTGAGGCAATCGCTGTAAAGTAATCAGCTGCCTGCAGGTTGGATAAAAAGAGAAGGGAGCCGCAGGGCTCCTTTTTCTTTTAAGGCAGACATGCCTGCAGGCCGGCTGTTTCACAGGCAGCAGGAGCCGGAGACAACAGGAGGATTTGAAAAATGAATCGTGCAGAAGGAATTATTTATCAGACGGTGTATGAGTCCCCCATTGGGGAACTGACTCTTACAGCTCTGGATGATACTCTGGCAGCTCTTTCTTTTCCAAGAGAACGGTATCCTCAGGATGTGGAGAGACTGATAAAAGGGCGCGAGGTGTGTACGCCTGATGCGGACAAATATCCCCGGATATTGGTGGACACTGTTTATTGGCTTGACATTTACTTTTCAGGGAAGAAACCGGATTTTACACCGGCTCTGGCGCCTCAGGGAAGCGAATTCAGAAAAATGGTCTGGGAGGAGCTTTTAAAGATTCCCTATGGCTGTACAGTGACCTACGGTCAGATCGCAAAAGAGATAGCAGCCAGAAAGGGAATTGCCCGGATGTCTGCCCAGGCTGTAGGAGGGGCAGTGGGACACAATCCGATAGGCATTATTATTCCCTGCCACCGGGTTGTGGGAACGGGAGGAAACCTGACCGGGTTCGGAGGCGGAATGCAGGCAAAGAAAGCGCTGCTTAAACTGGAGGGTGTGGATATGGGGCAGTTTTATGTTCCAAAGAAGGGAACTGCACTGTAAAAAGGAGCCGGAGAAGGATGAAAGAGAGACAGGTAATCCTGATGAATTTCAGCGGGATTTATGAAACGGAATGTTTTTATGAAAGCTATCCGCAGGAAAATATCCTGTGGCTGGATTTCAGAAAGATTCCGGGTACTAACTGTTATTGTGACGAAGAAGGAGAAAAAGGGCTGATGGAGAAGATGGAACCCTTTGGGCCTGAGGGAATACATTTTTTAGATTCCGGCAATTATCATTATGTTACAAAGCTGTGGCTGGATCTGGTGAAGGAACCCTTTGATCTTCTGGTACTGGACCATCATACAGATTTGCAGCAGCCTGCGTTTGGAGATATTCTCTCCTGCGGGGGCTGGATTCGCAAGGTATTGGAGCAGAATCCGTATTTAAATCATGTATTTTTGGCAGGCCCTCCTCAGGAAGCGGTTAAAGAGGCGGAGCTGGAACTGCCTGAAAAACTGTGGAGCAGGGTGACCTGGATTCCGGAGGAAGCCCTGGGGCAGAACGGGAAATACGGTAGCCTGGGTTTTCCAGTGTATATATCCGTTGACAAAGATATACTTTCTCCCGGTTTTGCCCGTACCAACTGGGATCAGGGACAGGCCGGAATCAGGGAAACCGTAGATTTTATCAGGGATTTTCTGAAGGGCCGCAGGATGATTGGAGCAGATATATGCGGTGAAAATCCGGAAGGTGCAGAAGGGCCGCAGGCAGAAGAAGAGCGCCAGGTCAATGACAGAACCAATAGGCTGCTTTTGGAGGCTGTTTTTTCCAGGGATGATGAGATCAAAGCTGACAGTTCAGGCCAGACAGGTGAAAAAACTTCATACTAACTAAAACAAAAGGAAAAAATCATGATGGATGGAAAAAAACGGCTGCTTCTTCTAGCGGGTGTTTCTGTTCTCTGTCTGATGACCGCAGCCTGCGGCTCTGCCCCGGATCATCACGGCAGTCAGCCGGAGGATGGTTCTGTAACACTGCTTTTAAAGAATAATCTTCCTGATGAAAGCATTACTACAAGGGCAGTAGAATGGTTTTCAGATCAGGTAGAGGAGCGGACAGAGGGACGGGTAAAGATAGAAGTATTTAATAATGCAGATATGGGGGATGGGCGGGCCTGTTTAGAACAGCTTCAGTACGGAGGAGCGGATATCGTAAAGGCAGATGTGCCGGCACTGGGGAATTTTGCAGAGGAATTTAATGTGCTGGGGATGCCCTATATTTACAAAAATTCGGAACATTTCTGGGAGGTTCATAATGGTCCCATAGGTAAAGAGCTTCTCAGGGGACACAGGATTGCAGAGATTGGGATGTTCGGACTGACCTACTATGATGGGGGAAGCCGCTGCTTTTACAGCTCCCAGGGAGAAATACACAGCCCGGAGGAGCTTAAGGGACTTACGGTGCGGGTGCAGCAGTCGGAGACGGCTATGGCTATGGCCAGGGCGTTGGGTGCAAGGCCGGTGACAGCGGATTATTCGGATCTATACCGAATGCTGCAGTCAAAGGAGGCAGATGCGGCAGAAAATTCGATTGTCAACTATTATAATCAGAGATTTTATGAGGTAGCCCCTTATTTTACAGAGGATAATCATACACGGTCGGCCGATGTGCTGGTAATGAGCCTGGAAAGCCGGAAAAAGCTGTCAGAGGAGGATTTGCGGATTCTGGATGAGACGGCAGAGGAATCCTGCGAATATCAGAGAGAGCTTTGGTCTGAGGCAGAGGCGGCTGTCAGGGAGGAACTATTAAAGGAAAATGCAGTCATTACCCAGTTGACGGACAGCGCATATGAAGCGTTCCGCCAGACATGTGAGCAGATATGGTACAGCTATAGAGACGGAAGATACATTGACCTCATTGACCGGGTTGTGGCAGTGGGATATCTGCAGAACCTGCCCGGACAGTGGGGGGAGTGAGAAAAGGCTGGCTGTAATAACAGAACCGGAAAAGGAGAAAGGAACTATGAATATGGACCTGAATAAGCTGACCTGCGGCGTTTCACTGACGGATACAGAGCGGGCTGTTCTGGAATATCTGCTGCTTCATATTGACGAGGCCTTAAAGCTGGGGGTCAGAGGCGTTGCAAAGGCCAATTTCACCTCTACCTCCACCGTGATGCGCCTTTCCAGAAAGCTGGGCTATAACGGCTTTATTGAGATGTATTATAAGCTTTTGGGAGCTGTGGGGGAGGGAACCAGAAGCTATGAGCTGAATGAGGAGTTTATCAGTCATTTTGCAGGAGAAGGGGCTGTTTCCATGGAAAATTACCACAGCCTCCGCCGGGCTGCGGAAAAAATCCATCAGACGGATCAGGTTGTTTTTATCTATGGTATGGGCTTTTCTTCCATGATGGCGGAATATCTGGCAAAAAAGCTTCTGGTTCTGGGGATCAAATGTATTTTTTCCGATGGGGCAGATTCCATCGGCGTGTTTGAGAACAATCTGGAGGATATTGGTGTTTTTATCGCCTTTTCCCGGTCAGGCCGTTCTCAGTATGTGATTAACCGGGTGAAGATGGCGGAGGAAAACTCAGTGTTTACCGTAGGATTTACCAATGACGGCGCAAGTCCCTTAAAGGATTACTGCAGCTGTATCATAGAGGTGCCGGACGACAATCCTCTGGATGACAGAAATATGAAGCCCACCCTGTTTTTTTCCAAGACCATGACGATGATTGAGCTTCTGGTTTACGAATATTATCAGGTTTCTCTGAGGTAAGAAAACGTGTTACACATCCGGGTAACACGTTTTCTTTTGGCTCAAAAGCCTGTACTTTTCTTTTGTATCTGCGTATAATCCAATCATCGACCACGCGGGGTTAAAGTTAGAAAAACGGAGAGGTATGATATGAAAGAAAAAGTTATGAGTACAATGCAGGCATTTTCCAAGGCCATGTTCATGCCGGTTCTGATCCTTCCAATCGCCGGTCTTCTCATTGCAGTGGGAAATGTATTTACGAATGCAAGACTGATTGAGATCCTTCCATTTTTGGATAATCCCATAACAAAGGGCTTCGGAACCATCTTATCCGGTGCGCTGGTAGCCATTTTAAATAACCTGGGACTGATTTTCTGTGCAGGAATCGCAGTGGGACTGGCTAAGAAGAAAAAGGCGGAAGCGGGCTTTACAGCTATGCTGGCATTTCTGGTATTTATCAATGCCATGAACAAGTTTATGGATCTTCGCGGAATCCTGGCAGATCCTGCAGCCTTAAGAGGAACCGGTCAGGCTATGGTTCTGGGTATTCAGGTCCTGGATATGGGCGTATTTCTGGGAATGATCCTGGGCTGTGTGACCGCTTATGTGCACAACCGTTTTATTGATACAGAATTTAACAACGCCTTTCAGATTTACGGCGGAACACGATTCGTATTTATCGTTCTGATTCCTGTAATTATTCTGTTAGCTGTTGTGCTGACCTATATCTGGCCGGTGGTACAGGCCGGTATCGATAAACTGGGGTATTTCATCAATCAGGCCGGAAACTTCGGAATTTTCCTGTATGGGGCATTGGAGCGCCTGCTGATCCCCACAGGCCTTCATCATCTGGTATATACTCCATTCCTGTATACGAATCTTGGCGGAACGGCTGAGGTGGCAGGGCAGGTATACGAGGGCTGCCGCAACATTTACTATGCGGAAATGGCAGATACGGCAGTAAGCGTATTATCCTCTTCTGTTGTATGGGACGCAAGAGGACTTTCCAAGATGTTCGGTCTGGTAGGCGCTTGTCTGGCTATGTACCATACGGCAAGACCTGAAAACCGCAAAAAGATCAAGGCAATCCTGATCCCGGCGGCATTTACCTCTTTTATCGCAGGCGTAACCGAGCCCATCGAGTTTTCATTCCTCTTTACCGCTCCTATCCTGTTTGTAGCTCACGCTGCATTAAGCGGTCTGGGTATGGTTGTATTTAATGTACTGAACTGCCGGGCGATCGGACCCAACGGCTTTATTGATTTCCTGCTGTATAACCTGCCTTTAGGCATTGCAAAGACAAACTGGCCGATGTATCTGCTTATCGGTGTTGGTGAGTTTGCTGTTTACTATGTGCTGTTCCGTTTTATGATTGCAAGGTTCAATTTAAAGACACTGGGACGGGAGTCTGAGGGCATGGAGATGAAGCTTCATACAAAGGCTGAGTACAGGGAAAAGCAGGAAGGCAAAAAGAACGCAAAGGACAGCGAGATTGACGCGGCCCTGATCGTAGAAGCTCTGGGCGGAGCAGACAATATCGTAAAGGTAGACAACTGCTTTACCCGTCTGCGCCTTATCGTAAAGGACAACACTCTGGTTCAGGATGATGTCTTAAAGCAGAAGACAGGGGCTGCGGGAGTTATGAAAAAGGGAGAGAACGTTCAGGTAATTTACGGTCTTCATATTAATCAGGTGAGACAGGCAGTGGATAAGGAGCTGGGCCTGGATCAGTAAAAGCTTAGAAAGGGAGTATGCAGATATGGCAAAGAAAGCATTTGATGTAGTAATCGCAGGAGGCGGAAGTACCTACACACCGGGAATTGTAAAGATGATGCTGGAGCATCAGGAGGATTTTCCCTTAAATTCCGTTACTCTTTACGACAATGACGGGGAGCGTCAGGCCGTAATCGGGGAAGCGCTGGAGATTATGATGAGGGAGGAGGCGCCTCAGATTCATTTCTCCTATACCACAGATCCTAAAGAGGCATTTACAGGAAAGGATTTCTGTATGGCCCATATCCGTGTGGGAAAGTATGCCATGCGCCAGCTGGATGAGCGGATTCCTTTAAAATATGGCGTGGTAGGTCAGGAAACCTGCGGGCCGGGCGGAATTGCCTACGGTATGAGAAGTATTACCGGTATGCTGGAGATTATTGACTATATGGTGAAATATTCCCCTGAGTGCTGGATGCTGAATTATTCCAATCCTGCTGCCATTGTGGCGGAGGCCTGCCGGGTACTGCGTCCTGATGCAAAAGTCATCAATATCTGCGATATGCCTGTAGGAACCAGAAGGAGAATGGCGTATATTGTAGGAAAAGAGTATGATGACCTGGATGTGCGCTACTTTGGCCTGAACCATTTCGGATGGTGGACCAGCGTAAAGGATAAGACAACAGGAGAGGACTATATGCCGAGGCTTTTGGAGTATGTGTCTGAAAATGGCTATCTTACCCAGAAGGCCATTGAGACACAGCATATGGATGAGAGCTGGCAGGCAACTCACAGAAAGGCAAAGGATCTTCTGGCACTTGATCCGCAGTTTTTGCCAAATACTTATCTGAAATACTATCTCTATCCCGACTATGTGGTAGAGCATTCAGACCCCAGTCACACCCGTGCTGACGAGGTGATCGAGGGACGCGAGAAGGAGGTATTCGGAGCAGCCAGAGAGATTATCCGCAAGGGAACTGCTTCCGGCGGCGAGTTTACCGTAGATAACCACGCATCCTTTATCGTATCTCTTGCAAAGGCCATTGCCTACAACACTCATGAGATCATGCTGTGTATCGTGGAGAACAAGGGCGCAATCAGCAATTTTGATTCCGATGCCATGGTGGAGGTTCCCTGCGTAGTGGGGAGCAGCGGCCCGGAGGCTATGTGTCAGGGCGAGATCCCTACCTTTGAGCGGGGAATGATGCAGGAGCAGCTGGCAGTTGAAAAGCTGGTTGTAGAAGCTTATGTAGAGCACAGCTACTTAAAGCTGTGGCAGGCCCTTACTTTGTCCAAGACGGTTCCCAGCGCCAGCGTGGCAAAGCAGATACTGGATGAGCTCATCGAGGCTAATAAGGGGTACTGGCCGGAGCTTAAGTAATTTTATAAAATTTTAGTGTTATTTTTGGTACAAAACCCGGTCTAAGGCCCTGTCAATGAGATAACCCGTCAGAGCAGTATAAACGGCAGCGCCGGCATTGGTTGTGATACGCAAAATCACAGCGCCTGCCGCGCCGAAAAGTCCGGAAGCAATAGAAAGAGCGCCGAAGGTATTAAATACGGTCTGCCAGGGGTATCCGGCAGAATAGCCTACGCCGATGCCGCCTAAAAGACCGATCATGGGATGGAACTCTTTGGGTAAAAGAGTATAGATCACAAGAAAGATCAGACATCCCAGAATATTGTAGATCCAGCGTGTGTGAGCCCGTTTGACCAGATCCTTCTGGAAGGGGAGGCATACGGACATACAGGCAATCCCGGCCCACATGGCCCTGGGAATGTCAAGAAGGGATGCAATTAAAAGTACAGTAGATACACAAAAGGTCAGCTTGATATACCACCGGTTTCTCAGGGAGCGGGGATCAAATTCATGGAACAGATCCTTAAATTCTCTCTTGTGAAGCCGGTGTTTCTGATTTTTGTAAAACACTGCCATACATAGAAGCATACCCGTAAAAAGTCCCGCAGTACGCATGATCCAGGAGCGTCCGCTTACATCGTAGCCCTGGAGAATCAGATAGGACAGCACAAAGGTGGAATGATTGGACATAATTACATTGTGACAGCCTAAGAGCATTAAGAGCAGGATACAGATCAGGTTGATAAAAAAAGCGGAAAAAGGGGAGACCATATTGGACAGTCTGGGGCCGGTCATGAGAATAGAAAAAATGCCGGCAATACATAAAAGACCATGTGAGGTATGGATTCCGAAGTCGGCCTGACGCAGCACTAAAAGGGCTAATAGAACAGCGACTCCGGCAATGCTGTTTTCATTTCCAAAGATCATACTGAACAGTGTGACGGCTGCGAAGCAGAAGGCTACAACCAGATAGACCTTGAAGTTGTAGATAAGAATATGGCGCATACGTTCCTTTTTGTCCCGGGTGATCCGGATCAGGGCTTTGGAACCAGCGGAATTTAATTGCAGTTCCTGATAAAATGTCATTTGTAAAAACCTCCTTATAACCCGAAAATGGGCAATACAGAAAATTATAACTGTTTTTGAAGAGGGATACAAGAGGAAAATTGACAGGCTGTCATGTGATTATTATAATAGGGAAAGAAAATGATAATTCTGAAAAAACAGGAGGTCAGCCTATGAAGTGGGGAATTTTGGCAACAGGAAATATTGCGGGAAAGTTTGCGCAAACCGTAGGGAAAATGGAAGAGGAGGAGCAGGTTGTGGCCGTAGGCTCCCGGAGTCTGGAGCGGGGAAAGGAATTTGCAGAAAAATATGGAATCAGCACCTATTATGCCTCCTATGAGGAGCTTCTGGCAGACCGGCAGGTAGAAGCAGTTTATGTGGCTACGCCCAACCGTCTGCATTTTGAGGATTGTAAGAAATGTCTGGAGGCGGGAAAGCACGTTTTGTGCGAGAAGCCTCTGACAACGAAAAGAGAAGAGTCGGAAGAGCTGTACCGGCTGGCAGAGGAAAAAGGATTATTTCTTATGGAAGCATTCTGGATTCGATTCCTGCCGCTCTATGATAAAATGAGAGAGCTTCTGGCTGAGGGTGTGATTGGAGAGCTTCAGAAGGCGGAGTGCCGGTACGGCTTTGAAGCCTCGGGAATCCGCAGAACACGGAAGCTTACGCCGGAGCTGGGAGGCGGAGCCCTGATGGATATAGGTATCTACAATCTGGGCTTTATACAGATGGTTTTAAATATGGTTCCGGAACGCATTGAAACGGAAATGAAGCTGAATGAGCTGGGGACAGATGACTACAGCAGCCTGACTCTCTGGTATCCGGGAGGCGTACGGGCTGATTCAGTTCAGGCCACAGACCGTCTGATTGAGAGAAACGCAGTGATCACAGGTACAAAAGGAAGTATTTTTCTTCCCGATTTTCAGCATGCGGTGAAAATGACCGTGCAGCCTCTGGATAAAGAGGCCTGGGATGTGGAGCTTCCTGTAGAGATCAACGGATTTGAGTATGAAATCCGCGAGGTATCCCGCTGCGTGGCGGAGGGAAAGAGCTTCAGCCGGATACACAGCCCTCAGGACAGCATAGCGCTGATCCGGCTGATGGATGAGATCCGGCAGATATGGAGAGAGCGATACGCGGCAGCCGGCTATCAGGGCTGACAGCCGGGTACGTTTTTTTGAGATAGCGTATTTATCCCCAACGGGCGGTCTCCAGCCAGGAGACCGCCTTTTTTCTCTGTTCCAGATCAAAGGTGATTTTTCCCTTTTCCACGCCTAAAAAGCCCTCCTCCTTCAGCTGGCGGATGGTTCTGTTTAATGTTTTTACATTGATTCCCAGCTCTTCCTGAAGGATCTGTCTTGTTTTGCTGATAATGATAAACGACGGTGATGCAGGGCCTCCAAAGCCCAGCTGATCTCCGTATTTTACCAGATAATCAAGGAGCATATAGGAAGGGGGATAGAAGAGACGGGTTCCCTTGGAGTAGGAGGAGCGGTAGAGCTTAAAGGCGATCCGGCTGCTGACCAGGGACAGGATATTCATATCTTCTGCCAGCCAGCGTTCAGCGTCCTGACGGCTTATGTAGGCGGCTGTGACAGGGGTTACAGCCTCAATAGTAACAGAGGTTCGGGGCATTTTTGCCAGTATGGTTACCTCTCCGATAAAATCTATGGCCTTATTGCGCTCGATCATATAGACATTTCCGTTTTCAAATTCATTGATTACCCGTGTTTCACCATTTACAATGATTCCGAAACAGGTCAGTTCCATATCCTTTTGGTGGATAATGGAGCCTGCGGCGTGAGTCCTTACAGTACAGCGGGACCGGATGTCCGGGGGCATCTGCTTTGTATATTCCTTCAGAGCCGGGTATCGTTCTTCCAGTTCTTTCAGAGTCATAACATTTCCTCCTGAAAATAGATGAAATTGAATTGTTTTTTAACAGATTGTCTGTTAAGAATATCATATTTTTTTGAAATATTCCAGATAAATCGTCAAAAGTGCTCATTTGTCCTTTTTTTGCTGCATGAAATTGTTTAAAATACCACATAGAAAGAAACGAACGTACGGACTGAATGGAGAAGGTACGAGAGGAGGATTTTTATGAGCAGAAAAAAAGAAACGTATGTGTACAGCTCTTTAGCAGAGCGCTTTAAGCTGGAATGGAAGATTTTTGCTCTGGCTTTTGTATTTATCCTGATTGCGGATAATATCGGTCAGATCAAGATCCCCGTAGGCAAGGGAATGTTTATTCTGTTCCCCATTTTTTATGCCATTATTCTGGGCGTGGCCTGCGGCCCTCAGGTGTTGAAGCTGGTTGACAGCCGTCATGTAAAGGCCGCTTCCAAGCTGGTTGTAGTAGGTATCTGTCCTTTTATTGCCAAGCTGGGTATCACAGCCGGGGCAAATATTGACACTATTATCGAATCCGGCCCTGTTCTTCTGCTTCATGGTTTTGGAAACCTTCTTGGCCCCATTCTGGCAGTTCCGGTAGCCGTACTTTTGGGGATGAAGCGTGAGGCTGTAGGCGCCTGCCAGTCCATGAACCGTGAGTACCATATGGCTCTGGTAAACAATATTTACGGTCCTGATTCTGCTGAGGCCCGGGGTTCTCTCTCCATTTACATCGTAGGCGGTATGGTGGGAACGATTTATTTCGGACTGATGGCATCTCTGGTGGGCATGACCGGTATTTTCCATCCTCAGGCTATGGGACTTGCATCCGGCGTGGGAGCCGGTATCATGATGGCAAGCTCCAGCGCCAGCTTGTGTGCGATTTATCCTGAAATGGCTGAAACCATTTCCACTATGGCAAGCGTGGGCGAAACCATAGCCGGAATCACAGGCATTTATATTACCATGTTTATCGCTATCCCAATGACAGATAAATTTTACACCTTTTTAGAGCCCCGTCTGGGACGCTGCAGAACGAACAAAGGAGGGAATCAGGAATGAGATACATAGAATGGCTGGTACTTTTTATTCTGGGAGCCTGCGGAACAGGCCTTGCAAATCTGATTGGGTACGGGGTTCCTCTTATGGATTCCCTTCCGGGTCTGGCAGTGCTGATTGTGATTTCCATGATCGCAGTAGCCTGCACCAAGCTGCTTCCATTGAAAATGCCGATTGTTGCATACTGTTCCATTATCGGGCTTTTAGCTGCCTGCCCCCTGTCTCCCTTCCGGAGCTTTGTAATTCAGGCAGCAGGCGCCATTAACTTTACAGCCCCCTTTACTATGGTAGGGGCATTTGCCGGACTGGCTATCAGCGACCAGCTGAAAACCTTCATAAGCCAGGGATGGAAAATTCTTATTGTGGGTATTTTCGTTATGACCGGAACCTTTTTGGGATCCTGTATCTGGGATCAGCTTCTTCTGACTCTGTCAGGTGCGATTTAAGGAGGAAATGAAAATGGAATTGTGCGATCTGTTGATTACAGGTACAGATTTGTTGATACGGGCGGATCATTTGGAAAAAAATGTGGATATTGCCATTAAAGAAGGAAAAATTCTGGAAACGGGAAAAAAGCTTTCTGAGAAATATCAGGCATCCGAGGTATTAAAGGGAAATGGAAAGCTTTTTATGCCGGGGCTTATTGACAGCCATATGCATACGGGGCAGCAGCTTTTAAAGGGGCTGGTTCTGGATGCAAAGCCTATCATCTGGACCAGAATCATGCTTCCCTTTGAAAGTACGCTCACGCCTGAGAAAATGAAGCTTTCTGCTGAGATTGCGGCTCTGGAAATGATTCACAGCGGAACGGCAGGCTTTATTGATGCAGGAAGCTACCATATGGATGCGGCGGCCAGAGTCTATGCACAGAGCGGATTAAGAGGCGTTCTCAGCGTGTCCACCATGGATGAGGAAGGACTTCCGGAATCCATTGCTGCAAACGCCAGAGAAGCCGCAGAGGCTACAGACCGTCTGTATGATGAGTTCCATGGAAAAGGCAACTTAAAGGTATATTATTCTCTCCGGGCCTTAAACTCCTGTTCGGATGAGCTGGTAGAGCTGGCTGCCGCCAGAGCGAAGGAGCGTCATACCGGATTACAGGCTCATATGAATGAATATCCGGGAGAGATCAACGGGATCATGGAGCGGGAAGGAATGCTTCCCTATGAGTATCTGGAAAAAATGGGAGCATTGGGAGAGCATTTTCTGGGAGCGCACAGCCTGATCCTTTCAGAGCATGAAAAGGAAATTATAAAGAAATACGGCGTAAAGCTTTGTCACTGTCCCTTCAGCAACTGCGGAAAGGCAGTGCCGGAAACGCCCGACCTGCTGGCAAGAGGTCTTTCTGTAGGTATGGGAACGGACGGAGCGGCCCATGGAGGTTTAAGCCTGTGGAGTGAGATGCGTATTTTCCGTTCTGTAATGAATATTTTCCATGGGGTTCCCAACCGAAATCCCAAGGTAATGCCTGCGGAAACGATTTTATCCATGGTAATGGAGGGCGGAGCGGCTGCTATGGGAGAATGCGGCAGACTGGGACGGCTGGAAGCAGGATACCGGGCAGATCTGATCAGTATTGATATGAATACGCCTCATCTGATCCCTACGGGAAATGCCATTCACACCCTGATGGAATGCGTGGAAGGAGGCGACGTGGCGGATATGATCGTAGAAGGAAGGGTGATTATGAAGAACCGTCAGGTGCTTACTCTGGATGAAGAGCGGATTCTCCATGATGCGCGGGCATATATGGAGGCGGCGGGAGTATGAGTTTCTGGCTGACTGTAATATTATCCAATTTCGGAGTTGGAGGTCTGGTGGGACTTACCGGCGTAGCCGGATTTCTCCTTCCTATTGTATACACAGGACTTCTGAAGATGAGCGTTACTCAGGGACTGGCACTGAGCTTTGCGGCCTTTATCCTGTCGGGAGCATTGGGAGCTTTAAATTATAAAAGGGCCGGAAATCTGGATGTGCCCTTTGGCCTGCGGTTAAGCGCCGGAAGTCTGGCAGGGGCGATTCTGGGAGTAAAGCTGAATCTGATTATCCCGGAAGAGCAGGTCAAGATACTTCTGTATGTGGTGGTGCTGCTGTCCGGTATTTCCATTTTGCTGAGAAAGGATGGGAAGGCTGCCGGGGCAGAGAAAACGGAAGGCGGCAGAACCGCAGGAGCAGATGGGAAGGGCTTTCGCCTTGAGGAGCATCTGGTTTCAACCCTGCTTCTGGGACTTGTCACCGGTATTATCTGCGCCCTGTCCGGAGCAGGAGGGCCGATTCTGGTTATGCCTCTTCTGGTAGTATTTGGAACAGGGGTCCGCACGGCGGTGGGAATTGCTCTTTTTAACTCGGTTTTTATCGGAATCCCGGCCTGTATCGGATATATGAGCCAGTGCGATGTTTCGGAACTTCTGCCTGTTTTGGCTGCTGCCCTTGTAAGCCACGGTGTGGGTGTGTATCTGGGAAGCAAAAACGCAGTGCGCATCAATCAGGGAATTTTGAAAAAGGGGATCGCAGTATTTTCTATATTAATTGCAGTGTGGAAGCTGTTCCTTTAGGGGGACAGCTTTTTAGCTGTCTGCAGCTGCGCCGGCCTGTCTTCTGCCCATTCTGCGCCAGTTTAAAAAGCCGTAGATGTCATTTGCCAGAAAGGCTGTAAAGCATACGGTTACAGACAGGCAGCTGATGTCCTTTACAGAGGCCATAGTCCACAGAAGAATCAGAATCAGATCATTGGCTGCATAGCCCACCGCATAATAGGGGCTGCGTTTAAAGGTCAGATATACGGCAAGGAAGCTGGTGGCTACAGAGAGGGTACTGGGGATCAGGCTGGCTGTGTGGAATGCTTTTAATATGAAATAAAACAGGGCGGTTACGGCTGCTGTGAGAAGTGACATAAGCAGGATATCGTTCCTGCGGATGTGATAGATTTCCACCTCAGACCGGTTTCCGTTAAATGGATTTTTCAGCCAGCTGATGAGGGAAAACACAGCCATGGGCATAGTCATTCCCAGATAGGTAATCATTTCTCCGTAGTAAGAGACGGTCAGGGAGATCATTCCGTAAAGCAGGCTGAACAGCACCATTAAAAGCTGGCCCAGAGGATTGCCCTTGGCGCAGAAGATCAGTGAGGTTACTCCGATCAGAGAGGCCCACAGGGTCAGGCAGCCGTTTTGGTCAAAAAGGCAGAAGGCAGTAAGAATCAGGGCCGCTGAGGTGCTCCAGAGGATCAGCTCTGTTTTTGTGAAGTAATTTTTGAGTGAGATAAATAATTTCATGGTTCTCCTTGTAGTAAAAGCATTTATACATATATTATTGAAGGCCTGCAGATGTGAATGCTTGTAACATTCCTGCCCGGCGGCAGACAATTTTATTAAAGTATATCGTTTTTTTGAAAAAAATCAACGTGAAATTCACGGTGGCTGCGGCCCGGCGGTCAGTTGCTTTTTTGTACATCCCATGATACAATGGTTGGATGTATTACTATGTTAACAAATAAACAAAGTTTCTGGTATATATGCCGAAAATTTCAGTGTTCAGGGGAGAAGGAATCATGTATCGAGTTGTAATTGCCGATGAAGACGGACAGGCCCGTATACAGGTGAGGGGGATTCTGGAAAAGAATGGATATGAGATAGCAGGAGAGGCGGCAGACGGACTTGAAGCAGTTATGATATGCCGCAGAGAGCATCCGGATTTTGTGCTTATTGATCTGGCCATGCCTGTTATGACGGGGATCGAGGCGATTCGTGTCATCCGACAGGAAGGGCTGGCAGGTTTTGTTATTGTCCTTACAGCCTGCCATAATAAGGAACTGATGCATCAGGCTGCCCAGGAAAATATTATGGGATATCTGATAAAGCCGGCAGATGAAACGGCGCTTCTGGGAGCGCTGGAAGTGGCCTTCTGTCAGGAAGAGCATCTTATGGAAGCAGTGAAGGAATGCCGAAAAACCAGACAGGCGCTGGAAGACAGAAAGTATATTGAACGGGCCAAGGGGATTTTAATGGAACGGAGGGAGCTTTCTGAAAATGAGGCGTATTCCTACCTTCGCCGTCAGGCCATGGACAAGGAGCAGACCATGGCAGAGGTAGCTCGTATTCTGTTAAAGGCTTTTGATTCATGATTTAACAGTGAGAAGTAAGGATAAATACTTCGATTTTGGTAAAAATCAGGTAAATAATTGTTAATTACTTGACAATATTGATTGGAAGTGATATGGTTAAGCCAATTAAAGCGATATCTCTTTAAAAATGAATACACCTGATATACAACGGCGCATATCAGAAGACAGCGACATCGGAGTCCAAAGTAACCTTTTAATGACCAAGGGGATTTTGGGCTTTTTTGTATGCTTAAAAAAAATGTAAAGGGGTTGTTTTTCAATGGAAGACAAACAAAACAAAAGCGGCGGATTAAATAAAAGCCTGAAGCTTATTTTCGTCTACACAGTGGCTACGGGATCGATTTTCACCTTTGTCAACTACTGGGATTCTGTATTTTACGGCTACTGCGGCAGCGGAACGTTTCTGGCCTTTGCCCTGATGACAGTGGCAATCCTTCCTGTTGCGCTGGTGTACAGCGAGCTGGCTTCCCTGTTCCATACTTCCGGCGGCGAGCTGATCTACAATACGGTGGGAATCAATAAACATGTTGGTTTTCTGGCGTCCTGGCTGATTATGGCAGCTTGGATTTCCGTTCCTCCGGCAGTTGTTATGGCGATTATGACATGGGTGAATAAAACTCTGGGGCTGAATCTGGGAACCTGGGCTATGGTAGGCTGTGCGGCTGTACTTCTGGTATTGTATTTCTTTATGAGTATTCAAAATGTACAGTTTCTGGTAAAGGCTCAGGCGGGTATGCTGTTCTGCAATATTACGGTAACAATCCTTACGGGCTTTATACTTCTGTTTTCGGGACATTGGCATCTGGCGAATTTTGGAAATATATTCACCACTACGTTGGAATCCGTTAACGGGATACCGGGATGGATTATAGGTATGGCTCTTCTGATTACACCGTACTTTGGTTTTGAAACCGTTCCTCAGATGGTAGAAGAAGGAGATTTTCCCATTAAAAATTCCAAAAAGGCCATCTGCGGTTCTATTCTTACCTGCGGCTGCATTTATGTATTCTACTATTTCTGCGTGGCAGGTCTGGATGGTCTGAAGGATATCCACGCTAATTTTGCACAGGATGGCTTTTTAACCATCGCTACCATGCAGAATGTGCTGGGATGGACTTTCTGGCCTATTATCGTAGGTATTCTTTCCTGTCTTCTGGGTATGGGAGCATCTCTTCTGGGCTTCTGGATGTCTACAGTGCGTATGCTGTACTCCATGGCCAATAAAAATTTCCTGCCTAAAGTATTTGCAAAGGTAAATAAGAACCAGCAGCCTATGCTTCCTAATATTTTCCTGCTGGTATTGTCTTTAATCTTTATTGTGCTTCAAAACTCCTCAGACTTTATGAGCGCATTTTTCAATCTGATGAGCTTTGGCTGTGCCTGTGCCTATGCGCTGACAATGATTTCTGCCGTATGTATCCACCGGAAGCATCCGGAGTGGAAGAGCGCCAATACGGTTAAGGGCGGCGACGCGTTCCGTATATTCGCAATGCTTATTGCGGTTGCAATCGCATTTTTCTGTACGTTGGGACAGGGAATTGATTCCTGGATCTGCTTTGGTGTATATCTGGGAATCGGAGTTATAATCTGGCTGTGGATGCTTCTTGTAAACTGGAAAAAGCACCCGGTTGAGATTGAAACACCAGACGGCATTCAGCGGTTTTAGAAAACCGCATGAAAATAAATATGTGTCAAGAAAAGGAGAAGATAAAAATGGCTAAACTGGATGGAAAAGTTGCACTGATTACCGGAGCTGCTGCCGGACTTGGAGAAGGAATTTCTACCGCTTACGCAAAATACGGCGCAAAGCTGATTATGGTTGACCTTTCTCCTTCTGTAGAGGAAACGGCTGAGAAGCTGCGCAGGGAATACAACGCAGAAATTATCACCGTAGTTGCCAATGTAGCTGACCGTGCACAGATGGATGCAGCTGCTGCAAAGGGAATCGAGGCTTTTGGCGAGATCAACGTAGCCTGCTGCAACGCAGGAGTATGCCGTCTGGCACCCTTTGAGGAAATGGATGACGCCACCAGAGATTTCCATATTGATGTAAATATCAAGGGTGTATGGAACACCTGTAAAGCGGTGATCCCGTATATGTTAAAGCAGGGCGGCGGAAATATTGTAATTGCTTCCTCTGTAACAGGCGATATTGTAGCAGATGCAGGCGAGGCAGCTTATGCCATGACAAAGGCAGCGCTGGTTGGCCTGACCAAATGTCTGGCAGTTGAGTATGCAGGCCGCAATATTCGTGTAAACTGCTCACAGCTTGGTTATGCCCGTACTCCTATGGTTGAGAAAATGGCCCTGGAGTCCAATCCGGAAAATCCAGAGGCAGCAATCGCCGATATCGCAGTTGGCGTTCCTATGAAGCGCCTTGCAAAACCAATCGAGGTAGGAGAACTCTTCGCATTCCTGGGAAGCGACGAATCCAGCTATCTGACCGGTTCACAGATTGTAATTGACGGCGGAAGCACACTGCCTGAGACAATGTCGATTGGAACCAACTAAGATTTGAAATTAGTATATTGATACGAAAACCGGCAGATTGTGAGGGTCTGCCGGTTTTTGGTTTGCGCGCCATGGGCGCGCTCTAGCGGGTGAAAGTCGTGTGTTCTGCAAGCTGTTATCAGCTTGCCAGTGAAAGTCTGGT
>CAUCBQ010000024.1 GCA_958441075.1 uncultured Clostridiaceae bacterium | reverse complement strand
CTCTAATATGACTGTAAGCTATACGGCAGATGAAGAGGGCTATGGCAGGCTTCCGGCTGCGCTGGCTTCCTTTAAGGCGGCCCTTCCGGAAGGAAACGGAATCCGCTACGCTTATGAATTTAAGCCGGATCTTAAAAATGAAGGCTTTCGGACTGCATCACAGGTCAACTATATGGCCCGCTGCGGTACCTTTGGAGAGAGCGCTTATACAGGCGCATTAAAGGTATTAAAGGTGATTTTAAATTATGAATATCTTTGGGTAAACCTGCGCGTAAAGGGCGGGGCCTACGGCTGCATGAGCAGCTTTGGGCGGAACGGAGAAACCATGCTGGTATCCTACAGGGACCCAAAGCTGGGTGAGACCAACCGTGTTTACGAGGGAATCCCGGAGTATTTAAGAAGCTTTTCCATTGATGACAGGGATATGACAAAATACGTCATTGGCGCTTTCAGCGAACTGGACGCCCCACTAAGCCCGGCGGCAAAGGGAGCCAGAAATCTGGGGGCCTGGCTTTCCGGCGTTACGGATGAGATGATTCAGAGAGAGCGGGATGAGGTTCTGAATGTGACCCAGGAGGATATCCGCGCTCTGGCCGGACTGTTAGAGTCTGTATTAAACACAGGAGCCCTTTGTGCCATTGGAAATGAGCAGCAGATTGTAAATGAAAAGGAAATCTTTAAAGAGGTAAAGCATCTTTACCACTAAAAAGCAGGAGCAGAAGAATATGGAAGAAAATGTACAGAAGAAATCAGGTTTTGTTACGCTGATCGGCCGTCCGAACGTAGGAAAATCTACACTGATGAATCATCTGATCGGACAGAAGATCGCCATTACCTCTGATAAGCCCCAGACAACCCGAAACAGGATTCAGACGGTATATACAGACGACAGGGGCCAGATTATTTTTCTGGATACCCCCGGTATCCACAAGGCAAAAAACAAACTGGGCGAATATATGGTAGACGTGGCAGAGCATACCTTAAAGGAAGTAGATGTAATCCTCTGGCTGGTAGAGCCCACCACCTTTATCGGGGCAGGAGAGCGCCATATTGCCGAGCAGCTGGCTAAGGTGAAAACACCTGTGATTCTGGTAATCAACAAGATTGATACCCTGAAAAAACAGGAAGAAATTCTCACATTTATAGACGCCTACAAGGATGTGTGCAATTTTGCGGAGATCGTGCCTCTTTCTGCGCTGAAGGAGAAGAATACAGACCTTTTGCTGGAGCTTCTTTTTAAATACCTGCCATATGGCCCCATGTTTTATGATGAGGATACGGTTACAGATCAGCCCATGCGCCAGATTGCCGCTGAGCTTATCAGAGAAAAGGCCCTGCGCCTTTTAGATGATGAGATTCCCCACGGCATTGCAGTTACCATTGAAAAGATGCGCGAGAGGAAAAACGGCATCATGGACATTGAGGCCAGCATCGTCTGTGAGCGTGAGTCCCACAAGGGCATCATTATCGGAAAGGGCGGCTCCATGTTAAAACGCATTGGTACAGACGCCCGCAGGGAAATCGAAAAGATGCTTGAGCTGCAGGTCAATCTGCAGCTGTGGGTAAAGGTGCGTAAGGAGTGGAGAGACAGCGAGCTGTATATGAAAAATTACGGCTATGACAAAAAAGACGTATAAGGGGAGCGATCAGGGTGAGAGAAGCAGTTAGCCTCACTGGTATGGTGCTTTTGGCTGCGGCCTTCGGGGAGGCAGACCGGAGAGTGGTGCTCCTGACAAGAGAACGGGGAAGGCTTACCGCCTTTGCCCACGGAGCCAGAAGGCCGGGAAACGCCCTGATGGCAGTTACCAGGCCCTTTGTGTTTGGAACCTTTACTGTTTTTGAGGGCCGCACCGCCTACACCCTTCAGGGCGCCCAGCCGGTATGCTATTTTGATGAGCTTTCCTCAGATATGGAGGGCGCCTGCTACGGAGCCTATTTTCTGGAAATGGCTTCCTATCTGGCCCAGGAAAACATGGATGGAACCGAGCTTTTGACACTGGTTTACCAGACACTGAAGGCTCTTTTAAAGCCTTCTGTTCCCAACCGTCTGATCCGGCGTATCTTTGAACTGAAGGCCATGGTAATAAATGGGGAATACACGGAAAAGCCTCAGGGTAAGGTATCAGAATCCTGCGCCTATGCCTGGGAATATGTGATTTATTCTCCTGTGGGAAATCTCTATACTTTTATATTAAAACCAGAGGTCCAGGCCGAATTTGAGCGTCAGGTGGAAAACGCCAGAGTAACCTTTATCCGCCACCCATTCCGTTCACTGGAGATTTTGGAGCTGATGGTCAGGTAGGAATTAAGGCTTGAAATTATATGGATCAGAAGATATAATAAGCGGTATATCGCTCCCGCAGACGCAGGAGAAGCCTGAAGGAAAGGAAGAGATATGAAGAAAAGCATAAGAGGAATCCTGCTTCTTGCAGCCTGTACTGCCTTTTTTGCCGGCTGTGCCAGGTCCGGAGGAAATCAGGAAGCCTTTACGGAAAACACCCTTTATGTAGCCGGTGATGGAAGCATTTCCTGGGTTTCTGTAGAAAACTATGGTGAAGGCGACTACAAGGAAGAGGAGCTGAGAGCCTTTGCCGGAGAGAGAATCAGTCAGTTTAACCAGTCTCAGGGAAAAGAAGCGGCCTTTGAAAATGAAAAGGGAGCCGAAAGGCTTCCGGTTGCTCTCGATACAGTGAGTATGAAGGACGGCAAAGCTCTTCTGGTGACAGAATACGATACCCCCTCCCGTTTGGTGGAGTTTTCCCAGGATATAGGAGATGAAGGGATGCCCTTTGCCTCCATTGACACAGGAAGTCCGGCGGCTCTGGCTTTTAAGGAGCAGACCGCCTATCTGGATACAGAGGGGAAAGCGGCAGCCCAGCAGGAGATTTTGGAAAAAACAGGCATTGCAGTTCGTGTTTTGGGCCGGGGAATCATTTCCACGGAAAAAAAGATCCGGTATGTAAGCGAGGGCTGTACCCTTCGGGATGACCGGACGGTGGAAACAGCGCCGGAGGGAGTAAGCTGCATTATATTGGAGTGATGCCCTGAGAGGGGCTTACTGGCAGTAAGTATATAAAAAGAGAGGATATGGATCATGGAAAAGACAATGGAAAAAATCGTAGCTCTTGCCAAGAACAGAGGCTTTGTATATCCCGGTTCTGAGATCTACGGCGGTCTTGCAAATACCTGGGATTACGGCAATCTGGGTGTTGAGCTTAAAAACAATGTAAAGAAGGCATGGTGGCAGAAGTTCGTTCAGGAAAGTCCCTACAACGTAGGTGTGGACTGCGCCATTCTGATGAACTCCCAGACCTGGGTAGCCAGCGGACATCTGGGCGGATTCTCCGATCCTTTGATGGACTGTAAGCAGTGTAAGGAGCGTTTCCGTGCAGATAAGCTGATTGAAGATTACAATGATGAGCACGGCATTGAGACCAAAGGCTCTGTAGACGGCTGGTCTCAGGAAGAGATGAAGCAGTATATTGAGGACAAGCATATCTGCTGCCCAAGCTGCGGCGCTCATGATTTTACAGATATCCGTCAGTTTAATCTGATGTTTAAAACCTTCCAGGGCGTAACTGAGGATGCAAAGAATACTGTATATTTAAGACCTGAGACAGCTCAGGGTATCTTTGTAAACTTTAAGAATGTTCAGAGAACCTCCAGAAAGAAGGTTCCCTTTGGTATCGGACAGATCGGAAAGTCCTTCAGAAATGAGATTACCCCCGGAAACTTTACCTTCCGTACCAGAGAGTTTGAGCAGATGGAGCTTGAGTTTTTCTGTAAGCCGGGCACGGATCTGGAGTGGTTTGCATACTGGAAGCAGTTCTGTATTGACTGGCTCCAGACTCTTGGCATTAAGCCTGAGGAGATGCGCGCCAGAGATCATTCTCCTGAGGAGCTGTGCTTCTACAGCAAGGCTACTACAGATCTGGAGTTCTTATTCCCATTCGGATGGGGCGAGCTTTGGGGAATTGCTGACAGAACCGATTATGACCTGACCCAGCATCAGAATGTATCCGGTCAGGATATGGCATATTTTGATGATGAGAGCAAGGAAAAATATATTCCTTATGTAATCGAGCCTTCCCTTGGAGCTGACCGCGTTACACTGGCATTCTTATGTGCTGCCTACGATGAGGAAGAGATCGGAGAAGGTGATGTGAGAACCGTTCTTCACTTCCATCCGGCCCTTGCTCCTGTAAAGATCGGCGTGCTCCCTCTTTCCAAGAAGCTCAATGAAGGAGCTGAGAAGGTATTTGCAGAGCTTTCCAAATACTACAACTGCGAGTTTGATGACAGAGGAAACATCGGAAAGCGTTACAGAAGACAGGATGAGATCGGTACTCCGTTCTGTGTAACCTATGACTTTGATTCTGAGAACGATCAGGCAGTAACGGTCCGTGACCGCGATACCATGGAACAGGTACGCGTTCCCATTGCTGAGTTAAAGGCTTACTTCGAGGATAAGTTCCGTTTCTAGGGAAGTTTTTATAAAGATGAAAGATAAAAGCATCCGGAAAACCGTTAAAAAACGGCGTTTTCGGATGCTTTTTTCAGGGGGCGTTTTCTTTTAGTGGGAGAAAAGTTTAGAATGATTTTATAAACGCCCCGGCATAAGTATGGTATACTTAATCTATATGCAAATTGTCTGTCTGCGGGGCTGCACCGGGGCAGCAAAAGGAGGATGAGAGGGTGAAGATACGAACACGGCTTGCGGTTGCCTTCATTATAATAACCGTTTTTCCCATGCTTATGATCTATCTTTCCGTGATTGCCCTCAGTAATTATCAGGAAAAATCCTTTAAAGAAGCCTATGGCCTTACAGAGCAGATTGAGCTTTTAAACGGCAATTCCCTTCAGGTCTTTAACCGGCTGACCAGACAGTCACAGAAGGAGATCCGAAAATCGTTGGATGAAAATCCGGATAATTATAAGAATCCGGATTTTCTGGACAGGGTCAATGCAAAGCTGAATGAACAGTACGCATACCTTATTGTTCGCCGGAATAATACGATTATTTATTATGGGATTAATGGAGACCCTCAGGATGATGCGCTCTGTTCCCAGCTGCCGGATTTTGATGTGATGAACGGGCGTATGGAGGGCGGAATCTATCTGGATGGAGAAAGCCAGCATCTGATTAAGCAGATGGATTTTCAGTTTTCAGACGGGACTGAGGGAAGCGCGTTTATTGTTTCCAATGTAGATGACCTGCTGCCCGAAGTGAAATCCATGTTTCGGGAAATGCTCTTTTTGGGTGTGGCAATTCTGGTGGTGGCTGGTTTTGCTCTTACTGTCTGGGTGTACCATTCGATTTTAAGTCCCCTCAATAAGCTTCAGGAGGCTACAAAACAGATTCGGGACGGCAATCTGGAATTTACGCTGGATGTGGACGCAGATGATGAGATAGGACAGCTCTGTCAGGATTTTGAGGAGATGCGAATCCGTTTAAAGGAAAATGCAGAGGAAAAGCTTCAGTATGATAAAGAAAGCAAGGAGCTGATCAGCAATATTTCTCATGATCTTAAGACGCCCATTACAGCGATTAAGGGCTATGTGGAAGGAATTCTGGACGGAGTTGCTTCCTCACCGGAGAAGCTGGACCGGTATATCCGCACGATCTATAATAAAGCAAACGACATGGACCGGCTGATTGATGAGCTGACCTTTTATTCCAAAATTGACACGAACAAGATCCCCTATACCTTTGCAAAGATCAATGTGGCCCAGTATTTTAAGGACTGTCTGGAAGAGGTAGGACTGGATATGGAGGCAAGGGGGATTGAACTGGGATATTTTAACTATGTGGATGAGGATGTGATGGTCATTGCGGATGCAGAGCAGATGAAGCGGGTGATCAACAATATTATCAGCAATTCCGTCAAATACCTGGATAAGAAAAAGGGAATTATCAATATCAGGATCAAGGATGTAGGCGATTTCATCCAGATTGGAATCGAGGACAATGGAAAAGGTATTGCGGCAAAGGATCTTCCCAATATATTTGACCGGTTTTACCGGACGGATTCTTCCCGTAATTCTTCTCAGGGGGGCAGTGGAATTGGCCTGTCCATTGTGCGCAAGATTATTGAGGATCACGGAGGACGTATCTGGGCCACCAGCAAGGAGGGCATTGGAACCGAAATCCATTTTGTACTAAGAAAATATCAGGAGGTTATGCAGGGATGAGCAAAATACTGATTGTAGAAGATGAGGAAAGCATCGCAGAGCTGGAAAAGGACTATCTGGAGCTGTCAGGCTTTGAGGTTGAGATTGAAAATAACGGAACCGACGGCCTGGACCGTGCTTTAAAGGAGGACTACGATCTTCTGATTCTGGATCTGATGCTCCCCGGAACCGACGGCTTTGAGATCTGCCGCAGAGTGAGAGAGATTAAAAACACTCCCATTATCATGGTGTCTGCCAAAAAGGAGGATATTGACAAAATCCGGGGCCTGGGTCTTGGAGCAGATGATTACATCACAAAGCCCTTCAGCCCCAGTGAGATGGTTGCCAGAGTCAAAGCCCATATGGCCCGTTATGAGCGCCTGATCGGAAGCGGGCAGCCTTCCAATGAGATCATTGAGATCCGGGGATTAAAGATTGACAAAACAGCCCGCCGGGTGTGGGTGGCAGGAGAGGAGAAGACCTTTACTACCAAGGAATTTGACCTTTTAACCTTTCTGGCCCAGAACCCCAACCATGTATTCACCAAGGAAGAACTGTTCAGCAGGATATGGGATATGGAATCCATTGGTGATATTGCCACTGTTACGGTTCATATTAAGAAGATCCGGGAAAAAATTGAATTTAATACAGCCAAGCCTCAGTATATTGAGACGATCTGGGGAGTTGGTTATCGGTTTAAGGTATAAAGAAAATCCTCCGCCTGGGCGGGGGATTTTTCATATGCAGAAAGGAATGGCATATCTCTTTGTTAATAGTTACTATAGAATACTGATTCGCATATACGAACACAAAATGAATATACGAAAATGACAGAAAATGAAAACGCTTACAAAAGATTTTACTGTAAAATAAACAAATTTTTTCAAAATTTTGTCGGTAAAGGACTTTACTCCCCAAAACTTTGTGATATAATAATCGAGGTGGACGGATAAAGAGAACCATTGATTCCGTCTGATAGGCGGGCACAGGAAAATTCCCGGTATGTCCGGTTAAAGAGCGGCAGAGCCAGTGAGGGGATCTGTCAGAATGAGGAGGAAGAAACTTATGGCTACAAAGTGGGTTTATTTATTCAGCGAAGGCAATGCGACCATGAGAAACCTTTTAGGTGGTAAGGGCGCTAACCTTGCGGAGATGACGAATCTGGGATTACCTGTACCACAGGGATTTACGATTACAACTGAGGCCTGCACCCAGTATTATGAGGACGGCAGAAAGATCAACGATGAGATCATGGGCCAGATCATGGAGCACATCGGAAAGATGGAGGAGATCACCGGCAAGAAGTTCGGCGATAAGGAGAATCCTCTGCTGGTTTCCGTTCGTTCCGGTGCAAGAGCTTCCATGCCGGGTATGATGGATACCATCCTGAACCTGGGTCTGAATGAAGAAGTTGTAGAAACACTTGCCAAGAAATCCGGTAATGAGCGCTGGGCCTGGGACTGCTACAGAAGATTTATCCAGATGTTCTCCGACGTTGTTATGGAAGTCGGCAAGAAGTATTTTGAAGAGTTAATCGACAAGATGAAGGCTGAGAAGGGAGTAACCCAGGACGTGGAGCTGACTGCTGAGGATCTTCACGAGCTGGCTAATCAGTTCAAGGCTGAATATAAAGAAAAAATCGGTAAGGATTTCCCGACCGATCCTAAGGAGCAGCTGATGGAGGCTATCAAGGCTGTATTCCGTTCCTGGGACAACCCAAGAGCAAACGTATACCGCCGCGACAACGATATTCCATATTCCTGGGGTACTGCTGTAAACGTACAGATGATGGCATTCGGAAACATGGGCGAGACTTCCGGTACAGGCGTTGCATTTACCCGTGATCCGGCTACAGGCGAGAAGCACCTGATGGGCGAGTTCTTAATGAACGCTCAGGGTGAAGACGTAGTTGCAGGTGTTCGTACACCTCAGAAGATTGATCAGTTAAAGGAAGTTATGCCAGAGGTATATGAGCAGTTCGTTGGTATCTGCCATATTCTGGAGGACCACTATAGAGATATGCAGGATATGGAGTTCACCATCGAGGATAAGAAGCTTTATATGCTGCAGACCAGAAACGGAAAGAGAACAGCAAAGGCTGCTTTAAAGATTGCCTGTGATCTGGTAGATGAGGGCATGATCGATGAGAAGAAGGCAGTTCAGATGATCGATCCCCGTAATTTGGATACCCTGCTTCACCCACAGTTTGACGCAGAGGCATTAAAGAAGGCTGAGCCGGTTGCAAAGGCTCTGGCTGCATCTCCAGGCGCTGCCTGCGGTAAGGTTGTATTTACTGCTGAGGATGCAAAAGAGTGGAAGGAAAGAGGCGAGAAGGTCGTATTAGTACGTCTGGAAACCTCCCCTGAGGATATTGAAGGTATGAAGGCTTCTCAGGGTATTCTGACAGTTCGCGGCGGTATGACCAGCCACGCAGCTGTAGTTGCCCGCGGTATGGGTACCTGCTGTGTATCCGGCTGTTCCGAGATCATTATGGACGAGGCAAACAAAAAGTTCGTTCTGGCCGGAAAAGAGTACCATGAGGGAGACTGGCTGTCCATCGACGGTTCTACCGGTAAGATTTACGACGGTATCATTCCTACCGTAGACGCTACCATTGCAGGCGAGTTTGGCCGCATTATGGCATGGGCTGACAAGTATAGAAGACTGAAGGTCCGCACCAATGCAGATACTCCAAGAGATGCTGCAAAGGCAAGAGAGCTGGGCGCAGAGGGTATCGGTCTTTGCCGTACCGAGCATATGTTCTTTGAAGGCGATCGTATCGATGCATTCCGTGAGATGATCTGCTCTGAGACGGTAGAAGAGAGAGAAGCAGCTCTGGAGAAGATCCTTCCTGAGCAGCAGGGAGACTTTGAGAAGCTGTATGAGGCTCTTGAGGGCAATCCTGTTACCATCCGTTTCCTGGACCCGCCTCTGCATGAGTTCGTTCCTACAGAGGAAGAGGATATTAAGAAGCTGGCTGACGCACAGGGCAAGAGCGTTGAGACCATTAAGGCCATCTGCGATGCTCTCCATGAGTTCAATCCGATGATGGGACACCGTGGCTGCCGTCTGGCTGTTACCTATCCTGAAATCGCGAAGATGCAGACAAAGGCTGTAATCCGTGCAGCAATCAATGTAAAGAAGGCTCATGCTGACTGGAACGTTTGCCCGGAGATCATGATTCCTCTGATCTGTGATATTAAAGAGTTAAAATTTGTCAAGAAGGTAGTTGTTGAGACAGCTGACGCTGAGATCGCTGCTTCCGGTATTGACTTAAAATATGAAGTAGGTACCATGATTGAGATTCCAAGAGCAGCTCTGACCGCTGACGAGATCGCAAAGGAAGCTGAGTTCTTCTGCTTTGGTACCAATGACCTGACTCAGATGACCTACGGCTTCTCCCGTGATGATGCAGGAAAGTTCTTAAACGCTTACTATGATACAAAGATCTTTGAGAACGACCCATTCGCAAGACTGGATCAGACCGGTGTAGGCAAGCTGATGGAAATGGCAATCAAGTTAGGTAAGAGCACCCGTCCCGATATGCATGTAGGTATCTGCGGCGAGCACGGCGGTGATCCTACATCTGTAGAGTTCTGCCATAAGATTGGCCTGGATTATGTATCCTGCTCACCATTCCGTGTTCCGATTGCAAGACTGGCAGCAGCTCAGGCAGCTTTAAGCGACAACTAATCATATATCCGTAAAACAGCAGACTGCTGAAATGATGTGATATGGGAGAGGGATAACCGGTTTACAGCCAGCTATCCCTCTTGCTTTTTGGAATAGAAGGATTATAATAAAAGTAACATAAAAAGGGGAGCTCGCGCAAGCGGGCTGAGAGTAAGCTGACAGCGCTTAGACCCGTGAACCTGATTTGGATAATGCCAACGTAGGGAAGCTTTTGAGGAGAGAGTACGCCTGCCTGGGTGTGCTTTTTTTGTTATGGCGGCGAGGGAAGGAAGCGCGTTTTGCCGCTGTGGGCCGGGAGCTGTCCCCCTTTGTAAACAGAAAGGAGATTGAAATGAAAACAGCACTGACGATAGCAGGGAGCGACAGCAGCGGAGGGGCGGGAATCCAGGCGGATCTTAAAACCATGCTGGCAAATGGAGTATATGGAATGAGCGCTATTACAGCCTTAACAGCTCAGAATACAACCGGAGTGAGCGCTATCATGGAGGTGACACCGGAATTTCTGAGAGAAGAGTTGGATGCGGTATTTACGGATATACGGCCCGATGCAGTGAAGATTGGTATGGTAGCCTCAGCACGGCTGATAGAGGTAATTGCAGACCGCCTGAGCTTTTATCAGGCAGATAACATTGTAGCAGATCCGGTGATGGTAGCTACCAGCGGAGCCAGACTTATAGGAGAGGATGCAGTGGAGGTGCTGAAGGAACGGCTGCTGCCGCTGGCTGTCCTGGTGACTCCAAATATACCGGAGGCAGAGGTGCTTTCCGGCTGTCAGATCCGGTCAGAGGAGGATATGGAGACAGCAGCCGGAATTATTTCACAGACCTACGGCTGCAGCGTGCTCGTAAAGGGTGGACACCGGATCAATGATGCCAATGATTACTTATATAGAAACGGGCAGGGAAGCTGGCTTTACGGAAGGCGGATTGATAACCCAAACACCCATGGTACCGGCTGTACTCTGTCCAGCGCCATTGCCTCTAATCTGGCAAAAGGAATGGAGCTGGAGGCGGCAGTGGCTCAGGCCAAGCGGTATCTTTCCGGGGCTCTGGAAGCACAGCTTAATCTGGGAAAGGGAAGCGGACCTATGGATCATGGCTTTGCGGGAAATATGATATTTTCATAAAGTCCTTTACTTGTATGCATTCTGGATGGTACAATAATCTGGCTGTCTCTTATGAGGTTAAAAGAGATGCAGATGAAATGTTTGGAAAGGAAGGAATTCAGGATGAAAAAATGGATGACAGTCTGTTTGTCTGCAGTGGCAGCGGCAGTATTGATGGCCGGATGCGGCAGTACATCTGATGCAAAAGAAACAACCGCTTCTTCACAGGCAGAAACAACGGCAGAGTCTGGAAAAGAGACAACGGCAGCCAATGGAGGGCAGACAGCTGAGGAGAGTATGGCAGGCGGGCAGGAAAGCCTGGATCTGGAGGCTGCAGCAGGAAAGCACCATATAGAAATCAATATAAAGGATTACGGGACTATTTCTGCAGAGCTGGATGGAGACAGTGCGCCGATTACAGTGGCAAATTTTCTGGATCTGGCAGATCAGGGATTTTATGACGGCCTTACCTTCCACCGTATTATCAGCGGATTTATGATTCAGGGCGGCGATCCCATGGGAAATGGCATGGGCGGCTCTGACCGGGAAATTAAAGGCGAATTTTCTTCCAATGGGGTAAAGAACGATTTATCCCACACAAGGGGAGCTATTTCCATGGCCCGTTCCCAGATGAAGGACAGCGCAAGCTCTCAGTTTTTCATTGTGCATGAGGACAGTCTGTTTTTAGACGGTGAATACGCCTGCTTCGGTTATGTGACGGATGGTATGGAGGTTGTGGACGCGATCTGTAAGGATATACAGGCAGAAGACAACAATGGTACGGTTGCAAAGGATAACCAGCCGGTGATCGACAGTATTAAGGTCATTGACTGAGTATTTTCAAAGGAGATCTTTCGTGAAGGGAGATCTCTTTTGTATTTTCTATATAAAATTGTAAGCAATCGTAAGATGTACATAAGGAAAAGTATGCTAGAATAAGGTATCAGATTTCATATCAGAAAGGATGTTTTTATGCGTAAAAATAAAACAGCTCTTTTTCTGGCAGCTGTTTCATTGTCTGCTTTTTTTGCATTCTCTTCTCTGGGAGCCCAGGAGGATGCTTCGCGGTTTGTGGATGGCACCAGAATTAACAGTATAGGCGTGGGAGGACTGACGCCGGAGGAAGCCAGGGAACGGATTCAGGGCTTTTATGCAGGCGAATATAAGCTGTCAGTGATTAAAAAGGACGGAAGCCGGGAGGTGATCCGGGGAGAAGATATTGATTACCATGTATCCCTGACAGGAGACCTGGATGCTATTTTGAAGGATCAGAATAAAGGAGGAAGGCAATCCGGCCCTTCTGTGGACAACTCCCATCAGGCAGAGCTTTCATCCTCCTACAGCCAGGAAAAGCTGGATCAGGCTATTGGGGCGCTTTCTGTGCTGAATGGCAGTGCTGTTACAGTTACAAGGGATGCTTCGATTTCACCTTATGAAGAGGGAAAGCCTTTTTCGGTTATCCCTGCGGTACAGGGAAATGATGTGGACAGGGAAAAGACGGTTTCCGCTGTGAAGGAAGCGGTGAGGGCAGGAAAAAATGAACTGAATCTGGAGCAGGAGGGCTGTTACCGGACAGTCAGCCTGTGGGAAAATGATGAAAACCTGAAGGCCCTCTGCGACGCCATGAACAGCCGGAGGGAAAAAAGCATCCGCTATATGTTCGGCGAATCAGAGGAGCTTTTAACAGGAGAAACCATGGCTGGCTGGATCACAGGAATATCGGAGGGAAAAATAACCATTGACCAGGAAAAAGCAGCAGCTTTTGTAAAAGACATGGCCTCGCGGTACGATACCGCCGGAACCGCCAGAACTGTAACCAAGGCCGCAGGGGGACAGGCTGAGATCACAGGTCCCTATGGATGGAGGATCGATCAGGCAGCAGAGACAGCGGCCCTTGCAGATATGATTAGCATAGGAAGCCCATGGAATGAAGGACAGGCTCAGGCAGACCGTGAGCCGGTTTACAGTCAGAAGGCTGTATCCAGGACGGGCGCCGACTGGGGAACCACCTATGTGGAGGTAGATTTAGGCAATCAGCATGTCTATATGTTTAAAGAGGGACAGATCGTATGGGATGCTCCCTGCGTTACGGGTAATGTATCAAAGAACTATACCACCCCTCCGGGGATCTACAGCCTGACCTATAAGGAAAAAGACAGGATACTCAGAGGAAAGAAAAAGCCGGACGGAACGTATGAGTATGAGAGCCATGTGGATTACTGGATGCCTTTTAACGGAGGAATTGGCCTTCATGATGCATCCTGGAGAAGTAAGTTTGGCGGAACGCTTTATCAGACCGGAGGCAGCCACGGCTGTATCAACCTTCCTCCTGCAAAGGCTCCGGCATTATACGATCTGGTGTATAAAGGGATTCCCGTACTTTGTACCCCATAGGCAGTTCTGGTTTCCGGGCAGTTACGGGCGTTTTGTCTGGCAATATGAAACAGCCCGCCCGGAGATATGAAGCAGTCTCCGGGCGGGTTATTAAAATTGTATGGAAGGCAAAATCAGGACGATTCATCCCGGTCCCAGGGCTTCAGGGGCTGTAAACGGAATTCCACGGTCATATCCTTTCGGTTATAAACCTTACGGAAATTGGTGATAATTCGTTTCAGCACCATCTCAGCCATCTCTGAGGTGATAGTAGGCAGAAGAATCAGGTACTGGCTGATGCTGTAGCGGGTAAATACATCGCTGCATCTTAGAGAGCCTCGGATGGACGCTTCCAGATGCTCCATCGCTTTATTCAAAATCAGTGTTTTGAGCTCTTTTCCGTTCAGACCGGTTACAGTAAGCATACACAGATAAATGGAATCACCGGTACGGTCAATGGCTCTGCGCTCCAGCTGGAACAGATCTCTGAATACGGGATATTCGCAGTAAAAGGCGCCGCCGGAGCTTTCCTCACTGAGAGAACGCTGGATATGGTCCAGGTTCAAATTGACGCCCTTCTCATCTTCACGGATAATTTTATACAGATCCTTAAAATGATCGGAGGGGGAGATGGAAAACTCGCTGTAAAAGAGATCCAGCGTGTTGTTGTACTCCTCCAGAGCCTGATGGGTGTGACCGTCCCGGTACAGGGAATAAACCAGCTGATACCGGAATTCCTCGTCAAAGGGCTCAATGGCAATGGCGGTCTGGCACAGGGAGGTAATCTGGGAAAATGCTTCTTTCGCAGTCAGAAGATTAATGGTATAATGAATAAGCTTTTGATACAGAGTATGGTAATAGGTGCTGATTGGAATAACCCAGGACTCATACTCCGCTTTTGGAAGAAAATCTCCTTTATAAAGTTCAATACCGGAAAGGCAGAGGGGGAGTGCTTCTTCATCGGGCAGCGTTTCATTTAACACACGGGTACAGATGGATTCAAATTCGTCAATGTCTAAAATGGTAGTGAATTCCCTGGTCCATGCATAGGTTCCGCGCTGTTGGACTAAAAGCTTCTGGGGCGGAATATCCAGAGGCTCCAAAAGCTTTCTTGAACGGAACATCAGGGTCTTAAGCGCTCCTGCCGGATTTACACCCGGATCATCGGGCCAGATCACCTGAATCAGTTCAGCAGGGCTGATATCCTTTTTCTGGAAAACCACCAGATATTCCAAAAGAGCCCAGGGCTTTTTCGACTGGTTGCTGCTGTCGTTGATTACTTTTCCACCGGCCTCGATTGAAAAGCCTCCCAGGGTATGTATATAGATCGTGGGATTTAAGTCAAATGCTGACGGCATTATTTGTAACTCCTTCATACTGATATGCTTTAAGTATAACCATATAAAGGGAAAATGTCTATACCTTCTGTAGGAAAGCAAAAGAAAAATGAGGCAACCCCCCGATTTGTAACCAGATTGTAACCGGAAACTGATATACTAGAAAAAAGTGACAGAAAAAGAGGATGAAACAATGCCGATGACTAAAAAAGGCTTATTGCCGAACGCATACCGATTTATCCATATTGCAGCAGACGGATTTGAGGATCGTATATTGAGAGGAAGGATCTACCATGACAGCCGGGAAGGAGGTACAGCCTTTGTCGGCCTTTCAGAGATGATACTGGTGCTGGAGGAGCTGTTTGATGAGATCCATTATCCTGTAAAGAGCGTTGATTACAGAAATTTCTCAGGAAAAAGGCAGGAGCTTGGAGAAGAGATAAAGGAAACGGCTCTTTCCCGGCCTCTGCCGGACCGCAAAGGAAAACAGGCGGATTTTACGCTGCATGTAAAATACCGATACAATGCTACCTGGCAGGGTACCATTACCCATCTGGGGACAGGGGAGCGCACTTCTTTTTTAAGCCTGATGGAGCTTATGGATATTCTGGCAGTTTCCTTAGGCGGCCAGATCCGCCCCGGTGGAACGGGCCTTGGAAAGAGAATGTGTGAAGTAACCGTACGAAACTATGAGGGCTGTCAGATGGGAGGGGATGTATCCCATCCGGCAGTAGCAGACCGCAGAACCTTTATCAATGAATTTGACCTGAAGGAGGAGATTGCAGCCATGCTTGATCCTCTTCCGGAGGGAAGCCGGTCAAACGGCATCATTATCCCGCGAAGCTTTCATGTGGCAGTGGGGAATTATGGGCCTGCTACTTTTGTAGTCCGTATTCTGTTCCGGCGCAACGCTACCTGGCAGGGAACCGTCAGCTGGAAGGAAAAGCGCTGTCAGGTGAATTTCCGCAGCTTTATGGAGCTTCTTCTGCTGATGCAGGAGGCAGTGGGACGCACGGGTGAATGGATACAGGAGGAAAGGAACATTTCGGTATGAGTGAGAATGAAAAGAAAACAGGAGGAAAGGGACGTCGGGTGCTCCTTTTTATCCTGTTGGCTGTATTTATTATAAGCGCTGCCATGACTGTGCATCAGTATATGGAGAATAAACGGGCTCAGGAGGAGTATGAGCGTCTGGCAGAGGAAGCAGCCAGACAGACAACAGAAGCCCCCACAGAGCCTGAAACAGAGGAAACAGAGCCTCAGGAAGAAATCTATGTATCCCCCATTGATTTTGAAGCGCTGACGGCGGAAAATCCCGACACCGTAGGATGGATTCGGATTCCGGATACAAATGTGGATTATCCTATTGTACAGGGAACGGATAATGAATTTTACCTGAATCACGATTTTTATGGGAAGGAAAGCGTGGCGGGTTCTGTTTATCTGGACTTTGAGAGTGAGAAGGATATGCAGGGACGCAATCAGATTCTCTACGGCCATAATATGAAGAACGGAAGTATGTTTAAGGATATAAACCGCTACAAGGACCCGGAGTATTTTAAGGAACACCAGTATTTCAGTATCTATACCCCGGAGCGTGAAATCCGCTTAAAAGCCGTATCCTGCTATTATGGAGAGGCCAAACCCATTGTGCGCATGACAGGCTTCAAAACGCAGGAGAGCTTTGATGAATTTGTAAAGGCAATGGTGGAGCCCTGTTCCTATAAGGAAGAGGTGGAGTACCCGGCCAGAAGTATTTTCACTCTGGTAACCTGCAGCTATGAGATCAATGATGCCAGAACCTTCCTCTTTGCCGTGGAGGTGGATGAGGAGGGAAATCAGATCCCCATGGATGAAGAATATGAGGAAAAGATGGAGGCTGTTCTGGAGAAGAAGCTTAAGGCGACAGAAAATATTTCCGGTGAAAATGAAAAATAAGGTCTTGGAAAAACGGGAATGATATGATATACTACGCATCAGGAATATACAAGCGTATGTGTATTACATTAAAAAATGGTTCGTGACAAGGAAGTCATACCTGTAGGGATAGGTGTGACTTTTTTTGTCTGTTTTCCATTTCAGAAAGAATCAATCAGTGAGGAGAGAGATTATGAAAAAGAGTGTAAAGAGAATGATGAGTCTTACAGCAGCAGGTATTCTTGCAGCAGGAGCGCTGACTGGCTGCGGCGGCGGGGCAGACACGGCAAAGACAGAGGCAGCAGGCGGAGCAAAGACAGAAGGGGCAGCTGATTCCGGAGAAAAGAAAACCCTTAAGGTAGCTATGGAATGCGCCTATGCTCCGTATAACTGGACACAGCCCGATGATTCCAACGGTGCAGTTCCTATTTCAGACAGCAACGAGTATGCATATGGCTATGATGTTATGATGGCAAAGAAAATCTGCGAAGAGCTTGGCTACGATCTGGAAATCGTGCGTCTGGACTGGGATTCCCTGATCCCGGCCGTTACCACCGGACAGGTAGACTGTGTAATCGCAGGTCAGTCCATTACATCAGAGCGTCTTCAGGCTGTTGATTTTACAGAGCCCTATTATTATGCGTCGATTGTTACCCTGGTAAAGGAAGGGAGCAAATATGAAAATGCCCAGAGTGTAGCTGATCTGGCGGGAGCTACCTGTACCTCTCAGCAGAGCACTATCTGGTATAATACCTGTCTGCCCCAGATTCAGGATGCCAATATCCTGGCAGCTACGGCAAATGCTCCGGATATGCTCATGTCCCTTAACGCGGACAAGTGCGATCTGGTTGTAACTGACCAGCCTACCGGCAAGGGCGCTCTGGTTGCATATCCTAACTTCAAGCTTATCGAGTTTGGCGGCGGAGAGAAGGATTTCCAGGTAACAGAGGAGGATATCAACATTGGAATTTCCTTAAAGAAGGGAAATACAGAGCTGAAGGAAGCGCTTGACAGCGTCCTTTCAAAGATGACAAAGGATGATTTCTCCAAGATGATGGATGAGGCTATTTCTGTACAGCCTCTTGCAAACTAATGATCCGGTCCGGAAAATTCCGGCAGCTTTATCTATAAGGAGACTATTATGCCAACAGATTTTTTTGGCCGTGTGATGGCTGTGTTCAGCCGTTACGGCGTATCCATGCTTCAGGGAGCCGGTGTCAGCTTAAAGATTGCCCTGGTGGGAACGATTGCAGGCTGCATCATTGGTTTTGCAGTGGGCATTATTCAGACAATTCCTTCAGAACGGGGAGATAACCCTGTGAAACGGGGTGTTCTGTGGATTGTGAAGCTTATTTTAAATGTATATGTGGAATTTTTCAGAGGTACGCCTATGATGGCTCAGGCCATGTTCATTTACTATGGACTGATGCCTCTGTTAAATATCAACAGTTCCATTTTAAATGCAGCATATTTTATCCTTTCCATCAATACGGGCGCATATATGGCAGAAACTGTCCGCGGCGGTATCCTTTCTATTGATAAGGGGCAGACAGAGGGCGCCATGTCCATCGGTATGACCCATGTACAGACCATGCTGTATGTGATTCTTCCTCAGGCTCTGAGAAACCTGATGCCCCAGATTGGAAATAACCTGATTATCAATATCAAGGACAGCTGTG
>CAUCBQ010000023.1 GCA_958441075.1 uncultured Clostridiaceae bacterium | reverse complement strand
TTGCATATTATGCATTGAGGATGTATAATTATGAAAATCAAAATCCTATAGGCAATGCTTTGGGACAGGAAGAAAGGCCCAAATGTTTTTAAAAAGGAGAGTATGAATTATGATTAAGGCAGGAATTATCGGATCTACAGGATATGCAGGAGGAGAGCTGGCAAGGCTTCTGCTTCAGAGAGAGGATGTGGAGATAAAATGGTATGGTTCAAGGAGTTATATTGATCAGAAATATGCATCAATCTATCAGAATATGTTTAAGCTGGTGGATGCGCAGTGTATGGATGATAATATGAAGGAACTGTCACAGCAGGTGGATGTGGTATTCACAGCAACTCCCCAGGGCCTGTGTTCTGCTTTGGTAAATGAGGAGATCCTTTCAAGAGTAAAGATCATTGATCTCAGCGCGGATTTCCGTATTAAGGATGTGGAAATTTATAAACAGTGGTATAAGCTGGAGCATGGTTCACCGGAATATATTAAAGAAGCTGTTTACGGCCTGCCGGAGATCAACAGGGAGAAGATAAAGGAAGCAAGGCTGATTGCCAATCCGGGCTGCTTTCCCACCTGTTCCTTCTTATCTGTATATCCATTGGTAAAGGAAGGGATCATTGATCCCAATACATTGATCATTGACGCCAAGTCCGGCACCTCCGGAGCGGGAAGAGGCGCGAAGGTAGACAGTCTGTTCTGCGAGGTAAATGAAAACATCAAGGCATATGGCGTAGGTGTCCACCGCCACACGCCTGAAATCGAGGAGCAGCTGTCCTATGCGGCAGGAGAGCCTGTGACCATCAGTTTTACCCCCCATCTGGTTCCCATGAACCGGGGGATTCTGGTAACGGCCTACGCATCCATTACAAAGGATGTGACGGAAGAAGAGATAAGAGCCGCCTATGAGAAATATTATAAGGATGAATATTTTGTCCGCCTTCTGGAACCGGGAGTGGTTCCGCAGACAAGATGGGTAGAGGGAAGCAATTTTGCAGATGTGAATTTTAAGCTTGACCCCAGGACAAAACGGGTAGTGATGATGGGAGCAATTGACAATATGGTAAAGGGCGCAGCCGGACAGGCCATTCAGAATATGAATCTGATGTTCGGCCTTCCTGAAAATACAGGCTTAAAGCAGGTGCCCTTATTCCCGTGATGACGGGGAAAAAGGCTCATCATTTTTCCATAAGAGAGACAGAAAGGAGCGGTACCAATGTCAGGAACAATGGATATTCTGATCCGTGAAATGACCATAGAGGATTATGAAGCCGTGTATCGGCTGTGGACAGAGATCCGGGGCTTCGGCATCCGGAGCATAGATGATTCCAGAGAGGGAGTTGACCGCTTTTTGAGGCGCAATCCTACTACCAGCGTGGTGGCGGTACAGAATGGGCGGATTGTGGGAAATATTCTCTGCGGTCATGACGGGCGCACGGGCTGCTTCTACCATGTCTGCGTAGACCCGGCTTACCGAAAGCACGGAATCGGCTACAGGATGGTTCGGACGGCTATCCATGCTCTTCAAAAGGAAGGGGTCAGTAAGATCAGCCTGATCGCCTTTAAGAGCAATGAGATTGGAAATGCCTTCTGGAAGGGCATCGGCTGGACAGAACGGGAAGATATTAACAGCTATGAATTTATACTCAATGAGGAAAATATTACACGGTTTGTAAAATAGGAGGAAACGTATTATGTATGAAGTGATTCAGGGCGGCGTTACAGCCCCAAAGGGATTTATGGCGGCATCCACAGCAGCAGGAATCAAATATAAGAACCGCCCCGATATGGCTATGATCTACAGTCAGGTTCCCTGTGAGTCAGCGGGCACATTTACCACCAATCTGGTAAAGGCAGCCCCTGTAAAATGGGATAAGGCACAGGTGGCAGGAGGTGCAAAGGCTCAGGCAGTGATCGTAAACGCAGGCATCGCCAATGCCTGTACGGGAAAGGAGGGCATGGACTACTGTGCGCAGACTGCAAAGGCTGCGGCAGAGGCGCTGAATATTAAGGAAGACAGCGTTCTGGTGGCTTCTACCGGAGTGATCGGAATGCAGCTTCCCATGGACCGTATTGAAGCAGGGATTCGGGCTATGGCTCCCGGACTGGGAGACAGTCTGGAGAGCGGAACCGAGGCTTCAAAGGCAATTATGACAACAGATACGAAAAATAAGGAAGTGGCTGTTCAGGTAATTCTCGGCGGTGTGCCTGTTACAATCGGCGGTATGTGCAAGGGCTCCGGCATGATCCATCCCAATATGTGCACCATGTTAAGCTTTGTTACAACGGATGCGGCTATTTCAAAGGAACTGCTTCAGGAGGCATTAAGCGAGGATATCAAGGATACCTACAATATGATTTCCGTAGACGGAGATACCTCTACTAATGATACGGTTCTGCTTTTGGCAAACGGACTTGCAGGCAATCCTGAAATCACAGAGAAAAATGAGGATTACAGTGCCTTCTGCCAGGCATTAAACTATATCAACGAAACTCTTGCAAAAAAGATGGCAGGGGACGGTGAAGGCTGTACCGCTCTTTTTGAGGTAAAAATCACAGGCGCGCAGACAAAGGAGCAGGCAAAGGTTCTGGCAAAATCGGTTATTACCTCCAGCCTGACCAAGGCGGCTATTTTCGGCCATGACGCCAACTGGGGGCGGATTCTCTGTGCTATGGGTTATTCCGGAGCAGAATTTGATCCGGAACAGGTGGATCTGTATTTTGAGAGCGCTGCAGGCAGTATGCAGATCATAAAGGACGGCGTGGCTGTGGATTACAGTGAGGAGCAGGCGACAAAGATCCTTTCAGAGCCGGAGGTAACAGCCATTGCAGATATTAAGATGGGAAAGGAAGAGGCGGCAGCCTGGGGCTGCGATCTGACCTTTGATTATGTAAAGATCAATGCTGATTACCGGTCATAAAATGGCGGCGTGAACAGAAAGAACATGAATTCAGGGAGGAAAATGAGAAATGAATCTGGAACCAATGCAGAAGGCGGCTGTTTTAATTGAGGCCCTTCCATATATTCAGCGCTTTAACCGTAAGATCGTTGTGATTAAGTATGGCGGAAGCGCCATGGTAGATGAGGAACTGAAGAAAAAGGTAATTCAGGACGTAGTTCTTTTAAAGCTGGTAGGCTTTAAGCCTATTATTGTCCACGGCGGAGGAAAGGAAATCAGCCGCTGGGTAGGGAAGGTGGGGATGGAACCTCAGTTTATCAACGGTCTGCGTGTCACCGACGAACCTACCATGGAGATCGTGGAAATGGTACTGAATAAGGTAAATAAGAGTCTGGTTCAGCTTGTAAATGAGCTTGGCATCAAGGCAGTAGGTATCAGCGGCAAGGACGGAATGATGTTAAAATGTCATAAAAAGCTTTCCGGAGGTCAGGATATCGGCTATGTGGGAGAGATTGATTCTGTAGATCCGGAAATTATCCATGACCTGTTGGAAAAGGATTTTCTGCCTATTATCTGTCCAATCGGCTATGACGGGCATTTTCAGAGCTACAATATCAACGCAGATGACGCAGCCTGCGCCATTGCTAGGGCAGTTCAGGCGGAAAAGCTGGCGTTCCTTACCGATGTAGAGGGGGTATATAAGGATTTTGAAAACAAGGCTTCCCTGATTTCCGAAATGGAAGTAGATGAGGCGCAGGCCTTTGTAGACAGCGGAAGCCTGGGAGGCGGTATGCTCCCGAAGCTTCAAAACTGTATTGACGCGATTAAAAACGGTGTTTCCAGAGTTCATATTCTGGACGGACGGATTCCACACTGTCTGCTGCTTGAAATTTTTACAGATAAGGGTATTGGAACTGCCATTTATAATTCAAAGGAAGACGAGAGGTATTACCATGGCTGATGAGAAGATGATTAACCGGGCGGAACAGGTTCTTTATAAAACATATAACCGGTTTCCTGTGGTGTTTGACCACGGAAAAGGCGTAACCCTCTGGGACAGCGAAGGGCAGGAATATCTGGATTTCGGCGCAGGAATTGCAGTAATGGGCCTGGGATACGGAGATGAGGAATATACGCAGGCGGTAAAGTCGCAGCTGGATAAGCTGACCCATATTTCCAACCTGTTTTACAATGAGCCCTCTGTTGCAGCCGGAGAGAAGCTTTTAAAGGCTTCCGGCATGGATAAGGTGTTTTTTACAAACAGCGGCACCGAGGCCGTTGAGGGCGCTTTAAAGATTGCAAAGAGATATCACTATAATAAGCTTCATGAAGCGATGGGAGACGGCTTTGACGGCTGTGAGGAAGGTGACATGGATCTGACAGGGGAGATTATTGCCATGAACCATTCCTTCCACGGACGCAGTCTGGGGGCTTTGTCCGTAACGGGAAATGCACATTACAGGACTCCCTTTGCACCCCTGATTCCGGGAATCCGTTTTGCTCAGTTTAATGATCTGGACAGCGTAAAGGCACAGATCACGGAGAAAACCTGCGCCATTATCATGGAAACGATTCAGGGCGAGGGAGGTATCTACCCGGCAGAGGAAAATTTTTTAAAAGGGATTCGTGCCCTGTGTGACGAGCATGATATTCTGCTGATTTTAGATGAGATTCAGTGCGGAATGGGCCGGACCGGAGAGATGTTTGCCTGGCAGTATTACGGTGTAAAGCCGGATGTGATGACCGTGGCAAAGGCTCTTGGAAACGGCGTTCCCATCGGAGCCTTCCTGGCCTGCGGAAAAGCTGCCCAGGCTATGGTTCCCGGAGATCACGGCACCACCTATGGAGGGAATCCTCTGGTAACGGCGGCAGCCGGCGCAGTGCTGGATATTTTTGAAAAAAGGCACATTACAGACCATGTAAAAGAGGTGGGAGCATATCTTTATGAAAAATTAGAGGAGCTTTCTGCAAAATATAAGGTGATCTGCGGTCACAGAGGACGCGGGCTGATTCAGGGGCTGGAGTTTACGGTTCCGGCAGGTTCTGTGGTATCAAAGGCGCTTCTGGAAGAAAGGCTGGTTTTGATCAGCGCGGGAAGCCATATTATCCGGTTCGTTCCGCCGCTCATTATTCAGAAGGAAGATGTGGATGAAATGGTGAAACGGTTGGAGAAAGTGCTGAAAAATATAGAATAAGGTTCAGAAAATCAGACAAAATAACTCAAAAAACGGTTTTTTGCCCTCCGTCTTTTTGCTATACTGAGTGTATCAGAAGTATACTCAGGTATACACAAAAAGACAGGAGGGTTATTTATTATGAAGAAAAAACTGGCATTACTGTTAGCCTGCACCATGGCACTGGGACTGACAGCCTGCGGCGGGGCAGGAAAGACTGAGACAACCGCAGCTGCTCCTGAGACAACGGCGGAAGCGAAGACAGAAACAGAGGCTGCAAAGACAGAGGAAAAAGAGGAGCAGGCAGCTTCAGAGGACGGCGGTCTGGACGCGCTGATTGAAGCTGCAAAGGCAGAGGGTGAACTGACGGTTTACGGTTCCTGTGAGGAGGAATACTTATCTGCAGCCTGCCAGAACTTTGAAAAGCTTTACGGCATTAAGACAAAATTCCAGAGACTTTCTACCTCAGAGGTTTACACCAAGGTATCTGAGGAAGCAGGAAAGCCTTCTGCTGACGTATGGTTCGGCGGTACTACCGATCCTTATAATGAGGCAGTGGCAGATGGCCTTCTGATGCCCTATGAAGCGGTAAATGCAAAAAATCTCATCAGCGAAGACTATAAGGACCCAACGAACTGCTGGTATGGAATTTATAAGGGAATTCTGGGCTTTATGGTAAATATGGAGGAACTGGAGCGCCTTGGACTGGAGGCCCCAAAGACCTGGGATGATCTGACAAAGGAAGAATACAAGGGACTGATTATGCTGTCTAATCCCAATACTGCAGGCACGGCTAAGCTGGTTATCAACACCATGATTCAGATGAAGGGCCATGATGAGGCTATGGAGTATTTTAAGGCGCTGGATAAGAACATTGCCCAGTATACCAAGTCAGGTTCCGGTCCTTCCAAGATGGTAGGCCCCGGCGAGTGTGTGATCGGCGTTGGCTTCCTTCATGACGGAATTTACCAGATCCTTCAGGGATATGACAACATTCAGCTGATCGTTCCTGAGGACGGAACCTCCTTTGAGGTAGGCGCTACGGCTATCTTTGAAGGCTGCGCGCATCCAAACGCAGCAAAGCTGTGGATCGAATACGCCCTGTCCCCTGACTGTGTGGACCATGCAAAGGAGAACGGCTCCTATCAGTTCCTGGTATTAACAAATGCCGCCCAGCCTGAGGAGGCAGAAGCCTTTGGCCTGGATATGAATAATACCATTGACTATGATTTTGAGGATGCAAAGGAAAACAGCGCCAAATATGTAGAAGATTTCTTTGAAGCGCTGGGAAGCTCTGCAGACAGTGCGGATACAGGAAGATTCCTTACAGAGTAAGAGACGGATGCTGTGCGGCGGGCCATTCCGCCGCGCAGCTTTTTAGACAGCAGAGGACGGGAAATACAGACAGTCCGATGCAATCAAAGGAAAGGAGGCCTACAGGTGGCCGGAAAACAGAGCGCCCGTCTGGAGCGCAAAAAATTCTTTTCAGATCCCATTTTGATCAGTATGATAACCGTTCTTCTGATCTTTTTGGCGCTGTTTATTCTGTATCCCCTTCTGATGCTGCTGGCAGACAGCTTTTATACAGAGGGAAGGGTTACACTGGATGTATTCAAGCGGGTGTTAAGTCTGGAGCGTTTCAGAAATGCCTTTCGGAACACCCTGGTACTGGGAATGATTACAGGCGTGGCTTCCACGGCTATTGGTCTTTTGTTTGCCTATGTAGAAGTATATGTAAAGCTGAAAACCAAGGTTTTGGAGAAGCTTTTCGGACTGGTTTCCATGCTGCCGGTGGTGTCTCCTCCCTTTGTATTATCCCTTTCCATGATTATGCTGTTCGGACGCAGCGGCATCATTACACGGTCTCTACTGGGGATTTATGATTCCAATGTATACGGCTTAAAGGGAATTGCCATTGTGCAGACGCTGACCTTCTTTCCTGTATGCTATCTGATGCTTAAAGGACTTCTTAAAAATATTGACCCCTCTCTGGAGGAAGCAACCAGAGATATGGGAGCAACCAGATGGAAGGTATTTACCAGTGTAACCTTTCCTCTGCTGCTTCCGGGCCTTGGAAATGCCTTTCTGGTAACGTTTATTGAATCGGTAGCAGATTTTGCTAATCCCATGCTGATCGGCGGCTCCTACGATACTCTGGCAACTACCATTTATCTGCAGGTAACGGGCGCCTATGATTCTACCGGAGCAGCCGCCATGTCTGTGGTTCTGCTGTCTCTGACTGTGGTTCTGTTTTTGATTCAGAAATATTATCTGGAAAAAAAGACGGCAGCCACTCTGACAGGAAAGGCTTCCAGAATGCGTATGCTCATAGAGGACAGAAGCGTGACCCTTCCCCTGACGCTGCTCTGCGGTCTGGCTGCGGCCTTTGTGCTGCTGATGTATATTATGGTACCCTTTGGAGCGCTGTTTACTCTTTGGGGGCGTGATTACAGCCTGAGCCTGAAATGGTTTCAGTATATGTTTAAGACCAGCGGCCTGAAGGCATTTAAGGATTCCTTTGTTCTTTCTCTGATTGCAGCCCCCCTTACTGCATTTTTATCCATGGTAATTTCCTATCTGGTGGTAAAGAAGCGTTTTAAGGGAAGAGGCTTTATTGAGTTTGTTTCCATGCTGGCCATGGCGGTTCCCGGTACGGTTCTGGGTATCGGATATATCCGCGGATATGCCAACGGCCTATTTCGGACCGGGATTATGAGCGGGCTTTACGGTACGGGACTGATACTTATTATTGTGTTTATTGTACGAAGCCTTCCCACAGGCACCCGAAGCGGGATTTCCGCCCTGAGGCAGATCGATAAATCCATTGAAGAATCAGCCTATGATATGGGGGCAAATTCAGCAAGAGTGTTTATGACCGTGACACTGCCTCTGATTAAGGATTCCTTTTTCAGCGGCCTGGTGACAGCCTTTGTGCGGAGCATCACGGCTATTTCAGCAGTGATTCTGCTTGTTACGCCGGACTTTCTCCTTATCACCTGTCAGATCAATGAACAGGCGGAAAAGGGCAATTACGGCGTGGCCTGTGCCTATGCCACCGTGCTTATCGCCATTACCTACGGCGCAGTGCTGATTATGAATACGTTTATCCGGTTTTTCGGTGTGAGCAGAAAGATAAAGACGGAGGATTAAAGGATGGAGAAGCAGAAAAAAGGCGTTCGCCTGGACCATATTTCAAAAATTTATACAGATCCAAAAACAGGCAGGGAATTTTATGCGGTTAAGGATGCCAATATCGATATTGAACCGGGATCGTTTGTAACCCTCTTAGGACCCTCCGGATGTGGAAAAACCACCACGCTGCGCATGATTGCAGGCTTTGAGAGTCCGGATGAGGGTGAGATCTATCTGGGAGGAGAAGCAATCAACGGTTTGACTCCAAACAAAAGGGATACGGCTATGGTGTTTCAGAGCTATGCCCTTCTTCCCCATTATAATGTGTTTGACAATGTAGCCTATGGTCTTAAGATCCGCAAGCTTCCCAAGGACGAGATACGGGACCGGGTCCTTCATATACTAAAGCTGGTAGAGATGGAAGGGATGGAATCACGAATGACAAACCAGCTTTCCGGAGGCCAGCAGCAAAGAGTGGCTCTTGCCAGGGCTCTTGTGATTGAGCCGGGAGTGCTTCTGTTTGACGAACCTCTGAGCAATCTGGATGCCAAGCTTCGCGTAACCATGCGGACTGAGATTCGAAAGATTCAGCAGAAAGTGGGAATTACGGCAATTTATGTAACTCATGATCAGTCTGAGGCTATGAGTATTTCCGATAAAATTATCATAATGAGCAACGGAAAGGTAGAGCAGATTGGAACGCCAAGAGAAATTTATTATCATCCTGCTTCTAAATTTGTGGCAGATTTTATTGGAGAAGCCAATTTCCTGAAGGCAAAGGTGGTTTCTGCAAGAGAAGACAAGGCACAGATTACAGTAGCGGGAGGAGAACCCATAGAGGTAAATAATTTCGGCAGGAAGACGGAGGGAGAGGAAGCCAGCCTGGTTCTGCGGCCAGAGGCGGTGACTCTTTCAGAATCAGGTATTCTGGAGGGAACGGTAACTCTGTCCACCTTTATGGGAGCTTATCAGTACTATCAGGTTATGGTAGGGGATATGGAGATACAGATTACAGATTATAATCCGGTAAACCGGAGAGTGTATGAGATGGGAGAAAAAGCCTGGCTGGATTTTGATCCTCATGGGGTTTATATCTTATAAAAATAACCTGAGGCTGGGGTCTGATATCATAACATTTTCTGAAAAAAAGTGGTATAGTGAGGGTAGTAAAGCTTATCCATAACAGGCAGGGGATCAGGGTTCCCTGCCTGTTGGGAGTGGTGCGCCTGCAGCCGGAGAAAGGTGGAAATGGTATGAAGCGAAGGCCGGATTTTGAGAAAGAGCTTTTGGTGCAGATGACATCCTGTGCGGTTTTACCTCTGTTTTTCTTTGCTCTTTTCTGCAGTTTGCTCGTTGCCCTTCTGATGTTTGGTCAGGGGAGAATGATGGGGACTGTTTTAAGTCTGAGACAGTGCGCCGCAGTTGGGGCGGGTTTTTCAGGAGGAGCCTTTTTACTGACAGTCCTGTGGATGGTTAAGCGGGCGAGAAAAGCGGCGGCACGAAGAACAGAGGAATTTGCTCTGGTTTTGGACCGAATGGAGAGGGCAGAAGGCGGAGACAGAGAAGCTCTGGGAAGTATTCCTGAGGACAATGGTTTTCGTATTCTGGCTGAGATATATGGGCAGACCATAGCCAGCCTGATGGAGCAGATGGAAAAGAACCGGAAAATGGCAGAGCTTGTTGCAGCATCACAGAGAAAACAGCTGGAATCCCAGTTTAATCCTCATTTTTTGTATAATACGCTGGAAAATATCCGGTATATGTGTAAGCTGGAGCCGTCTACGGCGGAACGGATGGTGTTTTCTCTTTCCAATCTTCTGCGCTACAGCCTGGATACAGGAAGGGCTCAGGTTCCTTTGAGAGAGGATCTGGATCATCTGAAAAATTATCTTTCCATTCTGGAGCTGCGGTTTGGAAGCCGGTTTTCCTGCCGGATTCAGGTAGATCCGGATGCTTTGGACTGCGTAATTCCCCGTCTGGTACTTCAGCCTATGATTGAGAATGCGGTGAAGTATGGATTTGGAAGAATGCCTGAGCTGGAGGTGGAACTAAAGGCATATGTCCATGAAGAAAAACTGATGATGATCTGCCGGGATAACGGGGTAGGGATGTCACTTACAAAGCTGAGTGAGCTTCAAAATGTTCTGAACCGGGAACAGGAGCCAGGCAGCCATTCGGGCCTTTATAATATACACAGAAGAATTGGGCTTTTGTACGGGGTTCCTTATGGTGTGCAAATACGAAGTGTGGAAGGGCGGGGAACGACCCTTGTGGTAATTCTGCCCGCAAAGGAGGAAAAGGATGCTCAGGGTACTGATCGCTGAGGATGAGGATATGATAAGAAAGGGTCTGGTATTTACTACAGACTGGCTGTCTATGGGCTGCGTGGTGGTAGCAGAGGCTGCGGATGGAAGGGAAGGGCTGGAAAAGATACTGGAATATAAGCCCGATGTGGTAATTGCAGATATCTGTATGCCTTTTATGGATGGGATCGAAATGATACGGGCTGCGTCGGAACAGGTACGCTTTAAGAGCATTATTCTTACCAGCTATGCGGATTTTGAGTATGCCAGACGGGCAATAGAAGCCAGGGTGTGCGAATACCTTTTAAAGCCTGTGGATGAAGAAAAACTGGGTGAAATTCTAAAAAAGCTCAGTGAAGAAATTGCAGACAGCCGTCAGGCAGAATATGTGATGGAGCAGGCGGAAGCTGAGGGGGAAAGCCTGAGCCTGGAATATTACATACAGCTGGATCATTCAGAAAACAGCTATATTGCAAAGGCTCTGGAAGCCATCAGGGAGCGTTATGGGCAAAAACTGAGCATAGAGGGAATCTCAGAGGAGCTGGGAGTCAGCGCCAGCTACCTGAGCCGTAAATTCAGGGAAATTACAGGCCAGACGTTTTTGGATGTGCTCAACCGATACCGTGTACAGCAGGCGGTTGCTCTTTTAAACACAAGAAAATACCGGATCAGCGAGATATCTGAGGCAGTGGGGTTCTCAGATTATAAGCATTTTTGTGCTGTGTTTAAGAAGTATACGCTCCGTTCTCCCACGAAATTTATAAAAGATCAGCCCCATTCCTAGATGAATGAGGCTGACAGCTATTTTTTTCTGGATTTTTTTGCATTTTTAAGGCTCTTTTTTGAGGCTTTTTTGGTCTTGGAGCCTTTTTTTGTTTTTTCTGCTTTGGAAGTGGCCTTGCTGCCGGAAAGAGGAGGCTGAATCCGGGAGTCAGATCCATCAGACGAAGCGGGATCACCGGAAGCTGCCGTGGGCGGCTGATCCTTCCGGGAAACAGTCTGGACAACCGTAATGTCCGCCGGAGTCTGAGCAGTCGAAATATCTGTATGAATCCGGGAATCAGAGGGGGCAGAATCCTGGCATATGGTATTTTTCGGAACAGTCGTTGGTCCATCTGCCACATACTCTACAATATCCTCAACCCGGCAGTCTAAAAGACGGCAGAGGGTTTCCAGCGTATGGGTAGAAACGTGCATATTTTTTTTCAGACGGCCGATCTGTCCGGCGCTGAATCCGTGGAATTTAATCAGTTTATATTGGGTCATACCGCGATTTGCCATGGTATCCCATAAACGGTCATATCGTATCATTGACCAGTCCTCCTTGAATAGTGCATTATCAGTAAATGGATTATATCATAAAACGGATAAGGATACAAGAGAAACTGAAAAATATCGAATGACAAACCCACTGCACAATGATATACTACTATGAAGTATTGCATATTGGTAAGGAGAATTTATATGCTGGATTGCAGAATGGCGACGGTCTGCGGAGCTGTTATGGGGGCGGCTTTGGCGGCACGGTCAGGCTATGAGAGAAAATCATTGTCTGTGGAAGAAATGGTGGCAGCTTCAGACCGGCTTACCAGGGACTGGACCTTTGTATTTCTTTCGGATCTTCATGAAAATGAATTTGGTTATAAAAATGAACAGCTGATCGCAGCCATTGACCGTGTAAAGCCTGATGGGATTTTAAGCGGAGGCGACCTGATTGTTACAAAAAAGGGACAGGCCAGGATGTGCGCAGCGGAAGCGCTTTTATCAGAGCTGGCTTCCCGATATCCGGTATACTGTGCAAACGGCAATCATGAAAGCCGTATGAAATGGAAGAAAGAAGAGTATAAGGACGGCTATAGACGGTATCAGAAACATCTTGAGAAGCTGGGGATCTGCCTGCTGGAAGACGAGTCTGTGCTTATTGGAAATGAAATACGGGTTTCCGGACTGGAATTGGAGCCCTGTTTTTACAGAAAGGCATATTCGGGAAAGCTGGCTTCCATGGATCGCGGTTATATAGAGAAAAAGCTGGGGCCGGTCTGCAGGGATTATTTTCAGATCCTTCTGGCGCACTCGCCGCTGTTTTTTGATGCATACAGGAGCTGGGGGGCAGATCTGACGCTGTCCGGTCATTTTCATGGAGGAACCATACGGCTTCCGGGCCTTGGAGGAGTGATGACGCCTCAGTATCAGTTTTTTCTGCCGGTATGTGCCGGAACCCATGAAAAGGATGGTAAATATATGGCGGTAAGCCGGGGATTGGGAACGCATTCCATCAATATCCGTTTAAATAACCGTCCTCAGCTTTTAATTGTCCGGTTAAAGAGGAAAATATTGTAGTTATGGAAACAATTACCTATAAACTGGAGCATTTTGAAGGTCCTCTTGACCTGTTGCTTCATCTGATCGAAAAGAATAAAATTGATATATATGATATTCCCATTGTGGAAATTACGGCTCAGTATCTGGCCTATGTGCGCCGGATGGAACGGGAGGATTTGAACCTGGTCAGTGATTTTCTGGTTATGGCGGCCACTCTTTTGGATATCAAGGCAAAAATGCTTCTTCCGAAGGAGGTAGACGAGGAAGGGGAGGAAATTGACCCGAGAGCGGAGCTGGTACTCCGTCTGCTGGAATACAAGCGCTATAAGCTTCTGGCAGAGGGACTGGCTGATCGGGAGGAAGGGGCCCTGACGCATTTTTATAAGCCGTCTACGCTGCCTCCTGAGGTGGCAAAATACCAGCCTCCGGTAGATCTGGATGAGCTTTTGGACGGACTGACTCTGGCAAAGCTAAAGAGAATATTTGAACAGGTCATGAAACGTCAGGAAAATAAGGTAGATCCTATCCGCAGCAAGTTCGGAACCATCCGGAAGGAGCCGGTAAGCCTGGAAACGAAGATCGGTTCCGTACTGGCCTATGCGAGAAAAAAACGGCGTTTCAGCTTTCGCCAGCTTTTAGAGCGTCAGTCAGATAAGCTGGAGATTGTGGTAACTTTTCTGGCAGTGCTGGAGCTTATGAAGACAGGAAAGATCCATTTAACTCAGGAGGAAACCTTTGGAGATATGGATATAGAAGCTCTGGAACCGGAGGAAATGGAGGAAGAGCCGAATCTGGAAGGTCTGGAGGATTTAGAGGAATAGGAAATGGAAAACAGCAGTATAAATGTAAATTTTGAGCCTGTGGAAAATGAAAAGGATCAGGAGGCTGTTATTGAGGCAGTGCTCTTTACTATGGGAAAAGCAGTGGAGCTGCGCCAGCTTGCAGCTGCCATTGGACAGGATCAGGAAACTGCCAGAGCGGCAGTAGAGCGTTTGGCAAAGCGTTACCAGACAGGAAAACGGGGAATGGAGATCAATAAGCTGGAAGACAGCTATCAGATGTGTACCAGGTCCAGATACTATGAAAATCTCATTCGTGTGGCTGCAGCGCCCAAAAAACAGGTGCTGTCAGACGTGGTTTTGGAGACGTTATCCATTATTGCCTACCGGCAGCCTGTGACAAAGCTGGAGATTGAGAAGATCCGCGGGGTAAAGTCAGATCATGCGGTAAACCGTCTGGTAGAGTATGAGCTGGTCTATGAAGCGGGCCGTCTGGATGCTCCGGGCCGTCCTGCCCTGTTTGCAACGACAGAGGAATTTCTGCGCCGGTTCGGAGTGGGGTCTCTGGGAGACCTGCCGGACGTAAATCCCGAACAGGAGGCAATTATACGGGCAGAGGTAGAAGAAGAGCTGCAGCTGAGTGTGGAGGAGATTCAGGAAAAAGGGGAACAGTAGCAGGAAGATGGAAATTCCGCGCTTTTGGAAATCCGTTCTCAGACCGTCACATCGGAGGACAAAGGGGAATATGGTAGTGTAATCCCTTTGAGCACCAAAGGAGCGGTTTTTGTGTTTCAGAGTTTCATGCTTGTGCTGGCGCTGTGCGCCGATACGTTTGGGGCGAGTCTTGCCTATGGAGCGAATAGAATAAAGATAAGTTTTGGAAAGGTACTCCTTTTAAATGGGATCTGCAGTGCCTGTCTGGGACTGGCTATGACAGCAGGCTCTCTTGCAGCAGAGTGGCTTTCGGGTATTAATATCCGGGTTCTCTGCGGAGGAAGCCTTATTTTAATGGGGGTTTTCCGCATTGCAGATTTTACACTGCGAAAATGGATTCGGGTATACTGCAAAAAGGAACGAAGCTTCAGGGTTTCACGTTCAGGAATCCATGTGCTTATTCGAATTTGGAGTGATCCCATGGAAGCGGATACGGACGGCTCACGGAGTCTGGAATGGAAGGAAACGGTTCTCCTAAGCCTAGCTATGTCTCTGGACAGTCTGACCGCCGGTGCGGCAGCGGCACTGTCAGAAGAAAGGATTGTGATTACTGTGCTTCTGGCTTTTTTTGTGGGGACTATGATGACAGAAGCCGGACTTATGGCAGGCCATTCTGCTGCCGGGAAAGGACAGAGGGATCTGGGCTGGCTCAGCGGCCTGCTTTTGATAGCGGTGGGGGTGGGGAAGATGTAGAAAGCCATCCCCAAACACCTATTGACGGAGCCCTGCATCCATGGTAAGATATCATCACCAATCAAAACACAATACATAGTGTGTTGATAAAAGAGACGAAACACAACATATAGTATAAATTCAATTATTCTTTAAGAGGTGACACATGAATCTTTCCAGAGTAAAAGTAGTAAAAAAAGACGGGACAAAAGAGGACTTTAATGTTCAGAAGGTGATTTCTGCCATCAGCAAATCCGCAGAGCGTGCCATGATTACATTTTCAAGGGCAGAGCTGAATTTTATCTGTGAATTTGTAGAGGAAAAGGTTTTGGAGCTGGATCAGGAGCTGATCCCCATTCCGCAGATGCACAACATTGTAGAGGGAGCCCTTGAAAAGGTAAATCCTCTGGTTGCAAAGAGCTACCGGGATTACAGAAATTACAAGCAGGACTTTGTGCGGATGCTGGATGATGTGTATAAGAAAAGCCAGTCTATTATGTACATCGGAGACAAGGAGAACAGCAACACGGACAGCGCTCTGGTGTCCACCAAACGCAGCCTGATTTTTAATGAGTTAAATAAGTCTTTGTACCAGAAATTTTTTATGACGGTGGAAGAGCTTCAGGCATGCAGGGAAGGCTATATCTACATCCATGATATGTCTGCCAGGCGTGATACCATGAACTGCTGCCTGTTTGATGTAAGGGAGGTTCTGACCGGAGGCTTTGAGATGGGAAATCTCTGGTATAATGAGCCTAAGACTCTGGATGTGGCCTTTGATGTGATCGGGGATATTGTTTTAAGCGCAGCCAGCCAGCAGTATGGCGGTTTTACGGTTCCGAGCGTAGAGGAGATTCTGGCGCCTTATGCAGAAAAATCCTATGAAAAATACATTGAAAAATATCTGGATCTGGGTCTGACGGCAGATAAGGCCAGGGAGGTAGCCTGGAAGGATGTACAGCGGGACATGGAGCAGGGCTTTCAGGGCTGGGAGTACAAGTTTAACTCCGTTTCCTCCAGCCGGGGCGACTATCCCTTTATTACCATGACAGCCGGGACAGGAACCAGCCGGTTTGCAAAAATGGCTACGATGACCATGCTCAATGTGCGCAAGGGCGGTCAGGGGAAGAAGGACCACAAAAAGCCGGTGCTTTTTCCAAAGATTGTATTCCTCTATGATGAGGCTCTTCACGGACCGGGAGGCGAGCTGGAGGATGTGTTTGAGGCGGGAATCGACTGTTCCAGCAAGACCATGTATCCTGACTGGCTTTCTCTGACCGGAAAGGGCTATATTGCCAGTATGTATAAACGTTACGGCAAGATTATTTCCCCTATGGGATGCAGGGCCTTTTTATCCCCATGGTATGAGAGAGGAGGAATGTATCCGGCAGACGATAAGGATTCTCCGGTATTTGTAGGACGATTTAATATTGGAGTAGTCAGTCTTCATCTCCCCATGATTCTTGCCAAAGCCAGACAGGAGAGCCGGGATTTCTATGAGGTTTTGGACTATTATCTGGAACTGATCCGCAGGATACATATCCGTACCTATGCTTATCTGGGTGAACTGAAGGCATCCACCAATCCTCTGGCTTACTGCGAGGGAGGATTTTATGGCGGTCATCTGGGGCTGCACGACAAGATCAAACCGCTCCTTAAGACGGCTACTGCCTCCTTCGGCATTACGGCCTTTAATGAGCTTCAGCAGTTGTACAATAAAAAATCCCTGGTAGAAGACGGAAGGTTTGCTCTGGAGGTTCTGGAGCATATCAATAAAAAGATTGAGGAGTTTAAGGAAGAAGACGGTAATCTCTATGCCATTTATGCCACACCTGCGGAGAATCTCTGCGGTCTTCAGGTAAAGCAGTTCCGTGAAAAGTACGGCATCATTGAAAATGTTTCAGACAGGGAGTATGTGAGCAACGGCTTCCACTGCCATGTTACAGAGGATATTACTCCTATTCAGAAGCAGGACCTGGAATATAGATTCTGGGAGCTGAGCAACGGAGGAAAGATCCAGTATGTAAAATATCCCATCAGCTACAATAAGGAGGCGATTCGTACCCTGGTGCGCCGGGCCATGAAAATGGGATTTTATGAGGGAGTAAACCTGTCGCTGGCCTACTGTGATGACTGCGGCCATGAGGAGCTGGAGATGGATGTATGTCCAGCCTGCGGAAGCCGCAACCTGACAAAGATTGACCGAATGAACGGATATCTGAGCTATTCCAGGGTAAAGGGAGATACCCGTTTAAACGAGGCCAAGATGGCTGAAATAGCAGAGCGGAAGAGTATGTAATACTGCAAAGAGAAAAAGCCGCCGGTGACTGATGGTATTTCATCAGACCGGCGGCCTTTTACGGCTCAGACTGGGATTGTGCCAGTAAGCCTTCTATATATCCTTCTGCCTTTTTCTTATCTCCCGGACTTAACCGGTCAAACATTTCCAGAAACGCTTTTTGCTGCTCTGTCATCGTAACAGCGTCGCCATCTGTACTGTAAAACTGTGAAATGGTAATACCCATAGTTTCGCAGATATGGCGTATGGTGGGTACACTGGGGATGGAAGTACGGCGGAAAAGATTTCCTATGCTGTTAGGAGAAACATCCATTTCCTTTGCAAGTCGGTAATGGCTCCAGCCTCTGATCCGGCAGAGCTCTTCAATGCGATCCAGCTCAAAACTCATTGTAGTCATATCAGAAAGGAACATTCCGGAAATGATCCGGTATATGTTTTTTCTGCCTCCTGTGGTGCTGTCATTTTCCTGTTGTGTATTATTGTATCCCACTGTTATGAAAAACATCAGGCTGAAATAGGATGTATAAAATATGCACTAAAAGGTGCACAAACAGATGAAAACCCCCAACTATCATTATGCTGTTAGAGTCAAAAGGCGATCTGCCCCTGATATCCTATCATTAAAATCTGTGGATAAATGGTTCCCTGACGGTATCTTCTTTCTGTGGTTCATGATGATAGCCCAGGAGACTGTTGGGATCTGTTTCAAAAAATTCACACAGTCCCTTCAGTTCAATGTCAGTCACCAGGCGTTTGCCAAGCTCAATCCGCAGGATGGTCAGCTTTGAAAAATTGTAGCCATTGACCTGCAGTCTGGCGGCCAGTTCATCCTGGGTCAGCTTTCGGGCCATACGCAGCTGGCGGATTCGGCTGCCAATGATGTTTTTCTGGTCGCTGGTGGTTATCTTTCGCATAAAAACTCCTGAATGGGCGCACATACACAGGGCGCGCCTGTAAAATAATGGTTTTGTATGAACTGATTGTAATGAAGAAAATCAGAAAAAAGGTTCCAATAATGAAATTTGGGAAAATAAATTTTTATAAACTGCGTGGGCGCCATCGGGAAAATCAGGTAGAAAAAAACACAGGTTTATGTTAGACTGGTAGATAGCACAAAAGAAAGGCGGATGCATATGAAAAAATTTATCGAAGAGTTTAAGGCATTTGCCCTTAAGGGCAATATGGTTGATCTGGCAGTTGGTATGATTATCGGCAGCACCATGATTCCGCTGAGTGCTGTACGGTGCCCTCACTGCACCTCTAATCTGGACGAACAGGAAAAATAAAGCAGGAGAGAATAAAAAGGATGCG